>CAZISX010000028.1:0-20046 GCA_964542005.1 uncultured Spirochaetales bacterium
CAAGGGGCTAACAGCCTGCCTTATCAACCTCTATTTTTTAAGATACAAGGGGTTTTCGGCGGAAAACCCGTTTCTCAGGATTCCGTAGAGACGCTATTAATCGCGTCTGGGGGTTTTCTGGTATTGTAAATTTTTCTTATTGCTCAATTATTTTAAGCGGTTTTTCTGAGATATTGACCAATTTCAAAAAGATGTTCAGGCGCAAAATCAGCACCATTAGGCCAGCAAATAGTTTTTATTTCAGCAGAAATCTCAAACTTTTTGAAAAATTCAATATCCTTCAGCGGTTCAAAAATCTCACCGGAAAGTTCATTTTTTAAATCAACTTCCTTAACAATACCATTATTAAATGTGAAATTAATTATATAATCAGCCACATAATCAGCCTTAACAATATGTAGAAACATAACAATCCTCCTTCTAATCAAGCGGTGCAATTTTATTCAAAGGTTTTTTTTCACAAGCCATAAGCCAAATCATTTTCAGCTCTTCTTTATGCAGCTCATACCAGTCAGAAATCAAAGATAAAGCTCTCTTAGGCATTCTTCCTTCAATAATTCCAGAATTAATCTCAACTGTAACTTCGTAATCTCCATAAATTGCGTGAAAATGGGGCGGATTATGCTCCCTGTACAAAATATAAATAACTATCCCATAAAATCTGCTAATCTCCGGCATCCTATTAATTCCCCAAAAAATTCCCCCAATTATATCAGACAAGTTTCTGAATGTCAAAACTGACCAGGATTTACAGGATTTTTTTGATTTGTAGGGGTTTTCGGCGGAAAACCTGTTGCAGGATTTGCACCATATTACATTTCTCTAAAAAAAATCTCGACCGCCTTAGGCGGAAACCCTAAACAGCCAATCGCCCGCCCTTTAAAAGCGGGCTAAAAAAACGCTCCAATTCGGCTAAAGCCTCCGTTACGCTAAAAAGCGGTCGAGTAGAGCAAGTGCCAATTTGAATGCGTGTGTTTTTCCAAGAGCTTCTCTGCTCTGACTTTCAGGCACTCGCCCCCTCACAGAACCGTGCTGGCGGTTTTCCCGCACACGGCTCTTCACAAAACTCACTGCTCGCGCAGCTATAAGTTGTAATTTCGTTTCCATTGATTGTTCACCACTGGGTCTGGTCAATGTTTCCTTACTCCTCTCGTTTTATGCAGTCCCCTTCCCCAAGTAAACGGCTTTCCCGCTTTCAGAGTACTATGAGACTGTCCGACTCCCATTGCAACTTTCCCGCATTCTCACAATTTCAAGCTTGTTTGCAGGTACCTTCTCAGGATTACATTGGGTCTCCCAAGTTCCGGTTCGCACTTTTCAACAGCATGCCATCAGCTACAACCCCGGGTGGCAGATATTTACTCGCCTTTGCGTAGATATCTGTGCTGCATTCGACTGGGTGACTGAGTCTCTGCCCTTTCCGTTTAGTGTATTTCGGGGCAATTATCCGCTGTTCACGCTTACGCATTACGGCCTGCTGTTTCCTTCCAATGAGCTCCGACAATGTTGTTGCCTCCACCGCCGTCATTTTCTGTACTGGACTGGTGGCTAGCCTTTGTCCAGACGGGATTTTAACCCGTTAATGCGCACCAGCTTCGCTTGGCGCACGTCAGCCACGGACACAACGAGCAAACCACGCAGTATGCTTATTGCTGGAGTCCAGATCGCCATCGTCGAAACCCACCGTCCATACACCACCAATACTATGTTTGTAGTCCGAGGAACTCCATAATGCACAAGACTTGCCAGTTCATGAATAGCCGGCAGTCTCCAATCATCATAACCTGCATAAGTTAAGTTGCTGCAATAATCTATAGCCTTCTCCCACATTATGTATCCTGGACACTTTTTTGCCCAGACTAACTTTGTGATATTGTCTGTTATCACCTCTCCGTTGACACTGACGGTAAATCTTTCAATTGGTATAATTGAATATGAGCCACGGACACAGCGAGCATAGTAAGTATCATCCTTACCGCCACTGTACACCTGGCCATTGGTGAAAGTCACATACCATGCATTGACACTATTATTCGCGCTGACCGAGGAACTCCAAAAATTTTCAAAAGGCATGTCTGGAAAATTGGAGGCAGGATCATATGTTGTATAATTAATAAGACTTCCCAGCTCATGAGGAGTTGGCAGCCGCCAGTCAGAATAGCCTGCATAGGTTAAATTACTGCAGTAATCTATTGCCTGCTGCCAGGTTTTATCTTGTGCATACTCTTTTGCCCACATAAGTTTTGTGACAGGATCATTCACAACTATCTGATCTGCAACAGTCTGCTCTGAAAAAGCCTGTTTTCCGTCAACTAATGGAAAATATTGTTCATATAAAGGATCCACCATTATTTGTTTTTTTGTACAACTGCTCACATTCCAGCCTGAACAATCACTTTTGCAGCTTGCAGCGCCTGATTCATAAATTTTATTGTCTAAGCTGGCACACTCTTTTGTTTCGCCTTTTTCGCAGGTTTCACCTGTTTCTAGCTTGCTGTTACCGCAAATAGAATCATCGTCCGGCTCTATAGCATCTTTGTCAAATGGATCAGGAGAATCACTGTCTGACTCAGTCCCGTCCTTGTCAGGCTCTACATCTGTTAAAACAACTTCTCCATCATTTTTGGTCTCAGATTTCTTGCTGTCACTACCGCAGCCGACAATCATCAGAGCTACAATCATCGCCATTAAACTAATCATCTTTTTCATTGTTTTTATCTCCTGAATTTATGTCTCTAATCCCATCTTCTTTAGCCACTCAATCCTGCCCTTTAGCGCAACTTTCGCAAATATCTTAATTTTTTTTTACAAATTCGTCCAGTTCTTTTCTTTTTTCTCCCGCGACCATAGCTTTTCTCCTCGTTACCTGTTAATAAATTGTGATGACTTATCATTATTTTGTGATGACTGTAAATTCTTTTTACAAGACCAACCATTTTTTAGTGACGATATTTCAAAAATTAGCTGATGCCCGACCATTTTTTGGTGATGACTGTAAATTTCTTTTACGAGACCGAGCATTTTTTGGTGATTACCTGCCATTTTTGGCGGTTCCGTGGTGGTTTTTTGCTGGTGCGGAAAGGTTTTTGGGAAAAAACGGAGAGCTACCCCGTCGCGTTCGCGCCACCCCTTCTGAAGAAGGGGAATTGGTGAGTATTTTCTTGACTTTAGGTGATTTGTCTGATAATTCGCGACCAGCGACCTTCACGCGCATGCGGGAAATTTTTCTAGAGAGTGTTGACAATCTTGCCTTGCCTTTATCAGGTTTTAAGCTGACGGTTAAATATACAAAAGCTTGTTTTATTTGTACAGGAATTTTTACGGTTTATCCGGAGATTATTTGGGGAAATATGAGAGAGAAATAAGGGGGTTAAAACTCTGAACAGTCAACAGTTGCGCCATCTCCGTCAACGCAGTAGCACACATCCTCTATTTTATAAAATGATTTAATTGCTTCCGCATCTGTTGAAAGATTTATATTAGCTGCAATCTGAAGTTTTTCGCCTTCAGCAAAGTTCACATTTTTGTCATGGCATACAAAAAATGATGAAGTTGTATCATTTGCGGGAACCACTCCTATCGGGCAGAGTTTTCCGATATATTTGTTTTCATCTTTTTTGTTCCAGATTACGCTTAAGAGGAGCGGGTAGCCGTTGTCACCTGGTGCAAAGGTGTTTTTTCCGCTTGTTTTAAGCTCGTTTAAGCCAGCGGTCGGAAGGTGAATCTCAAGCATGTTGTAGGTTATTGTTCCGTCTGAGTGCTGCAAGTAATCACCAAAAGAAAATATCCCTGTGACATCAGTTTCATTTATTTTAAGCTGCTGGGAATATCCGCCCATGTCTGTGATTTTTATATCTTTTCCGTTCACATGAAGTTTATAGTCAGATGAGGCTGTTGTCTGGCTGTTCTGGGCTGCATCAATTTTGTTGATAATTCCGTTGAACTGGAAGGTAAAGTAGTTTTCAGATGCCGGAGTAAGATAATTTTCAGGAAGTTTGCAGTCAATTATCCCTTTTTCAACTTCTGCGTAGAACTCTTCTTTTGAAACCCAGTCAGCATTTATTCTGTAGGAGCAGAGAAGTCCTTCATCCTCAACATTGTCAGGAAAAAGCTCAAGGATAGCTGCTTTGTCATCTGTAAGTGCTACATTTCCTTTTGTAAAGATATTTTCGCCGACATCAAAACTCTTGTTATCTTTATGATTTACAAAAATTGCGGAATCACTGTTTTTCTTGTCATTAACAGCAATCTGGCAGAAGCGGACAAGCGTTGTTTCATCTTTTTTCTTATACATTTTTGCCGCATACATTGATGCATTCTGAATCTTGTCGCTTGTAATAATATTTGTCCCTTCATTTTTTATTTTCATAAGATCGGCAGAATCAACAATTGCGGTTGCAACATTGTATTTAATAACAAACTGCATTTCCGGTGTATTATCAAGTGTTTCCAAATCTGTAAAAGCACTCATCTGAATAAGTTTTTTGTCATCTTTTTCAACAACTCTGCCGCTTGCGTCAACATCAAGCACCACTTTTTCTCCGTTAAGTAAAACAGTGAAAGTTGCAAGCCCTCTCTCCGGCGGATTTGTTTCTATTGAATTTAGTATACCCTTGAACTCAAACATAAGAGCATTTTCGGCTACAGGTGTTGTGTTGTTGAAAGGTTCATCATTTTCTGACAGCTCATTTTCGTTTTCTGTTGGAACGCTCTCTTCATCTGTCAGGTTCTCTTCATCTGTAATGTTTGTCTCATTTTCATTGTTAATACTCTCATCATCTGCCTGAACAATATTATTATCAGGAGATTTTTTGTCTGTTTTTGAACCCTCATTTCCGCATGACGCGAAAATCATAACTGCTGAAATTGCCAGTAAAATCATGCTCTTTTTCATAACTGCCTCCATTTATTCTGTTCCGGTTGTTTCGCCGGTATAAACACCTGCATATCTTATATGTTCGTCTTTGTCGCCTGATTCGGTGAATTCACCGTCAATCCTGATATAAACTGCGCCGCCGCTTCTTAAATCAAATCCTTTTCCTCCATAAAAACGGGTCTTAAGTTTGTCAAATTCAGGGACGCCCTTGTATCCGTAAAATCCCTCTTTTTCTTTCAACAAAATTGCAAGTCTGTAACGGGTCATCAGCTCGCCGAATGTGAGATTTTTATCAATATACTTTTTTGCGGCTCTTTCTACTGCTAAATAGTTGTTTTCACTGTCAAAAATAATCTCTTTTATAATGTTGTTTTCTATGCCTGCCTGAATTTCAAGATATCTGAAAAAAAGATAATCAAGCGCATAAGTTGCCTGAGGATCATTGTTCCAGTCAATAAAAAGAAGAGACAGACCTTTTGAAGCAGCGAGCGAATAGTTGTAGTAATCAATCCATTTTTCAGAGCTTCCAAAAACTGCAGCCTCGCCTGCTGTTGCGATTCCTTCCGCTATCCACGGATGGTATTCTCCATTTTTTTCTGTGTAAATATCTCTGACATAATGAACTAAGTGGCTGAATTCGTGAGCAATTACATACAAAAACTCATTGAGATTTCTGGAGGTTTCATAATCAACAAAAACCATCTCCATTTTGTTTGATTTTTCTGTGTCATAAAGATGATTCGGGTCGCAGTATCCGCCGACTTTTCCAACGCCAGGATAGTTTGTCTGGAGAAAAAGAAGACTCACCCTGCCATCATTATCAACATCGCTAAGCTCGCCAAATCTTCCGGTAACTTTGTCGAAAATAACACTATCGAAATTTTCGGCAATAGATTCAGCCAGCTCATCAGTTATCACATTTTCTCCCCCTTTTTCAACCCAGATATTTGATTTTGTTCCCTGATATTTGAGTGTTGCTGTGATTTCCGGGCTGTTGGCACCATAACCAAAAAAAAGCCTTTCCTCGCCAACTGCATAAATTTGTTCATTATTTTCAGCAAATTTGAGAGATTCAGGGTTTAGAGGAACAGTTACATCAAGATTTTTAGGGAGAAATTTTGAGCTCAGATTTTCTGATAAATTTCTCTTTTTATCACCCGGAAGAGTGCCTGTAAATTCAAAGTCAGTTTCGCCTGTAGCTTCATTAATTACTAAAAGAACATTTCCTTTGTAAACAGGTCCTTCAAAATCAAATCTTGAGACACAGCTCTCTTTTTTTGTCCCTTCAAGTACAAAACCAGCTTTGCAGGAACATTTATAGCTTCCCGGCAGATTCTCACAAACTCCATTTTCAAAACTGCAAATATTTTCAAGACATTCATCAATATCAACGCATTTGCCGTTTTCCGGTTTGTAGCCTTTTTCGCACACAATAGATTCCGCATCAGGCTCGATATTATCATCCTCTTTTTCTACAGAATCATCATTCTCTTCATTGTCACTTTCTGAAAAATCATTTAAATCAGAATCATTTGGAGCAGTAGAAGTTCTCTCTTTTTTCTCCTCACCGCACGAGATAAAAAGGATAAAAATAGAACAAAGAACTAAAAAACAATTTAAAAAATTTCGCATCACAAACCTCCGAAAAACAAGTTGCCGGAGTTTGTTTTACTTTATTTTCCTGAACTTTTCGGCCAAATGGAACCATTTAAACATGTTTTTTACAGTTTTTTCCTGAATTCCGAAGGGGTCATTCCTGTTTCTTTTTTGAAAAGTGTGTTGAATGTTGCTTTGTTATTAAAAAAGTGGATTAAATAAGATTATTTTTTCTTTTCATTTTCAAAACAGGAGCCGGTACAATCATTGGGACATTTTTCCGCAGCATAACTATAGTCATCGTCCTGAAAAATTTTCTTCGTAGCCATTGCAATATCGGCACAAGGGAGATTATATATACATCTAAAACATGCAGTATCCTTTGCCTCGCAAGGATCTTTTTCACATTTATCTGTCTTATAGTTGCACTCATATCCCTGTTCGTATGCGCATTCTTTTTCTGAATCAATACATGCTTCTCCTGCCTCTAATGCTTTTACGCAAACACCGCTAGAACCTTCTTTGTTTATAGTAACATTGCAATAATAGCCTGATACACATACTACACCAAATCCTTCACAAGATTTTCCCTCTCCAACAACAGTCGGATTTGTTGCTCTTTTTACACAGGCACTTTCAGAGCCGCCATAAAATTCTCTCATGTCAGAGAATTCCTCACAGCTAAAAATTTTTCCACAAATCAGCTTTGCGTCAGATGCACTTACCCCTGTTGAGCTTTCATCTTTTTTATCATTACCGCATGAAATAATAAAAAGTCCAATCAAACTTAAAAAAACAACTAAATTTTTCATTGAAAACCTCTTTTAAAAAAACAACAACAAGACACATTAAAAATAACGGGTAATTTATAAAGGAAATTAGATCTCATGTCAAGAAAACTGATTTTTTTAAGAATTAAACTGATTCTACTAAATGTGCAGTGTAAGTAAATTCATGGCTCTTAATTTACTGATTTTATTGGATTATAAAGGATAATCATTTTTCTTCCCGCGATTTTCTGAATTCCGACGGGGTCATTCCTGTTTCTTTTTTGAAAAGTGTGTTGAATGTTGCTTTGGAATTGAATCCCGCCATTATCGAGATTGCAAGGAGATTCTTTTTTTCAAACGCTTTGTCTTCAAGAAGCTTCTTCGCTTCCTCGATTCTGTAGCTGTTTACAAAACCGAAAAAGTTTGTCTCAAGATATGTGTTGATTGTGTAGGAAATGTTGTGAGGAGATATTCCTGTTTTGGCAGAAAGCTGCGAAAGGGTAAGTGTAGGCTCTGTATAGATTTTTTCTTTTTCCATAATATTTTTAAGAGTTTGGAGATAGTGTTCAGCTCTTTCCGCATCAACTCTTTCCCTCTCAAATTTTTCAATAAGCTCGCTTTTTACAGATTCAAGTTCCTCGTTTTGTTCCACAATTTTTTCAGCATCAGCTTTCGCTTTTTCTGCGAGGTTGATATGTGTTTCAATTCTTGCCATAAGCTCGGTTTTTATAAATGGCTTTACTATATAATCGTTCGCGCCTGATTTGAATCCTTCTGCAAGATCTTCAATTCTGTTTTTTGCAGTAAGCATAACTACCGGCAGCTCTGAAATTGAATATTTTTCCCTGATTTTATGGCACACCTCATAACCGGAAAGTCCTGGCATCATAATATCAAGAAGAATTAAATCCGGTTTTTCACTATTTTCGAGATAGTTCAAAAAATCGTTTCCATTATAAAATTGCAAAACATTAAAATCTTTCGAAAGATGATTTTTCAAAACCTGCTGG
Organism: uncultured Spirochaetales bacterium; assembly: GCA_964542005.1. GTDB lineage: Bacteria > UBP6 > UBA1177 > UBA1177 > CALOFP01 > CAZISX01. Next base: position 8,253 of record CAZISX010000028.1, read on the forward strand.
TTTACAGCTTCGTCATCAACCGTAACTATTGTGATTAATTCATATTTTTCTTCATTTTTTGCACTTTCCATCTCCTTGGAATTGCCTGCGTAAAGTTTGCTGATTAGTTGATTATTGTCAATGATTTCAGCCTTTTCACTGCTTCTTGGCATTGTAAAGATAAATTCAGAGCCTGCCCCTTTTTCTGAATTGACAGATATTGTTCCTCCGTGAAGCTCGACAAGTTTTTTGGTTATACTGAGCCCGATTCCTGTGCCGCCGTACTTCCTTTCAATTGAAGGATCTCCCTGTTCAAAAGAGTTGAAGATTGTCTCCAGTTTATCTTTTTCTATTCCTATTCCTGTGTCTTTTATTTTAATAATTACAAGATGTTCTGAGGTTTCTGCAGAAACAGTTATCTCGCCCTCTTCTGTAAACTTCACGCTGTTTCCTATCAGATTGTAGAAAATCTGCCTAAGTCTGTTATCATCAGCTGTAACTGCCTGAATATTTTCAGGAATTAAGTTTTTCAGCACAACTTTTTTTCCTTTCAGTAGCGGTTTTGTGAGGAGGATTATCTCTTCTGCAGCAGCAATGATAGAGACAGGTTTTAGTGAGAGCTCAATTTTTCTGTTTTTCATCTTCTCAAAATCAATAATATCATTAATCAGTGTTCCGACTCTCTGCCCGCTTTCTTTAATAATTTTAAGGTTGTAGATTGTATCATTAGAAAGATTTCCGGTAGCTCCCTCAATTAAAGATTCTGTCAGACCGATTATTCCATTAAGCGGTGTCCGTAGCTCGTGTGATGTGTTTGCGAGAAACTGGTCTTTGAGCTGATCGACTGATGCAAGTTTTTCATTAATCTTTTCAAGCTCAAACTGTTTTTTCTCCATCCGGTTGAGCCGTATTTTTACAAAAAATAGTGCTACAGAAACAAAAGAGATGAGAATAAGAATTCTAAACCATAATGACTCGTAATAACTGGGGTTTTTGACAATGTTAAGCGAGCTTCCTTTTGTATTCCATACGCCGTCGCTGTTTGCGGCTGTAACTGTAAATCTGTAATTTCCTGGCGGCAGGTCAGTGTAAAAAGCACTTTTTCTGGCACCTGCATCAACCCAATCTTTATCAAAACCCTCGAGCTTATATTTGAATCTGATTCCTTCAGGATCACTCAAACTTATAGCTGTGTAGCTTATTTCAAGATTTGCTGTTTCAGGAGTAATTTCAATATGTTCTCTTTTTTTGAGCTCAATGTTGTCTGCTACTGTTTTTTCAATATAAATAGCCGGCATTATCTGGTTAAGTGTAATCTTCTGAGGATCAACAGCTGTCACGCCCTTCATTGTTGCAAACCAGATTTTACCGTCAGAATCTTTTGAAATTCCTGGAAAACCTGAGTTGCACTCTCTTGTTTTCATTCCGTCATAAATTCCATAACTCTTTGAAATTACTCTTTTAGTTTTGCCACTTACAAAGTTTTCAATCTCTCTTTTTGAGATGGTTGAAACACCTTTGCTTGAGCTTATCCAGAGATTGCCTGATTTATCTTCTACTGCGGCAGCTATTGAGTTGTCAAAAAGTCCCTCCTTTTTTGTAACAGGATAAAATTTTTTGTTTTTATAAATAGTTATTCCGTCAGTTGTTCCGATTATCAGCCCGCCTGAGCTCAGTTTTTCGAGCGATGTTATCGAGTTTCCTGAAAGCCCGTTTTCAATTTTGAAAATTTCGAATTTTTTGCTGTCAAAAGATATAATTCCTGAATTTTCCGTTCCAAGCCATATAGTTTTCTCACCATCCTCAATAATTTTATTGAGCGGATTTTCAGGCAGACCATCTTTTTGCGTAAAAAGTGTGATAGAATCATCTGTTTTTCTTACAATTTTGTCCTCTCCTGAAGTAAACCAGAACGCTCCTGAACTATCCTCAAAAACTGTTAAAACATCACGGTTCAGTTCGGAAATAATAAATTTTTCAAATTTTTTTCCGTTAAATCTGAACATTCCAAGATTTGTCCCTACCCAAAGAGTTCCCTTAGAATCTTCGTAAAGTGAGTAAATACTTTCAGCTAAAAGACCGGAATCTTTAGTAATTTTAACAACATTGTTTCCTGTCACAAGATTGAGTCCTTTGCTCCATGTTCCTATCCACAAATTTTGTTTTGAATCAGACAAAACAGCTGTTATCTGGTTTTCTAAAAGACCGTCATCGGTTGAGTATGACGCAAATTTTCCTTTTTTAAAAAAGTTTATTCCGCCGCTTAAAGTTCCTACCCAGAAATTTCCTTCCCTGTCGCGTAAAATGTTCCAAACCATGTTGCTGGTCAGTCCGTCCCGCTCTGTAAATGAGGTAAATTTTCCGTTTTTCAGCCAGTTTATTCCGCCGCCGTTTGTTCCAATCCAGAGAGTTCCCGCTTCATCTTCAAGAATTGAGCCAACTTTGGGGTTTGAAAGCCCGTCTTTTTCGTCAAAAACTGTAAAAACATTATTATTATAAAGAGTTAGCCCGCTTCCTGTTCCTATCCAGATTCTGTTTTTACTGTCCTGATAAATGTAAAAAACACGGTTATCCGGCAGCCCCTCTTTTTGTGTGAAGTTCCTGAAAACACTGTTTTTTAAGGTTGAAATACCATCGTAAGTTGAAATCCAAAGAGTTTTAGAGCTGTCTTCTGTGATGTGGGTAATTCTGTTGCCGGCAAGACCGTTATTTGTTGTGTAATTCCGAATAGTTCCATTTTTATAGGAAAAAATTCCCCTGTCATAAGTTCCAAGCCAAAGTGTTTTGGAGCTGTCTTCAAAAATCCATGTTACAGTTGCTTGATAAAGAGGCGAATTTTTGAAAAGATTAGTAAATTCAAGATGTTGATAAGAAAGTACTCCGTAAGCTGTGCCAACAAGAAGTCTTCCCGAACTATCTTCAAAAAGAGAGTAGATAGAGTTGTTTTTGAGCTGTGGTGTATTTGATTTGTCAAAAATTTTAAATTCAAAACCGTCAAATCTGACAAGCCCTTCATTTGTTGCAATCCATATAAAACCGTCTTTTGTCTGCCGGAGATCGTTGATTGAACTTTGAGGAAGCCCTTCCTCAAGCTGCCACGAGCGGTGGACAAACTGGCGGAGTGTTGTCTCAAAAGAATAGACCGGCAAAAAGATGAAAATAATAAAAAATAAAAATAAAATCAGCCTCATAACACTCCTTCCACAACAAGGGAAGATGATTTTACAGCTCTTTTAACTTCTTGGCAAGTTATGTTATCCTGAATTCTGCCAACGCTTTGGACGCTGGTTTGTCGAGCTTGAATTCCAAAACACAAATATGGTCTAAATCGTTTAATTTTCCTATTAATTCTTGAAATTTCGGACGGAAAAGTTTTATGGGAATCCTGGCGTAGTGTTTATCCTATTCGCGAATCATCTGAGCAGTTTGGTCGCCGCAGGTAATTGAAAGAAGACCGCCTAAATTAATATCTGCGGTGCAATCTGTAAAAAGTGCTATTTTTATTGAATATTTTTTCGGCTCACTCTGCGCAAAAGTTCCAACAGGTATAATTACTTCTTTTTCCTGAATATTTCCAGAGCAACCCTCTTTCGGGATAAATTCATAAACCTTGTTTGCCTGCAAAAACATCTGGGTTGAAAAGAATACCTTCCAGAATCCTTCAATTTCAGGGCACATTCCTGTATAGCCTGGAGAGCAGGTTCCGTTAATACAGGAGAATCCATCTTCGCACTGCATATCAAGTGCGCACTTTTCGGTCGTTGCCTGAACACATTCGTTGTAGGTATCATTCGACTGGCAAAGCATTCCTTCTCCGCAATCTAAATCAATGTTACACTGATTTCTGGATTTACAGCTTCCAACAACTCCCAGAGAAAGGTCGCAAAACATATCTGAGGTTTTGCACTGCTCATCTTTTGTACACACTTCACTTAATTTCATCTGACATTTGTTGTGGTTACCATCAGGCAGGCATCTCTGAAGGTTGCCGCATTCAATATCGTTTTTACATTCGTTAGCATAAGTACAGAATTTTTTTGAATCTTTTGGTGTGCAGGCAAAGCCGAATCCGCACTCCTCATCCGAGGCGCATTGAGGAATTTCCTGACATGCCATAAATTCATCATTCGGCTTACATTCAAAATATTCTTCGCACTCAGCATTTATAGAACACTCATTTTTTGATTTACAGATACCATATTCAAGAGCAACTATCTCGCAATAACCGCCAAATCCACAATCCTCGTCTAGTTTACACTGAGAAGGTGTAAAATCAACGGAGCATTCTTTCCAGTTTTCAGCAAGCTTGCAAGATTGAAGCTTGGAACAGTCTGCATCTGTTTTGCAGTTTGTAGCCTGTGTGCAGATTGTAGGATTTTTTGTAGTATCACATTTTGAGCCAAAATCGCAATCTTTGTGAACTTCACATTCATCTAACGGATTTTTCGTATCTTCGTCGGGAATTAGAGGATTCTCGTCATCATCGGGGGTAGGCTTGATATCATTATCTTCGGGAGCCGGCTTAATATCGTCATCTTTTTTAATAATATCAGGATCTACAGACTCATCAGGTTCCGGCTGATTGTCAGCATCAACTATCTCGTCAGGAATTATCGGAGCATCATTATCAGCAAGAGAAATATCACTCTCTCCAACAATTTTATCATCATCTGCCGGAATAGATTCTGCATCATCCAAAACCTCTGAATCGGAATCGTTAATCAAAGGAGTCGTTTTGTGATTGGATTTATCATTTGAACACGACGCAAACATTAAAATAACGGGAACAATTACTAAAAACGCTACATATTTCATCTTTTTACCTCATAAAATTATAAAACAGGAAGATGATACAGTATGCAGATATTTTGTCAAGAGAGTTAAAGAATACTTGCCATTTTCTTGACAAAAATCAGTGGTTTTATAAGATATAGCAAACTTTTTCAGGAGGATATAATGACTGAAATTCTGCACGGAAACATTAAGCCGGTAGCTATTGACCAGGAGATGAAGACTTCGTTCATCAACTATGCGATGAGCGTTATTATGGATCGCTCTCTTCCTGATGTCAGAGATGGTCTTAAACCGGTTCACCGCCGCATTCTTTTTTCAATGAAAGAGCTTAATAATGGTTGGAATACTGCTTATAAAAAGTCTGCAAGAATTGTCGGAGATGTAATAGGTAAGTACCATCCGCACGGCGATCAGGCTGTTTACCAGTCTCTTGTTAGAATGGCGCAGAGTTTTTCGATGCGTTATGTTATTGTTGACGGTCAGGGAAACTTTGGTTCTATTGACGGTGACAGTGCGGCAGCTATGCGATACACTGAGGCAAGAATGGCGAAAATGGCAAGCGAACTTCTTGCTGATATTGATAAAGAAACTGTTAATATGATTGACAATTACGACGGTTCTATGAAAGAGCCTTCAGTTCTTCCAGCAAGAGTTCCTGAGCTTCTTGTAAATGGAACTTCAGGTATTGCTGTTGGTATGGCATCAAACATTCCGCCCCACAATTTAAGAGAGATTGTTACCGCAATTATTCATCTTATTGATAATCCCGAGGCGACTGTTTCTGATATTATGCAGTTTGTTCCAGGCCCAGATTTTCCGACCGGCGCGACTATTCTTGGAAGAACAGGAATCCGTCAGGGTTACGAAACAGGCCGAGGAATCATCAAAATCCGCTCAAAAGTTTCTTTTGAAGAGGCAAAACCGGGAAGCAGAGAGAAAATTGTTGTTGATGAATTGCCGTATCAGGTAAATAAAGCGAACATGATTATTCAGATTGCTGATCTGGTTAAAGATAAGAGAATTGAAGGTATTCACGATATCAGAGACGAGTCCGATCGCCGCGGTATCCGTGTTGTAATTGAGCTTAAAAAAGATGCTGATGCCCAAATTATTGTTAATCAGCTCTATAAAATGACGAATCTCCAGACCTCTTTTGGTATAAATATGCTTGCAATCTGCAACGGAGTTCCTAAAACTCTTTCTATAAAAGATGCAATGTATTACTTTATTGTTCACCGCAGAGATGTTGTGACAAGAAGAACAAAATACGATCTTAGAGAAGCTGAAAAAAGAGCGCACATCTTGGAAGGTCTTAAAAGAGCTCTCGACAATATTGACGAAGTTATTCAAATCATTAAGGAAAGCTCAAATGCTGATGATGCACGGAATATGCTTATGTCAAGATTTGCTTTTTCCCGTCCGCAGGCTGTAAGTATTCTTGAAATGAAACTTTCAAGACTTACCGGACTTGAAAGAGATAAAATTATTGATGAATATCAGGAACTTCTTAAAAAGATTACATGGTTCAACGAGATTCTTGCGAATGACTCGACTCTTATGGGCGTTATCAAAGAGGAACTTGCTGAAATTATTGAAAAATATGGCGATGAAAGAAGAACTGAGATTGTAAATGACGAAGGCGAAATTGATATTGAAGATCTTATTCCCGACGAAGATATGGTTGTTACAATCACAACCGAAAACTATGTAAAAAGAACGCCGCTTGCACTTTACCGCAGCCAGAAACGAGGCGGAAAAGGAATCAACGCGATTAATCCGAAAGACAACGATTTTGTAAGAGATATCTTTGTTGCAAGTGCACATACCCAGCTGATGATTTTCACTTCTTATGGCAAGGTTTACTGGACAAAGGTTTACCAGCTGCCGGAATCAAGCAGAAACAGCCGCGGCAAACCAATTATCAACCTCATAAATGTTGAGAAAGACGAGGCTATTTGCGCTATGCTTCCAATTAAAGAGTATGTTGAAGGCAAATATATTGTTATGGTGACAAAGCGCGGAACAATCAAAAAAGTCAACATGATGGAATTTGCGATTCAGCGCAGTAATGGCAAGAAAGCGATAAATCTTCACGATGATGACAGACTTATCTCTGCTGCAATAACTGACGGCACAAACGAGATTATTCTTGCGACAAAACAGGGACTTAGCATCAGATTCAAAGAAACAGGCGTAAGAGCAATGGGGCGTGGCGCAGCCGGCGTTAGAGGTGTAACCTTAACTCAGGGCAACGAAGTTATGACTATGGATGTTGTTGATCCGACAATGACTCTTCTGACTGTAACAGATAAAGGTATGGGAAAACGGACAATTCTTGATGAATACAGACTCCAGTCCCGCGGCGGAAAAGGTATTATCACAATCAAAACCTCTCCAGAAAACGGCTATGTTGTTGGAACTATTCAGGTTGCGGTTGAAGATGAAATAATGCTCATAACCTCAAACGGTCAGGCAATCAGAATTCCTGTCGGCGGAATCTCTGTAATCGGCAGAAACACAAAAGGTGTACGACTTTTCAGGGTTGCTGACGGAGAAACAGTTGTAAGTATCACAAGAATTATTGATCCTGATGCTAAAGATGAGAATGAAATCAAAGAGATACCTCAGTACAACATTGAATATGGTGACGAGGAAATTCCTGAAGAAGAAGCTGTAGATACCGGTATCGAAGAAGGCGATGAGCCAATTTCGGATGATGATGATTCTGAAAAATAACAGCAAATTATAATTAAGCCGCAGGTTCGCCTGCGGCATTTTTTCAGGGGAGTATGATGAAACTTATAATATATCTTTCAATTTTAATCATCCTCTTTGCAGGCTGCAGAAAATCTGAGGAACAAACAGGAGAATCTGTACCGCAGGAACCAAAAGCAATAAAAGAGGCAAAAGAGGCTCTGAAAAAAGTTGAGGAAGCTCTTTCCAAAGAAATCACAGAATCAAATTTTCAGAAAGGAAGATCTCTTTCAACCATCAAACTTAAGTCGTTGAAAACAGATACAATTATTGATTTAAACCAATTTAAAGGCAAAAAAATAATGATTGATTTCTGGTCATCATGGTGTCTCCCTTGCATCGAAATGTTTCCTGATTTAAATAGACTCAAAAAAGAGTATGAAGATGAAAAAGGGATTTTAAAAGTTATAACAATCAGCGTTGATCCGATGCCGGAGAAAGTTCTTGAAGTAATCAAAGAAAAGAACGCTCTTTTTGAAGTTTTGCAGGCACCGGAACTTCTCCAAAATGCCGGAATTTTGCTTCCTTTTACTGTTTTTGTTGATGAAACAGGCGTTGTAAAAGAGACGATGAATGGCAAACACAGTTTTGAAGAACTCAAAAAATTTATAGGGGTTGAATAATGAAAAAACTGTTTTTCTTTCTCTGTTTTGCATTCATTTTTGTCGGCTGCGCAACTGTGGAAAAAAAAGAGAGTACAGAGGATAAAAATCTTAAACTTCTCGAAGAAAATGCTAAAAATTCTGAAGCTAAAGACGAAGATTTTGTAGCTGGTAAAAAACTGCTTCTTGATGGAAAAGCAGAAGCATCGCTTGGATATTTAGAAAAGTCCAAAGCAAAAGAAACCCCGTTTTTCCTGGGACTTGCATATTATTCACTCGGAAAATATGATAAAGCTGAGCCGCTTTTAGAAAAAGCTATCGCGGAAAATATTTACCCCGAAGAAGCAGCATACAACCTTGCATTTATTGCCTACGAAAAGAATGACGCACCTAAAGCAATTTCTCTTATGACAAAAACGCTTAGCATAAAACCTGCCCATGCAGGAGCAAACTACTTTCTTGGAAGCTGGTATTACAAACAGGAAAACTACGAAAAAGCTCTTGAATATTATAAAAACACTGTAAAAACAGAGCCATCCAAAAGTGCTGGATGGGAAGGTGTTTTTTACTCGCTCATTTCGCTTAGCGATTATGAGAAAGCATGGGAAGTACGCGATAATCTTGACAAAAAAGAGACCTCTATAGTTTACAACCTTATGCTTGTTGCAGAAAAAACCGGCAGATTCAGTGAAGGAATCTCGCTTGCAGATTCAAGCGGATTTAAAACAGATGACATTGTTTCCGAAAAAATAGTTCTTCTCACAAAGTCGGGGAAATTCAGTGATTCTGCTGTGTTGGCAAAAACTATTTTAGCCGGACAGTCTGGGTTTGTTATCCTTGACAGAGGTTTTTCCGACTCATTATCCTGGGCTTTTATTATTGAATCAAGCGGCAATCTCAACCTTGTATGTAAAAAATCTGATTCTGACAAAGAAAAAGAGATTAAAATCGAAGAGAAAAACGGAACATTCTTTGTTCCTGAAAAGAAGAAAAACTTCAATAATTATGAAGAGTTCTCAAGAGAAACCATCAATTTCTGTAAATAATCCAAGCAATCTGTTTATTCCCGATTTTTCCGATTTTCTAAGAGCAAGATTCCATGAAGTTTCCCATTTTTTCGGGAGATGAAACTCGCATTCACCTGAATTGATTTTGATGAAAAGAGCTTCTGCAATAACAACTTGAGCCAGATTTTCAGGATAAATTGATGGCATATTTTCATTTATTGGAAGACCTATCCTAATTACAGGTATTGATTTTTCCTGAGCTGCCAAAAAGAGCTTTGCGGAATCATTAATTATTTCTGAGGTTGGCTTCATTTTGACAAGATTTTTTTCAATTTTCATGAATATTTCAGTTTCAGGTAGCGGAATGAACGGATAAATCCTTATAAATGCTGGCGATTTGGCCATGTTTTTAAGAGAAAGAATTGTTTCTTGAAATTCCTCTTCCGTTTCTTCAGGATATCCTGTTATAAACTGAAAACCGACCTCTATTCCTGCACTTGAAAGAATATCCAGAGCTGTGTAAACCGAACTTGCCAAGTGGCCCCGATTCATTTTTTTTAATAGCGATTCAGAAAGAGTCTGAACCCCAAGCTCAACGGTTGTCAGGTTAAAATCCTTAAGAATTTCAGCTATTTCCTTTGTAACTGCATCGGGTCTCGTTGAGCAGCGCATGGAGTGAATAACTCCAGCTTTCATCAGTTCCGCACCTTTTTGAAGATAAGAAATCATTAAATCTTTCGGAATTGCGGTAAATGTTCCGCCATAAAAACTCAAAACAATTTTCTCTCTTTGTTTTGACCAGCGAAGATAGTCGGCAACAGTTTTCTCAATATTGGGTGCCGAAACACTTTTTGAGATAACTAGCTGATTGCAGAAACTGCACTGGTGAGGACAGCCTAGATGAGGAATAAATATTGGAATTATAAGGATATTTTCGTCAAGAACAACAGCCTTGAACATTACTCGATAATTCTCATTTCTTTGAGAATTTGTCTTGCTGCGTCCTGTTCAGCCGATTTTTTGTTTTTCCCTTTTCCGTGGGTTGCATAGCTCATTGAGCGGCATTCAACTGTGAATATTGTTTCGTGTTCAGGGCCAGATCTATCAACTATCACATATTCAGGAAGCGGAAGGTCAAGATTTTGAGCAAGCTCCTGAAGTCTTGTTTTGTAGTCTCGGTTAATGTGACTGAGAAGTTCTTCAATATTTTTAGAACCAGCAATAAGCGGGATAAAAATATCACTCAAAACGCGAAATGCTTCATTCCAGCCCGATTCAACATAAATAACAGCCATTAATGCTTCAAAAACATCTGCAATAATTGAGTCTTTTTCGCGGCCTCCGCCCTTCTCCTCGCCCTTTCCAAGAATCAGAAAAGAGCCAAGTTCAAGACTTCTTGAAATCGAAGCAAGTCCCTGTTCATCAATTAGATTTGCTCTGGCTTTGCTTAAATCTCCTTCTCCTGCTTCAGGATAAGTCCTTACAAGCAGAGTGGAAACAGCAAGCCCGACAACCTCATCGCCTAAAAACTCAAGCCTTTCATAGTTTTTATCGAGGTGATCGCTTGATGGGTGGATAAAAGCCTGCTCCAGCAATAAAAGATTTTTGAATGAATATTTAAGAGCGCTTTCCAGTTCTGCAATCTTTAAGCTCTCAATAAGCATCAGATTCCTCCAAGAACAAACATTGCTATTCCGGCCGCAACCGATGCGTTTAATGAGTTGATTTTCCCCTGCTGGCGGATTGATGCAACATATTGTGCATTGTTTATAATGTACTGGCCGACAGATTTTCCTTCGCCGCCAATAACAAGCATTATTTTTTCAATTGATTGATTCCGTAAATCTTCGAGATCAAATTTTCCCTCTTCATCAAGAGCGACAATTTCAAAACCAGCATCAAACGCTTTTTTGAAATAGCCGTTTGCGGAGTCTTCCCTTGCAATATTTATGTGTTCACAAGCACCTGCGCTAACTTTTACGATTGAAGGATATATTTCAGGAACGCCTCTTGACGGAATAACAACAGAGTGGAATCCGAAGATTTCAGCACTTCTTAGAATAGCTCCAACATTGTGAGGATCTTCAACATTATCAAGCATTAAGATCTTTTTCTGGTTTAGCATTTCTGAAAAAGGAGCATAGGGATAAGGAGAGCATTTTATAACTGCGCCCTGGTGTTCTGTACTTTTTGAAAGCTCAAACAGCCTCCCTTTATCAACCAGTTCAATCGGAACCTGTTTTGAATTAAGATATTCTGTAAGTTTTTTTATTCTTGGGTTTCTATCTGAATTCACGGCAATAAAAGCACGATATATTTTTCTTCTGCCGCCTCTGATAATCTCAAAGCAAGGGTTTATCCCATAAACATATTCGACTGATGGTTTTGACAATTGATGCTCCTTAAAATTCAATTTTTTCGATAACAAATAACGCAAAAGGATTTTATAACTGATTCCCCAATTGTCAATTCTTTTCCTTATTTCTATGAATGATACTGCCCCAAAAAAACTGCAACAAATTCCCCTGAATTCAGCAGATTCTTGATTGATTTTTTGCGAATGCATAAAATATTTTTCAAGGGGAAACGGCTAACACACCGCTATTACTATAAATATTGGCCTTGGCTTTAGCGATTGAGGCAAAAATTCTCACTGCC
>CAZISX010000028.1:20056-28301 GCA_964542005.1 uncultured Spirochaetales bacterium
CCTCACAAGCGTGGTGTGTCTAAAAAGTCGCCGAAAAAAATTCTTTGACAAATTAAAATAGCTGGGGAAAAGGGTTAGCCCTGCTTAAGACCAAGAAGAGTATCAAGCATATCGTTTGCTGTTGTGATTATTCTGCTTGATGCTTCATAAGCTTTTTGAAACTTATTAAGTTCGATAAGCTCTTCATCCATATTTACGCCTGCAATAGATTCTCTGAAATTTTTAAGTTGAGTCTCTTCCATCGAAACATAATCAAGTTTTCCCTGAACAGAGACGATTTCGTGTCCAATACCGACAACTGTATTCTGGTAATGATTTAAAAAAGTTTCGTTTGAGCCTGCAAAAAACGAATTGTTACGGGATAAATCAGAGATTGCAATTGCGTTTCTGTTGTCACCATTTATTGACTGAGGATCATTTATAAGTCCTGCAGCAATTGAATTAAGTGATGTCACAATATTGGCACTAAGCGTAATGTTTTCTGCTGTCACAACGCCGCCGGCAGGATTGGTGTCAAAAAAATTACCCTGAGTTAAATCAAGTCCATAACCTGCGGAATGAACTGTATTTACTTCGGTAGCAAGTGTCTGGGCAAGTGTATCGAGTCTTGTTCGGTATCCAGCTATTTTGTTGTCTCTTACATCAATAATTCCAGCCAGTTCGCCGCTTCTTAAATCTTCTGTTATATCAACATAAGCACCGCCTCTATCAACAAGAATTCTCTTGAGCGGATCTGATGAAGTGACTAAATCGTAGTGTTCTTTTCCACTTACAAGCGGCTCGCCGTGGTCAACAGCAACATTTAAAAACCCTTTATTATCGGTCCAAGTGTTTACTTTTATTATTTTTGCAAGCTCTCTTACCTTCTCCTCCTGCCTGTCGCGGAGATCGTTGGCCTGATTTCCTGAAAATTCAAGTGCAGTTATCTCTCTGTTTAAATTAGATATTTCCTCTGAGAGAAGATTTATACTTGCTACACGGCCATCAATTTCACCATTCAACTCGGTCTGAACGCGGTCAAGCTCACTGTCAACTTTATTAAACCGCTCTGTAACTATTGTTGCTTTCTGCCTAACATTTTCGCGAAGCGTCATATCGTTTGGCTTTTGTGAAAGAGCTTTGAATGAGTCAAAAAAATCAACCATTCCACTTTGAATATCTGCCCCGTTTCCAGCAGAAAAAATCATCTCAACCTCTTTGAGCATTCCATAAGATTTATCAAAAAATCCCACTTCAGCCTTGTTGTCAACCATTTGACGATGAATATATCTGGTATTATTTCTGTCAATTGTCAAAATATCTACACCCTGCCCAATTTGTCCGGCACGAGTCCACATTGGATCTCTTGCTTCAAGTATTGCCTGCTGCCTCGAATATCCTGGAGTGTTGACATTCGAAATGTTGTGGCTTGTTGTATTTACACCAATTTGATTGGTGTTAAGACTTGTTTTGCCAACATTAAGTATTGACCAAAGACCTGCCATTTTACATTCTCCCGGCCAAAATTGCACCTGTCATTACAGAAGGAGATTCTTTCCCGAACTCATTATAACCGCGATTTTTCTTAAAAGTGCCAGCCACGCTTTTAACAGTTCCCTCAATCGTTGCAAGCGCATGATTTATAAGCTTTTGATTTTTTTCAGCAAGCCTGCATACAGAGGAAACAAGATTGTCTATATCTCCAATAAGATCAAGTATTTCTCTTCTTGTCTCCTCTTTTTTAATAAGACCTAAAGCAAACTCAATTTTTATTGGCTTTCTCTCTCCAAGCAGTTTTTCCGAGATATCAAAAAGCAGATTTTCTTTCATATCTCTGATAGTTCTGGAGCGGTTCATTGTATAAATTTTTTTCTCATTTACCCTTTTCATCACATCAAGATTGAAAGCAACAATTGCTTCCGATTCAGCAGTGAAAATAGAAAACATAATTTCAAGATGCTTCTTTTCAATTGAAAGCATTTTAATAATTTTTTCAGGTATAGTTCTCATTACTCGCCTCCCTCAAAAATTGCTGCTATTTTTTCAGCAAGTTTCTGGTTATCAATCTGGTAATCACCTTTTGCGAGAAGATTTCTGAAATACTCAACACGACTCAGGTCAACCTCTTCTATTTCCTGCATCAGTTTTTTTGATGCTTCAAGAAGTGATGCTTCTTTTGAAATAGAGACTAGTTTTGAATCAGCGGAAGGCTGACCATTCAGCTTAATGGTAGATTCTTTTTCAAGCTCCGCCCGTTCAAGTTTTTCTTTCTGAGTTTGTTTTAAAGCCAGCTCTCTGACTAATGATTGATCAATTTTCATGAGTTCCTCCTAAAATGTTTTTCTCATTTCAGAAGCTATAATGCAAAGATAGTGCCAGAAGAACCTGCAATAACAATAACAACTCTTTTTTTACATAAGAAAAAAATCTCTTCACAAAATATAGATGTGCAAAAATTTGCGTAAACAGTGCACCTCTTTTCTCTCGTGTCACTTTTTTATGTCATTATGGCAATTATGCCTTTTTGTCATCCAGACAAATCAGAATAACTATCTGATAATATTACATAGTTTACATGGCACAAAAATTGCTTAACTGCGCCCCGCTTTTGTTATTTAAGTAATGAGTTGTGAATGAGCAGTAGAAACATTTTCAATGCAATATTATTTTTTGCTATTGCATTTTTATTCTTTTCCCTTGTTTCGATAGTAATTGCGTTTGCTGTCAAAGGGGATCAGTATTATGTTCCGAAAGGAAAATCAGCGCAGAAAAAAAGTGACAAAGATTTCGTTGACGAGGAAAAGCTCCTTTTTCTTGGAACTTCAAAAGAAACGATTTCTCCTTACAACATTTTTGATTCTGCCAACAGGGTGATTGATTTTACAATGCCTGTAGCGACCGAGGGAACGGAATCCGGCCCAGAGGTTACTGTAAAAGACATTAATTTTTATCTTGAAAACCCTGAAAAGTGCTATGCGATGTCAGATATGCAGCTTATTGGAACTGCCATGGCTATCCCTGAGGAAGAGTCAACAATTACTCTTTCTGTCGGCAGCAGCAAAGGAAGCGGTAGTGGCGGCGGTGGCGGAAATTCAACAATTGTCCTTACAATGAATGACGAGTTCAATGGAGGAACAATTGTCGCTGGAATCAGAAGAAACCTAGTAGTTTTCAAAACCTCTTCCGGCATCAGATGTCTTGGTGAAGATGTTGGAAAAGAAGCTCAGGCTCCAGTTGTGGCTCCTACTCCAGCTGTTGCATCAGAGGGCGGAGATGGAGATCTGAATGTTCGGTCTGTCGGGCCGAATGCTTATGTTGTGAGCAGAGATGAACTTACAAAAGCGACCAGCAACCTAGCATCACTCTCTTCTCAGGCAAGACTTGTTCCGGCAAGAAGAGAAAACGGATTTAAAATTTTCTCAATAAAACCAAATAGTTTATACAAAAAAATCGGACTTGAAAATGGCGATATTATTCAAAGAATCAATGGAATAGATTTAACAAGCCCAGATAAAGCTCTTGAAGCATATCAAAGACTTAGAAATGTCAACAAGATTTCTATTGACATTGTTCGCCGCGGCAAAAAAGAAAGTATGGAATATACAATTGAATAGAGGGTAGAAATATGAAAAAGATTGTTTGGACTCTAATTTTAATGATTTGTCTTGTTTTAAATGCAGAACCGAAACTTGGTGTTAAATTTCCTATGAAATTCACTCCTGCAGTCAAAAAAGACGAAACCAGATCAAAAAAACCTGTAGCAAAACCTGCAGAATCAGAAACTTCAAAACCAGAGGAAAGCGCAAGTTCAGACTCCCAGCCTGCTGATTCGCAAAATCCACCTTCATCAATGGAGGAAAACAGATATGAGTCTTCAACTCAGGGATACGGGAAAGGGGCAAAATCCGATAAAAACTGGAAAAAAGTTGATGCGACAAAAAGAGACAGTGCTGCAGATGAAACAATAAAGGTTGATGCCAAACACACCAAAAAGTTCAATAAAAACGCGAAGATATTTCTTGATTTTTCAGACACAGCCCTTATTGATGTTATCAAGTTTTTCAGCGAAAAAACAGGGAGAAACTTCATTGTTCAGCAGAAAATTGCAAGCGCAAAAATCGAGATGATGTCTCCGAATCCGGTTTCTATTGATGAAGCATACAGAACTTTTCTGACTCTTCTTTCATTAAATGATGTTTCTGTTGTTGAAGATGGAAAATACACACTGATTATGGCGGATAAAGACATTATTTCAACCAAAATTCCGTGGTATGATCAAGATAAGCTCCCTAATACATTCAGACTTGCAGCAACAATAATCAAGCTTCAGTATGCTCCTGCGCAGGAAATTGAAAAAGTTCTGAAAATTTTCAGAGACAAATCAGGCACTTCTGTTATTTTTGACGACAAAACTATTATTGTAGTTGATTATGCAGCTAATTTAAGACAAATGCTTGGAATTATTAAGCAGCTTGATGCTCCTTCTGAGACCGATTCTGTTTCACTTCACTTTTTGAAGCTCGAACATATTGCACCAACTGATGCAAAAAAACTGCTTGATGAAATTTTCAGAGATTATGCAAAAAAAGCAGGCGCATCAAAAAGCAAAACACAAAGCGGAAACCCTGTAATTGGCGGAATTTCTGAAGACGGTTCTCCAGAACAGCCTGTTAATCAGCCTCAGACAGAAAAAAAAGATGATACCCCAGAAGGTTCCGTAGGCTCTGAAATGTATATGCACATTGTTGCTGATGACAGAAGCGAACAGCTTATTGTTCTTTGCAACAAAACAACTTTTTCGCTCATGCTTCAGGTTATGCAGCGAATTGACCGCAAGCTTGAGGGCGAAGGCGAAGTTCATGTTATTCCTCTTCAAAATGCGAAAGCTGTTGATCTTGCAAAAACACTTACAACTCTCTCCAAAAACACAGCCAGCAAATCTTCTTCAGCAGGTAAAAAACCAAACGAAATTTTTGAAGGAGATGTTCAGATTTCTGCAAATGAAGCCACAAACGCTCTTGTAGTTGTTTCTTCAATTCGCGATTTTAGAAATCTCAAAAAAGTTATTGAACAGCTTGATATTAAGAGAAAACAGGTATTTATTGAAGCAATAATTCTTGAACTTAATGTAAGTGAAGATATTGAATATGGACTTAACTTTGGTGCTGGCGGTTTTGAGACAACAATTGGCGGGAAAAAAGTTCCTATATTTTTTGGGAAATCAATGTCTGGTTCAACTGCAGGGCTTATGGCTGGTCTTTTAGGACCTGCTCTTGCAGGAACAGAAAATCTTTCTGGCGGTATTCCTGGTATTGGATTCCCATCTCTCGGACTTATGGTTCATGCCTCAAAAAAGGATGATAATTCAAATGTTATGGCAACACCTCATATCACAACAACAGACAATGAAGAGGCGGAGATTATTGTTGGTGAAACAATTCCATTCCCATCTGCAAATATTATTTCAAGTACAGCAGGAAGCCAGATGACCTACAAAAGAGAAGATGTTGCATTAAAACTTAAGATAAAACCGAGAATAAATGATGGCGGATATATGACGCTTGAAGTTGACACAGAAATTACAGAGGTCTCTGGGCAGTCTGATTATGGATTAACAACCTCCAAAAGGTCAGCCAAAACAATTGTTAACGCAGAAAATGAGCAGACAATTGTAATCGGCGGATTGATGAAGGATAAGATTACAGAAGTTGAACATAAGATTCCGCTTCTGGGAGATATTCCAGTTCTAGGGAGTCTTTTCAAGCACAGATCAAAAGGCAAAAACAAAGTTAATCTTCTTATAATTCTTACGCCTCACATTATTGAGAGCAAGAAAGATTATGAGGCTATCTATAAAAAGAAAATTGATGAGAGAGAGGAGTTTGCCAAGAAATTCTATGGTGATATCAAGGATTATGAGTCAAAAATAATGGTTGACAAGAAAAAAGGTGTCCTCCTCTCAATTGCGCAAGGCCTTGATTATGACAGAGTTCAGAAAGAGGAGTCAATCGAAAAAGAGAAACAAATGAAGAAAAATCCGGCAGTTATGATTACACCTGACGGAAAAGAAGAATCTGTAGATATGGATAAAAAGAAAGAATCTGTTCCTGAAATTGATGAGAAAAAAGAGGATTCAGAGGATGAATTAATTGACGATATTATTAAAGAAAAGCTTGATAAAAGAGAAAAAAATCTCAACAAATCAGTATCTCCTGAAAGTGATGAAAAGAAAGAGGCTGAGTAATGAGAAAGCGAATCGGCGAAATTTTAATTGAAAAAAAATTCACTTCATTCAACGAAGTTGAGGATGCTTTTGCTGTTCAGCAGAGCGGAGACACTAGAAAAATTGGAAAAATCCTTACAGACAACTCTGAAATAAATGAATCCCAGCTTCTTGAAGCTCTTTCCGAACAGTCAAAAACTCCGGTTGTTACTGATGAACAGATTAAAAAACAGGACATTCCGCTCCTGAAACATTTTCCTATTGCTCTTGCCAGAAAATTTTTAGCAATGCCTCTTTTTATTGAAAACAACGAGCTCGTTGTTGCTGTTTCACAAATAGATTCAGTACCTTTTATTATGAATCAGCTTTATATTTTGTTTTCTCACAATGTCAAACCACTTCTTATTGATGACCGGAAAATTGTTGAAATTATAAACAATGCCTACAGCAAGCTTGATACAGAGCAGGGTGAACTCAGAGAAGAGGAATTCAAGGAAATGTCTGGCGGTGAAGATACCTCCATTCCCGATTTAATAGATTCCAACGATGATGCACCTATTATTAAATTTGTAAACAATGCTCTGCTCAAAGCTGTAAAAGAGAAAGCTTCAGATATTCATATTGAATCTTTTGAAGACGAGGTTTTAGTCAGATTCAGAAAAGACGGAAAACTTCATTTAATTCACAGAGTTCCAAAGGCTGCACAGGCTGGACTTATCACCCGTATCAAGATTATGGGCAAGCTAAATATCTCAGAAAAACGACTCCCTCAGGATGGCAGTATAAAAATCAAGCTTGCAGGAAACGATATTGATCTTCGTCTCTCGACGCTTCCATCTGTTCACGGCGAATCTGTTGTTCTGCGTATTCTCGATAAAGCGACTCAAAAACTTTCGCTTGATGAATCGGGTTTTACTCAGCGCGATCTCAAAAAAATGAGAAAACTTATCCACATGAAACACGGAATTTTTCTTGTAACCGGTCCAACAGGCTCGGGAAAAACTACAACGCTCTATTCTGCACTTACTGAAATAAATTCACCCGATGTAAAGATTATTACCGAGGAAGATCCGGTTGAATACCAGCTCAAAGGTATAAATCAGATTCAGATAAACTCGAAAATCGGCTTTACTTTTGCGGCTGGACTCCGAAGCATTCTCCGTCAGGATCCCGATATTATTATGGTCGGTGAAATCCGAGATAAAGAGACGGCAGATATTGCGATTAACGCTTCGTTGACCGGTCATCTTGTTTTTTCAACACTCCACACAAACGACTCTCCAACAGCATTTACCAGACTTATTGATATGGGTGTCGAGCCATTTCTGATTGCTTCAACCGTAATTGGAGTTCTTGCGCAGCGACTTGTAAGAAAACTTTGTCCGCACTGTAAGACAGCCTACTATCCTGAAGCTCCTATTCTCGAAGAATTAGGTCTTGATCCGCTGGAATATAAAGGTCACACATTTTTCAGAGCTTCGGGCTGCGAACAGTGTCTTCACACTGGTTATCGCGGCAGAACCGGTATATTTGAGCTTCTTTTGATGGATGAAGAAATCAGAAAAGCAATTGTTACCCGCGAAGATGCAGGCGGCGTTAGAAAAATTGCTGCTGCAAATGGAATGCTTAATCTCCGTGAAGATGGCGCAATGAAAGCGATTAAAGGAATAACTTCACCTGATGAAGTTCTTCTCAGAACTCAGGAGGATTAATTAATGGCGCTTTTTTCCTACAAAGTTATTGATAAAACAGGCAAGGAAATTAAAGGCGTTATTGAAGGTGCGAACAAGGCTGTAGTAAAAACAAAATTCCAGAAAGATGGTTTTTTTGTAACTGAACTTAAAGAAAAAACCTCCCGCGGCGGGTTTGATTTTTCTACATTGAAAAACCTTCTAAACACAGCGACAAAAAAAGTTCCGCTTGACGAAATCACTTCAATGACAAGACTTCTTGCCACTCTGCAGAAAGCAAAAATCCCGCTGGTTGAATGTATTTCAGCGGTTGCAGAACAACAGGATAACCAAAAAATCAAAGAAGCTCTTT
>CAZISX010000028.1:28331-38262 GCA_964542005.1 uncultured Spirochaetales bacterium
CTACAGTTTTTCAAAGTCAGCCCGTGAATTTCCTGAAATATTTTCAAATCTTTACTGCAACATGATTGCTGCAGGCGAAGAGTCAGGCGCACTTGATAAAGTTCTTATCAGACTGGCCGACTTCCTTGAATCTCAGGTTGATTTAAGAAGCAGGGTTCGTTCAGCTATGACCTACCCGATTGTTCTTCTTGGTGTTGCCACACTTGTTGTTGGAGTTCTTTTCACAGTTGTAATCCCGAAACTAGCTAAAATGTTTGAAGATGTTGATATGGCACTTCCTATCCAGACAAGAATCCTGATATGGATGTCTGAATTTGTAAGCAGCTGGTGGTGGCTAATAATTATTCTCGGCGGTTTGGGACTCTATTTTTTCAAGAAATATATTTCCAAAGGAAAAGGCGAGATAAAATGGAACAGATTTCTTATTACAATGCCTGTTTTTGGAAAAATCAACAGAATGGTTGCGATTTCCCGTTTCTCAAAAACACTTGCAACGCTTCTTGATTCAGGCGTTCCGATTCTTACAGCTTTTGATATTGTTAAAAGAGTTATCGGCAACAAAATTCTCGAAGAGGCAATTGCTGTTGCCAGAGAAAACATAAAAGAAGGGGAATCTATTGCGCCGCCGCTAAAACGAAGCGGTCAATTTCCGCCTATTGTTATTCACATGATTGCAATTGGCGAAAAATCGGGCGAGCTTGAGGAAATGCTTGAAACTCTTGCGAATTCCTACGAAAAAGAGGTTCGCTATACACTTGAAAAGCTGACAAGTATGCTTGAACCTGTTATGCTTGTTTTTCTCGGCTGCATTGTAGCGTTCATAGTTTTTTCAATTATTATGCCGATTTTACAAATCAACGACGCGGTTATGAAATAATTTAAGGGGGACAAAATGAAAAACTTTTTTAAAGCTCTTTTAAAATCACAGAAGCATCAAAAAGGCTTCTCTCTGGTTGAAATCATGGTAGCAATTACAATTATCGCAATGATTATGGGTGGAGTAAGCGTAGCTTTTATGACTTATCTCAAAAAATCCCGTATCAAACAGGCAAAAATTGATATCACAGCTATCTCCAATTCGCTGGATCTCTACAAAACCGAATTTGGCAAGTATCCAGAAGGAGACAACGCACTTGAAGTTCTTATAAAAGAGAAACTTCTTAATGGAAAAAAAGTTCCGAAAGATCCTTGGGGAAATGTTTATGTTTATGTTTACCCAAGTGCTAACGGCGAATCCGAATATGATCTCTACAGCTGGGGTCCTGACGCCAAAGAAGGCGGCGGCGATGATATTTCCAATACAGAAAAAGAAGAAGAATAACTAGGACTTAGAGGGCTAAACAATGATAAGAAATGAGGCTAAAAATCAAGGATTTACCCTCATTGAAATACTTGTTGTTATGGCTCTTATTGCTGCTCTTATTGGAATCTCTGTTCCAGCTATTTCAAGTATTTCGCGAGCGAAGGCAGGCTCTGAACTTGGCAAATTCAATGTTTTTGTCAAAAAGATGTTTATGAAAAGTATCAGGAAAAGCGAATACATAAGAATTGTTGTTGACTTCAAAACCGGCGAATACTGGGCTGAACGGACAGAGACTCCTTTTTTTGTAATGTCTGCGGATGAGGCAAAAGAATACAAAGAAAAACATCAGAAACTTCTTGAAGCTGCTGAAGATGATGCTTCATCAACCTCTCTTTTTTCAAAAAACACAGGTGCAGGTGTTGGCGCGAACAATCTTTTTGAGATGATGAAAGCAAAAAACGATACCGAAGACCAAAGTGATTTTTACAACTGGGAAAATTTTGTCCCTGAGAAAAAAAATATCAAAGAATTGATTAAACCATCTTACGAAGCTGTTGAAAAAAAGTTCAAAATTCCGTCATCACTTATGTGGACAAAGTTTTTTTCCTATCAGACACCAGAGATTATAACACAGGAAACAGAGAGTGAAAACGAACCTTTGCGGGCTGAAATATATATTTTTCCGCAGGGTCGCATTGAGCCTTTTTATCTTGCAATCGGAAACTCTGAAGGTGAAACAATCTTTTATCTTACAAGCGATTTTTTTCTTACAACAAAGATTAATCGCGGCGATTTTAGCGATGAGGTAAAACAGCTTCAGGAAGACACCTCGTTTAAAGAAGGCGATGAGGAGGGAAAATGAAAGGATTTTCACTTCTTGAAGTCACAATCGCAATTGTTATTCTGGCAGGAGCATTAATTGGTATTTCAAGAATTATTTCATCGAGTTATATCTATGCAGCAAAGATTGAGAATATTTATAAAGGAACCGAGCTTGCGTGGATAAAACTGCATGAAATAGATGAAGATATTAAAAAAAACGGCATTCCCGAGGTTGGACTTGTTGGAAAAGAAGAGGACGGAGTTTTTGAGGATAAAGCTTATGAAGGTTTCAAATGGAAATATTCTATCAAAAAAGTCTATATCCCGATTCCTGATCTTTCCGCCCCATCAACCGGGGAAGAGAGCGATACAGAAAAAGCTGGCGATATGATTTCCGGTGTAAAACCGCTGATTGAAGATTTTTTCAAAGAAAGAATCAGAAAACTGACTCTGATTGTTTCGTGGGGCGAAGGAAAAATGGAGTCTGAGAAAGTGACTTTTACAATCTTTCTTACAACAGACGGAACTACAACTGAATTCAAACAGGGCAGCGGAATTCCGGGAAGTTCAACAAACAAGAGTTCAACCCCTTCAAAAAATACAGGAAAGCTTCCAAAAGGAAATGATGTGCCTTGGGATAGCGGCGGCGGCGGCAGTCTGGATTTTAATTATTGAGGAAACAATTGAGGCAGTCTAAAAAATTAAACAACGGCTTTTCACTTATTGAAGTTATGGTCGCCATGTTTATCACCAGCATTATTGTTTCCTCTGTCTATTTTTCATTTTCAAATCTTATGTCTGGAAGAGAAAGGCTGAAAAACAGAACCGAGTATTTAAGAAGAGTCTATTTTTCTCTTGATGTTATGAAAAGAGATATAGAAAACGCATACTTAACTAATAACAAAGGAACTCCTGAACAGACTCATATTACAATTTTCAAAGGTGAAGAGGATAATCCGGTAAGCCATCTTACCTTCTCAACCGTTAATCACATGAGAATGAGAGCTAACACCAAAGAATGCGACCAGTCTGAAGTTGAATATTTTACCGGCCAGGTTGATGGCAAAAACACACTGATGCGGCGGGAAAGTTTCTGGGTTGATGAATTTCCGGAAAAAGGGGGAAATGTCTACCCTGTTTTGAGTGATTTTATCTCAATAAAATTTGAATATTGGGATGCGACAAATCTGGAATGGAAATCTGAGTGGAACTCGGAATCCCTTGATCAGGCTGATTCGCTTCCGCCAAAAGTTAAAATTACAATGGAAATTGCACAGGAATCAGAAGAGAGAAAAGAATTTAAAATAGAAACAATTGTCACAATAAAAATGACAAAACCATACACAAACTGATGAAAAAATTATTTTTAAAACCTCAGCTTAAAGCAGTTATCACATTTTTCAAAAAGCCGCACGGAATGGCATTAATGCTTGTAATTGTAATTATGGCAATTATGCTGCCGCTTGTAACTGACATGAATTATGAGGCAAAAACTGAATACGAAATTGCGATGAATTACAAGCGAAAAGCTGAGGCAAAAGTTCTCGCCCGCTCATCTGTTGCTTTTGCGACTGTTGTTTTTGATTTGCAGAAACAGCTAGATGCTGCGTTAAAGCAGTTTGGAATCACCCAAAAAATTGATATCTGGGATGTTGTCCCGTTTGACACAGCAATTCTTCGCGGTTTTTTGAGTGCAGGCCCGTTTGCCTCACTTGAAGATATTCCTGACACAAAAGAGGAATCTGAAAAGCAGGCAAAAGAGAATGAAGCTTTCGCTGCCGAAAAAAAAGAGGAAGGCGATCCAATGTTTGATTTTCCTGGAGATTTCAGAATAGAATTTGAAAATGAAGATACAAAAATAAATCTCAATCTTATTGATTCTGCAGCAAAAGATGCAATTTCAAAAATGCTTATGGGAATAGTTGAATCAGACAACTATGATTTTATATTTGAGGAAAATACCTCAAGAAAAGAATATGTTACAAGAGAAGAGCTTATCGCCAATATTATTGACTGGGTTGACTTAAACAGCGAAAAAGAAGGTTCAGGCGGCGGAAACGAAGATGATCTTTATGCTGATTTTATTCCCAGCTACAAGGTTAAAAATGCAAGATTTGACACAATTTCCGAGCTAAGAATGGTTTATGGTATTGATGATATTATTTTCAGACTGCTCTACCCTTACATCACAATTTATTCAACAGGAAAAATAAACCTCGGAAAAGCTGATGCGTCAACAATTGAAGCAATAATAAGAAGTTACGCCGTAGATAAGTCAATGTCTGTATTTTATAACGAAGAGATGATGCGCGAACTTATGGGAAAAGTGCTTGCAAAAAGAGCAAAAGACGGGTTTAATCAACTTGGCGATTTTACAGAAGTTCTTAAAGCTGAAGGAATCGAACTTCCCAATGTCGCAAACATTGCCGGAGTTGATGGAAATGTTTACCGCATCAGAGCAATCGGCGTAAAAGACGAGGTTGAGAGTTTTGTTGAGATGGTGGTAGACAGAGAAGGAAACATATATTTCTATAAAGAAGGATAAATGAGGTACTAAATGCGTTTTGCGTCGTGTGTTTTACTTGATAACAAGATAATTCTTCATGAATATGAGAAGGATTACAGCAGAAACATTGAAAAAGAAATCAAGGTTCTTTCTTATGAAGAAGCGCCGGCATACTTGCAGACACTTGATTTTATAGATATTGCGATGCCTGGAAAAGATATTTTGTTTTTCACAAAGCAGTATCCGCCGGTTAAAAAATTTCAGCTTGATAAAATTATTGAACAGGATGTCGAGGCTGTTACACCTTTTGATCCGGCTGACATTATAATTGATTTTTCTCAGTTTTTTCCGAATCTTACAACTGTTTTTATGTCGCCGAAAAATAATATCAAAGCACTGATATCAAAGCTTGGCAACGATTTTTCGGAAAAAGTGAGAGCAATCATTCCAGAAGAACTCCTCTTTTTTAGAGCACCTGCCGAATCAGCTATTTTTATTGGAAGCAGCTACTCTATTCTGGTTGACAGAGATGGTCAGGTTATCAGAAATACAGGCTTCAACAAACTTTACACCGAAATATATGAGCTGTTCGGCAAAAATGATGAAGAAATAGATGACCTTAAGCGGTGGCTTGAATCTATCAACAATATTGCAGCTGACGAAGGACTCTCTGAGGATGAAATCAGGGTGCGGAAAAAAATTGAAAAATTCTTTGCAGAACTCTACAGCGAATTTGAACCTTTTATGAAAAACCATGACAAAATGAGCTTCTACTTTTCCGACATTGTTGTAGGAAACGGCGAACAGCTGATAAAAAAACTCTTCCCTGATGCTGAAATTTATCCAGTTCTTGACTATCTCCGGGGAATCCACACAGAAGCAGATCATCATGAAACAATAAATCTTTCAAAAGGTGATTTTGCCTACAAAGGTGGATTTAACTTCTACAAAACAAGAGTTTTTATCACTGCCGGACTAATTATTGCAGCGTTTATCATACTTTTTTTCAGCATGGAAATGAGAATCTTATACCTTGACAGTAAATCTTCCGAAATAGATGCAAAAGCAAAAAAAATCACAAAAGAGATTCTCGGAAAAGAGTATCCTTCATTAAAACAGGCTCTTTCAACAATGGTTAAAACAATCGAAGGCAAAGGAAAAGAGAAAAAAAAGCTCTACCCCTACTCTTCTCTTTATATTATGGAACAGATTTTTCCAGACATCGCATTTGAAGGAAGCTCAATAGAAGTGCTTGATCTTCTTGTGAAAGACGGCAAAGTCAAGTTGTCCGGCGAAGCAATGACTGACAAAGATATTTTCCGGATGATTGAGCAACTTGAAAAAATGGAAACTGTCTCAAATATGAACAAAGGTGCAGTTACCCAGCGTCGCGACAAACAATCTTTTACAATCAACTTTGAATACAAGAAAAAAGAGAAGGAAGAGAAAAAAGAGAAAGGCAAAGAAAAGGGAAAAACCCCTAAAACCAAAACAGAAAAATCTGAAGAAGCGGAGTTGTAAATATGAAAGAGAGAATTTTAAATTACATAACAGCTCTGAACTCCAGAGAAAAGAACATCATGATTTTTCTAGTCTTTTTCACTATTTTCTTTGCAATTGCCGGCGTTACTTTTTTTATGAATTCAATTGTTGACGACAAGAAAAAAGACCTGATAGAAAAAGAAATTATGCTTGGAAAAATCCAGGCAATGAAAACCGATTACCAGAAAGAGCTTTCAAAACAGGAGACAGTTCTAAAAAGGATAAAGGAAAATACAACGAACCTCAATTCCTACATTTCAAGCGTAAAAGAGACTGTTCCTGTTGAAATCAAATCCATAAAAGAGCTGAAGCCTGACAAAAAGGGTGAGATTTTAATAGAAAAAGTTGAGATCAATATAGATAAAATTGATTTGCGACTTCTTTACAGCTTCCTTTATTCTATTGAAAATGAGAGACAATATATATTTGTCGAATCAGTTGCTCTTAAAAAAAGATTTGATAAAATGAACTACAGCGTGACTGCGGTAATTGCCACGCTGAAGGAGGCAACAGAAGAATGAAAGAACAATTATTAAAAATAGTGGAAAAAATCAGGCCGCTCTATGATTTTTTACACAAAAAGCTACTCTCCGGTGGCAAAACAACAAACATTGCCAGGATACTGCTTCTTATTGATGTTGCGGCAACGGTTGGTATTTATCTTGGATTGAAAGTCTTTTTTCCGGAAGCATATATTCTTACAAAAATAAACAAAGCACTCTCTTCCAACAATATTGAAATCGTGGCAGACAGCGTTGGATATTCTCTGTTTTCATCAGTCACAATCTCTGATGGTGCTATTCATAAAAATGGAGAAAAAGCCTTTACATTTGAAGAAATTACAGTTTCGCCATCTGTTAGCGGAATGGTTTTGGGAAAAATGGCCGGAAGTGCTGAGCTTTCAGGGGTAAACAACAAAGATGGCGAACTTCACGCAGATTTTTCCACCAGCCAAGATGAAACCTGCTTTAATCTTGAGATGGATGAAACGCCACTTGCTGTAACAAGCCTTATGTTTGACGATATTAAACTTAAAGGCTCAATGAATGGAACTGCTGAACTTTGCTCAGGAAAAAAATCAAGTGGCGCGTTTGATTTAACTGGTGAAAATATTTTCATCTCCGGCAAAATGAATACACCGATGGGTGCGCTTGAAATTCCCGAGGTTAAACTTGGAAAGATGGCTTTCAAGGCTACTGTAAAAGAAAACAAAATTGATTTTACAAAACTCACATTTAAAGGCGATCTTGAGATTGGAATAAAAGGAAAAGTCACAATGAGTCAAAACTCTTTCAAAAATGGAAGATTAGACCTTGATTTAGAGCTGAAAGAAGGAAAACCAGGAGCTCTTGCCAAGATTTCTGTTTTAGAAATGATGCTTGAAAGATATAAAGATGCGACCTCAAAATCATATCTTATTCAGCTCAAAGGCTCGGCTGCGAATCCAATCATAAGAAAAGGTAGAATTAATACAAAAAAGAAAAAAGAGGAGATTTAACATGAAAAAAACTATAGCATTTCTGTTTTTTTGTTCACTAATTTTAGCAACAGCGTGTACTCCAAAAAATATTCAGGGAACAGACATTCCTGATAACGAAGAAAACCGCGCTGTAATAAATGTTTTTAAAGAATACACCGAAGCTGTTCAGTCAAAAAACCCTGAAAAAATATTAGCGACTGTTGCAGAAGAGTATTACGATACAAATGGAACAGAAAAAGGGGAAGATGATGTTGATTACAAAGCGTTAAAAGCATTTCTTCAGACAGAAGACTTCAAAAAAATCCTTGAAATAAATGTTATTTTCATAATCAAACAGCTCACTCTTACGGATGAATCTGCCAAACTTCTCTTCTATTTTGAAACAAGATACAAACAGGAAGATACAGAGAAAAGAAAATCAATCCTAAATCAGACTAATGAAAAATGGACAAAAATGAGTGATGTAAACCTTATGACGCTCAAAAAAATCAATGGAAAATGGAAAATAGTTTCAGGAATTTAAACTTTAAAACATTGAGGCACAATGAAAATCTCTTTTTTATTCCTACTTTTATTTATTTTTCAGATAACTTTTGCAGCAACACCGGCAACCTCACGATTAATTACAGCTGTTCAGTCAAATAATGCGGCAAAAGCTGCAGAAGCAATTGGTAGCGGCGCAGATATTAACGCAAAAGATGATGATGGCTGGCCACTCTTTGTAACAGTTGCCTCGTCCGGCGACCAGAAAATGCTATCACTTTTCCTCTCTCACAGATTAAACATTGATCAGAGAGGTCCAGATGGCAAGACTGCATTAATGCACTTAATCGTAAATGGAAACGAAAAAGCAGCTCTTCAGGTTCTTGAAAAAGGGGCTGATGTAAATGCAGAAGATAAAACCAAAAGAACAATTATGATGTATGCTGCAGAATATGGTCTCACCAAAGTTGTAAAATACCTTATTGACCACAAAGCAGACCCGATGAGAGAATGCGCTCACGGCAGAAATGCACTCTCCTATGCAATCGAAGGCCGCCAGAAAGAAGTAGTCAAAATGCTTGGAAAATTTGAAGCCAGACCTGATGAATTTGCATTTGCTGTCATGGAAAAAGATACAGTTAAGGCACGGGTTTTATTGGGAAAAGGAGTGAGTCCTGACACTAGAGACATCGAAGGAAGGCCTGCAATAATGATTGCTCTTGAAAATGAAGACTTACGAATGATTAAACTCTTAATTGAGTACAAAGCCAACCTGAATCTTAAAAACAACAAAGGACACACTCTTTTAGCTATCTCATTTGCAAAACAGAAATGGGATATTGTTGAACTTTTTCTAAAAGGCAAAGCAGAGGCAAACTTTGACCTTCAGTTTAAAGAAGGAAAAACAATGCTTATGATAGCAATTGAACAGCGCAAAAATCAGGTAATAAAGCTTCTTCTTGAACGGAAAATGGATCTTGATATCCAGGATGCAAGAGGTCACACCGCATTAATGTACGCGGCTGCAATGGGCAATGCAACACTTGTAAAAGAGCTTATCAAAAAAGGGGCAGACATTGATATCAGGCGAACAGACGGAAAAGTTGCAGAAGATATTGCAAGATTAAAAGGAGATCCCTACATCGAAAGAATTCTCAGGGAAGCAGCTAAAAACTAGTGCTCATACTTGGTATTGCGGCGCGCAGATTCCATGTCATTATCTCTTGCATCAGAGCCTTTCTGAAAAGGTTCGAGACTATTTGTCTTAATCGGCTTTCCCTTGAATACAAACTCTCCATTAACATAATCAAGCCGCTGAAGCACAAAAACATCTCCGGGAAGCGAGCTTACCAAAAAAAAAGCATCATCTTTTTTTCCATAATTAGTGTGTGTCTGCAACCGCATAAAAGCAGGACTTGCCATCTCAACCCTTGTCAGGGCTTTGTTTTTTGTAATCATTAATTTCTCCATATTTTTCGGCAGTTTGGATACAAAACTTCTAAATTTTCGTCGGAATTATAACAGAAAGATGTTTTTTAGCCACAATAACAATTGAATTTATAATTTAATCACAAAAACTCTTTGACTAATTTATATTGACAGATGCTCTATTTCGCCGATAATTCTCCAGACTAACTGAATTTAGGAGATATCATGATTAAAACCTCAATAATTTCGGCATTTTTATTCTTCCTTTCTCTCGTGCTTTCCGCTAATGAGCAAAAAACCCTTTATATTATGATGGTTCTAATTCAGAATGTGTGGAAACGCATATTCATGAGAGTTCCACATTTTT
>CAZISX010000029.1:0-2846 GCA_964542005.1 uncultured Spirochaetales bacterium
ACCACTGCTCTTCAGCCCCTTTTTCTGTAGTTATAAAAAGGATAAAATCAGGATTAGCTTCTTTAACAACAGAAACCTGAATAATTGTTTGTCTTGAAACCAGATTTACCAGAATTTTCATAATATTTCTGCTTCTTACCAATAATTTCCAACTATAGAGGATTTTTTAATATTTGGCAATTATATTGAACATCATGAATAACAAAACCCTTGACTCAAAACAAAACTTCCTGTATTCTCAATTTTCAAACTTAAAAAACTTGGGTTTTAACTATAGATTATGGAGAGATGAGAATGAAAAATATGATTGGATTAATGGCTGTGATTGCTGTGATGATGATTGCTTCATGCGGCAGTGATGATTCAAAAACAGCAGAAGGCGCATCTGATTGTTCAGGTAATTTTCCAAACGAGCATGATAGCATCTGCTGGTCGGATAAAGCAGCAAACACAATGACTTGGGAAGAAGCAATAACCTACTGCACCGATCTTGGTGGCCGGCTACCTACAATAGATGAACTGAGAACTATTATTATTAACTGCCCCGGGAGTATGACGGGCGGAGCTTGCCAGGTTTCAGATCCGGATCATCTGGCGAGTAGCGATTGGAGTGCAGATAGTTGTTACTGTGATGGCAGCGCAGAGAGCTATTCAGCGCTAGGTGATGGCAAAAACACCTATTTATGGTCGTCCTCGTCCCGTGCGGATAATACAACCTACGCGTGGCATGTGAATTTCTACAATGGCCGTGTGTTCCACCCCAATAAGACTCTCCCCAACTATGTTAGGTGTGTCAGGTGAGTTTGATGACCGTTTTTCCGCGCTGTCATCTTCAATAAAAACTAAGGGATGGATTCCCTCCTGCGAGGGAATGACACGCAAAATTTTGCGTCTCTACGAATTGTGCAAAACGGGTTTTCCGCCGAAAACCCCTACAAATCAAAAAATCCAACACAGGTAAGATGCAATTCCCGGCAACACAAGCGGTATTCAAAAATCAAACAGATTAGCATAAATCTTTTTGCTAAAAAATATGTGTGTGTTATAATCTCACCACGGTTTTGAATATAGCAATCTTTAAGAGGAGAATTAACATGGATATGTCGCACAAAATCATGGAGTTAGCAGAAAAATATCGTGATTACACAGCGGAAAATCTTTCAAAACTTGTTAAAATCAAATCACTGAGTCTTGGAGAACAGGAGGTTCAGCACGAGCTTAAAAGACAGATGGAAGAGGCTGGTTTTGAAGAGGTTTTTATTGACGGACTGGGTAATGTTATTGGCCGGATAGGTCGCGGAAAAAGGATTTTAGCAATTGACGGGCACATGGATACTGTTGATGTCGGTAATATGGATAACTGGTCTTTTCCTCCATTTTCAGGAGAGATTAAAGATGGTTTTGTTCATGGCCGCGGAACTGTTGACCAAAAGGGCGGCCCTGCTGCTTTTGTAACTGCGGGTCGAATTTTAAAAGAGCTTGGTTTTGATAGAGATGTCACTCTTTATTGTGTCGGCTCGGTTATTGAAGAGGATTGCGATGGTCTCTGCTGGAAATATATTGTTGAAGAGGATAAGATAAAACCCGATTTTGTGATAAGCACTGAGCCTACAAATCTTGGAATTTATCGCGGCCATAGAGGCAGGATGGAGATTGCTGTTCATTTTAGAGGGGTTTCTTCTCATGGTTCTGCACCGGAAAGGGGAAAAAATGCAATTTATATGGCATCAAGAGCTGCTCTTGAAATAGAAAAATTAAATGAAAGACTTGCGTTTGATGAGTTTTTAGGAAAGGGAAGCGTGACAATTTCTGAGATAAAATCAGGCTCCCCTTCTCTTTGTGCTGTTGCAGATTATGCAAGGATTCATCTTGACAGAAGGCTTACCTGGGGAGAGACAAAAGAGTCTGCTGTTGCAGAAATAAACGAAATTATTAAGGGAATGGATGCAAAAGTTGAGGTTCTAAACTATGAGGAACGCTCTTTTACAGGCAAAAGATATGGAATGGAAAAATACTATCCGACTTGGAAAATCGAGGAAAATCATCCTGTTGTTGCTGTCGGAGCTTCTGTGTTTAATGAGCTTTTTGCTGCAAAACCAAAGATTGATAAGTGGACTTTTTCAACCAACTGCGTAACAATTAACGGTTTTTACAAGATTCCATGTATTGGTTTCGGGCCTGGAAATGAGGTTATGGCTCATGCTCCAAATGAAAAAGTTCCGGTTGATGATTTGGTTAAGGCAAGTGCTTTCTATGCTTATTATGCTTACAAAATATAGTAGGAGAAGTTATGATGGAAATTATGAAACTTATTGAAAAAATTAGAGAATCCAAGACACTGCTTTTTGAGAATGATTTTCTTCTTACCTGGGATAAATCAAAAACTGAGTTAAATCAGATTCTGATGATTGCGGAAGCTCTTAAAGTTATGCGTTCAAAAAATATGTCGGTCAAATGCTTTGATTCGGGTCTTGCTATATCACAATTCCGCGATAATTCGACAAGAACCCGTTTTTCGTTTGCATCAGCCGCAAATCTGCTCGGACTTACTGTTGCAGATCTTGATGAAGGAAAATCGCAGATTGCTCACGGCGAAACTGTGAGAGAAACTTCAAATATGGTCTCTTTTTTGGCTGAAATTGTAGGAATTCGTGATGATATGTATCTTGGCGCAGGTCACACCTATATGAAAGAGGTTGGTGCTTCTTTGCAGGATGGTTACGACTGCGGTGTTTTACCTGTCAGACCAACTGTTGTAAATCTTCAGTGCGATGTGGATCATCCAACACAGTCAATGGCTGATTTGGCCTATCTGAAGGAATATTTCGGATCTCTTGAAAATCTTA
>CAZISX010000029.1:2856-16497 GCA_964542005.1 uncultured Spirochaetales bacterium
TAGTAGAGTAACTCCAAATAATATCAACTTGTCAAATCTTAAAGGAAAAACAATCGCAATGACTTGGGCATATTCTCCAAGCTATGGAAAACCGCTTTCTGTTCCTCAGGGAATAATTGCACTTATGACACGATATGGAATGGATGTTACTCTCGCTCATCCCGAAGGCTACAATCTTATTCCTGAAGTTGTTGATATTGCTGGCAAAAACGCAGCAGAAAATGGTGGTAAATTTAGTGTTGCGTCTTCAATGGAAGAGGCTTTTAAGGGTGCTGATATTGTTTATCCAAAAAGCTGGGCACCATACTCAGTTATGGTTGAAAGAACAGAGCTTTTACGGAAAAATGATAAAGAGGGCTTGAAAGAGCTTGAAAAGAAGGCTCTTGCAAATAATGCAAAATTCAAAAACTGGGAATGCACAGAAGAGAAGATGAATCTTACAAAAGATGGCAAAGCTCTTTATATGCACTGTCTGCCAGCCGATATCAGCGGGGTTTCATGCAAAGAAGGCGAAGTTGCAGCTTCTGTTTTTGAGCGTTACAGAATTAATACTTACAAAGAGGCTGGCTGGAAACCTTATGTTATTGCTGCAATGATTTTTGCTTCAAGATTCCAGAATCCTGCTGATTTAATTGAGAAAATGTATGAACGAAACAGAAAAAGAGTGGGCTAAAATTGTATGAATAACTCCTACACAGTAAATGATTCCGGCATAGATTTCAGACTAAAAGAGATGCTTTTGGAACTTATTTCATCTGAAAACTTTAAAATTCCGATGCTTCCAACAATTGCACAGGAGCTTATTTCAACAATTGATAACCCTCACATTACCTTCAATAAATTGGCCGATATTATCAAAAAGGATGCATTTATCGGAGCGAAACTGCTCAAAGTAGCTAACTCCCCTTTTTATGCAGGAGGTTTTCCAGTTTCCAAGATAGAGGTTGCTCTTCAAAGAATAGGAATTGAAGAGGTTAAAAAAATCCTTTTTCTTATCACAATGTCTAATTTCCTAATAAAAAAAGGGCGTTATTCCTATCTTTTTAAGGAGTTCTGGGAACATTCTCTACTCTCTGCAATTTCGGGTAAAGCTATTGCTGAAATGTTGAAAATAGACTCATCCTACGCATATATTGCAGGACTTCTGCATGATATCGGGAGAACTTTTGTTCTTATAGGCGTTATGGAGCTTGAGAAAAAATTCGGCTCAGAAAAAATGCCGGACGAAATAATTGTAAGGCAGGTTTCATTTGAGCTTCACACAAAAATCGGAGAGCTTATTGCTTCAAGATGGAATCTTCCTGATTTGATAAAAAATTCAATTGTTTATCATCATTCATTAGAAAAAGCGAGAACAAACGATATTTCGCTAATCACACTTGCCAGCGAAAAAATGCTCTCATTTTTTGATAAAAGCGATGAAGAATCTATGAAAGATATAGCGATGGAACCTGCTTTTTATATTCTTGGGCTTACCAGAGAACAGATTGAAGAACTTAAAGAAAAAATGCCTCCACTTTATGAAAAAGCTCTATTGATAGAGGTTTAGGGAGATTTTATGTCAGACAAAGAGACTTTTGCTACGATTCTTTTTCTTGATATTATGAATTCTTCAGAATATGCCAATGTTTTGTCAGTTGAAGAGTATTTTCAGACTTTTTTAAAAGAGTTTCAGGAAACTGTTTTAAGAACAACAGCTCTCTATTTCAGCCATGAATCGAGTGGAATTTACAATTCATCAAATTATTATGTTGATATTGCAGGTGATGAGGCGAGGATTTTTCTTTTTTCTGATAATCGCGGACTTGATGTTCAAACCGCACTAAATCTTGCTGTATTAATAAAAATGAGCTGGCTTACCGGAAATTTTAATAGAGTAAGAATTAATCACAGAAAGCCGCCAGAAGATTTGGGTGTCGGGATAAACTCAGGATATCTTTACAGAAAAGAGAACGGAAAGCTCGAAGGATTTGCTATAAATCTTGCCAAAAGAATAGAAAATCACAGCAGACTCGGACATTCGAGCAAGATTATGATTCATAAAATATCGAGAACAATTCTTGATAGTTACATAAAAGATGCAGACATAAATATGTGTATTACAATTCAATGCCAGTCTATTTATTTGCCACAACACTACTTTTATGAATTTACAGGAAACATTGAGCTTAAAGGAATCGCGCAACCTATTCCGATGTATGAAGTCCAGTATATAAATTGGGGCGAAATGCCTTTTTTTATGGAAGAGTTGTTTATCGAAAAGCTGACGCTTATCTCAATGAATGAATTTATAGCCGTCCTTGCTGCAAGCCGCTCGGTATCTGTATTAAATTCAATGATAAACAATATTCTTATGTTTATCGCAATAAAAAGGGGAATGTGGGACACTGTAATTGACATTGCTAAATCTCTTTATGAAAATCTGAGCAGTATTATGGAAATCCCGTTTGTAGCTGGCGCAGCAAATATTATTATGGGATTTGAAGATCCTTCAGATATGAAAAAACGGCTTGCTTACGGGAAAACATGGCTTGAAATTGCAAGAATGATTAGACCTCATGCTTCACAAATTGATGCTTTAGAAAAAATTCTTCAGTCTTATTATCTCAAACGACACGATATTGAGATGTGATATTAGCTGGTTTGTGGATGGATTAGCGTAAAACCATATTAAATCGAATCGCTGACCGTGAATTTTTCCAGATGAAAATCTTTGTTGGATTTAAGAGTTACAACAGTTTTTAGTTCTCTTGAAAGTGTCTCAAGCTCAGATTTCATTTCAATTTCAAGACAATTTACAATTTCGGTGTGAGCCTCAACTGTTATTCTTTTCTTGTTGTAAAGTTTTGCCTGCCTTTGGATATCTCTCATTATTTCAAAGCAGGTTGTCTCTCTTGATTTGATTTTGCCGTTTCCTGAGCAGTACGGACAGTTTCTTGTCAAAATCTGGATATTGCTTTCTGTTGTCCTTTTTCTTGTTATCTGAATAAGTCCAAGTCTGGTAAAGTGGTAAACAGAGGTTTTTGCTGGATCTTTTAAAAGCTCTTTTTCAAGTGCTTCAACAACTTTCTGTCTGCTGCCGCGGTGCTTCATGTCTATAAAATCAACAATAATAATTCCTGCAAGGTTTCTGAGTCTTATATGAAAACAAATCTCTTCAACCGCTTCAATATTTGTTTTGAGAACAGTTTTTTCCAAGTTGTCTTTTCCTAAGAATTTTCCGGTATTTACATCAATAACAGTCAGAGCTTCGGTTTGTTCGATGTATAAAAATCCGCCGCTGCGCATCCAGACTTTTTTCTTCAGACATTTTTCAATATCTGCTTCAATGCTGAAATAATCAAAAATCGGGTATGCAAGTTCGTGAAGTTTTACAGCATCAGCCTTTTCAGGAACAAAATTTTTGAGATAATTTCTCACAGTGTTGTAGTCATCAGTATTATCAACAACTATTTCTGCAAGATCTTCGGTGTAGGTATTTTTGATTGTTTCAAGAAGCGGTGAGTGAGCCTGATAAATTAATTTCTCGCTTTTCTCTTTTTTAAACGATGCCTCAATTTCATGCCACTGTTTGATAAGAGCAACAATCTCTTTCTCAACAGTCTTTATCTCAGCAGTAGCCGCCATTGTTCTAAGAATTATGCCATATCCTTTTTCAAGAACTTTTCTGCCAAGTTCGCGCAGAGAATCTCTTTTTTCGCGGTCATCAATCTTTTTTGATACCCCGACATGAGCAATGCTTGGCATCAAAACTGCAAAACGGCCTGAAAGAGTTATGTGACTTGTAAGCCTTGCTCCTTTTGAGCCAATTGGTTCTTTGATAACCTGAACAAGAATATCTTCGCCTTCTTTTACATATTCAACAATTGTTTCGCTGTCTTCGGTTTCATCACTATCGCCATTATCTTCAATGTTTTTCTGATATTCCTCGTAAGAAATATTTTTTTTGAGGTCTCTGACATAAATAAAACCTGTCCTTTCGCCGCCAAAGTCAACAAAAGCAGATTCCATTCCTTTGATTACTCGCTTAACCTTGCCTTTGTAAATACTGTTGAGATAGTAGTTTTCGTTGTCGCGCACAATAGAAAATTCAACAAGTTTTGAATTTTCCAGAAGAGCAATTCTTTTTTCGCCCGGAACTTTGTTTACAATAATTTGTCGTTGCATTTTTTCTCTAAATTATAAAGGTTAATTTTTAACTTCCGATATTTACGGGACATTTTTGCCTGAGATAGTTTATTTGCTTGTTAGTTTTTATAGCCTCGACCTCGCTTTTAATCTCATCAACAAGATGCGATTTAAGATGAAAAAGATGGACAGGAACATCTGCTTTTATTCGTGCAAGCTCAAGCTCAAGCAGTGATGGTGTCAAATGTTTTGAGCTTTTCGCAATAATATCAAGCCTGTTTGGAAACGAGGTTTCGTAAAAAAGAGATGAAAGATTTTTTTCACGGTTTAATGTTTCAACAAGGTTGTCGCAGATATAAGTGTCACCTGAATATCCGAGGCTGATGTTATTTTTTCTGATAATAAAACCAATAGATTCAACAACATGATTAACCTCTATTGGCAAAAACTCAAGATCATCAATATGAAATACTTTGCCGAATTCTATAAACTTGAAGTTAATTGTAGGATGCCCTTTTTTGCCAAGTTTAGTAAAATCAGGCCAAATAAGATCATTGAAAATATGTTTCTGGATTTCTGCCGCAATCCGTTCGGTTGTATAAATATTGAAAGTATAAAAACCGTAGGAAAGCATAAAATCGGCCAGAGACGGCATATCTTTAATGTGATCGTAGTGACTGTGTGTAATTATTATGTTTTTGATTTTAAGGAGTTCTGATTTTGGCATAGCAGATAAAATTCCGCCAGCATCAATAAGGGTAGACTCGGTGAGTCTGAAAGTAATCATTTTTTTTTCTTCTAATTCGCTTCCGTAGCAACCAAGCGGAAGAACTGAAATCATACGATACACTCCAAAAAATATTCTTCAAGCCGTCTGATTCCTAGTAAAAAATATGCAGAATCGAACGAATAGGCTTTATAGTACAGTTAGTTCCAGCATGTGTCAAGAAAAGGTTAGAAAAAAAAGCTGACAAAAAGAGGTAAATAAAAAATAGCAGTTGCCACAATCAAAATCCCAAGAAAAATAAGGAAAATTTTGGCTTGGAATTGTCAAAAAGTTCTTTTCTAAAAACTATAATATTTTCATATCGTTTTTTGTAATCAGGAGCAAGAGCTTTCAAAAGTGCTTTTTTTGCTTTTCTGGATAAATTATTAGGAAAATCAAGAGGTTCAGCGTTTTTGATTCTATCAGGAGCTGGCGGGATTTTTCTGCCAGTCAGCGCAAAAAAGATTGTTGCTCCAAGTGCGTAAATATCTGAATAATATCCATCAGATAACTTGGCAGTATAGTGTTCGATAGGGCTGAACCCGTGTTTTCCTGTTTTTTCACTTGTCTGATGATTTATATTTATTGCAGAGCCGAAATCAAGCAGCTTTACTTCATTTTCATTTGTTATAAAAATATTGTCAGGGCTTATATCTCTGTGGATAAAATTGGCTTTATGAAGTGTTTCAAGAGCATCAAATAGCGGCAAAAAAATCTCTTTTGTTTTCACGAAACTGAGTTTATCGCCATATCGCTTAATGTAATCATAAAGATTTAGGCCATCAATAAAAGGCATGAGAAGATAAGCGGTGCTGTTTGCTTCAAAAAAATCTTTAACCGAGACAATTCCTTTATGATTAAAGCGAGCCGCAACTCTAGCTTCTTCCAAAAAAGTTTTACACCCTTTTCTGAAAAGCTCCTGTTTTTCAGGTTCTGTCGTTACTTTTCCATCACTTTCACGAACTGCCATAGTTACCGGAAAAAACTCTTTTATCGCGGTTTTCACCTGAAGTTTGGAGTCGAAAGCACGATAAGTTATACCAAAAGAGCCTGCACCCTCTTTTTTTCCAATTATATATCGCTCATTTACAATTGTTCCGGGTTCAAGCTCAAAACCTCCTTTTTCCATAAAATCGTAGCCGCATATCGGGCAGATTTCAGCATCAGTTCTTGGCGAAAAACACCCGAGACAAATTTTCAAACCAGTTTCAGTCGGCACTTTTTTAGGTTTTGAGTAAGGTTTTGTTTTATCGTTTGAGATAATCAAGATTGACCTGCAAAATCCGTTTAAGGTTGTGATTCACCTTATTATATTCAGCAAGAATATCGGCTGCATAAAGTATGCTGTCTATTGATTTCGGATGTTTTTCTGTTATTGTGCTGAGCATCTCTTTTTTTCTTTTTCTGATTTCGTGCTCTATCTCAATAAATTGAGGAACATCATTCTCATCAAATATCTTTAAAACACAGATTTTATGGAACATTTTAAAGAGGATAAGGTAGACTTCCCTCACATTTTTAAGATCTTTTTCGTGAAGCAGGATATTGGATTCATCCATCTTTATCCCGTTTTTAGCGATTGCTTTTGCGTGATCTGAAATTGACTCAATTTCGTCAGCCATTTTCATATAGAGCCAGTAAGCATTACCTGTTTCCTTGTTAGCACCAGCAATAAACTGAACAATTTTTCTTTGCCCCTGATCTATAAAGTTTTCATATTTTATTATTCGATCAAAAAGGTCGTGTTCTTTTGGTTTTCTTATAACCAGATAAGAGAATGCAAGCGAATCTCTGACATACATAAAAAGTATGTCTATGTTTTTTTTAAGGATTTCCTCAATAATAATAATGTCTGCATTTACTGGAACCGGAGGTATTTCTACTCTTGTTGTCTGTTTTATAAACCTTTCTTTGATAATCCGGCTTGCAAATGTTGAAAGTGAATATCGTATCGGCCAGATAAGTGCAATCTGCACTACTTTTATAATTGTCATATAAAGAGCTACCAAAAAAGGGAATTCGCTGTTTCCAAGTAAGTGACCAATATAATTGGTAAATGCTACTGAAGGATAAAAAAGAATTGCTCCTGCAATAACGCCTAAAACATTTATGCCGGTGTGGATAACAGCAACCCTTGCTCCATCTCTTGAAGATCCGAGTGCTGCGAGCAAACCTGTCGCTGTTGTTCCTAAAATTGAACCCAAAATAACAGCGGCTGCGCTGTGAAGTGTTATTATGCCATAAATTCCGGCCGACATTACAATTGCTGCGGTTGCTCCGGCCGACTGGATAATTCCTGTTAGAATTATGCCGCCAGACAAAAGAATAAAAAACGCGCCAAAAGAGTTTTCCGCATTAAATCCTGACAAGAACTGCATTGCTGAAGGGTTGCCTTTTAAAAAAGCAAGTGAAAGGCTCATCTGGTCAAGCCCCAGAAGTATTAAACCAATTCCAACAAGAAAACTGGATATATTTTTCAGCAGTTTTTTTCTTGTAAAAAAAAGACCTGCAACCCCCAGAATGAAAAGAGGAAGACCTGCTTTTGTAACTTTTATAACAACAATCCAGGCTGGCGCAACTGATCCGATGTTTGCACCTAAAATAAAGCTTACAGCCTCAGTTACAGTGATAAAACCTGCCGCCGCCATGCTGACAAGAATTACACTTGTTGCTCCGGATGATTGGAAAAGAGTTGTCACCCCCATACCAATAGCAAGCTTATTCACATCTTTTGATGAATATTTCAGGAGCATATTCTGAAGGCTGCCCCCTGCAATCTGGCCTAAAAGAGAACTTAATCTCTCAATTCCATAAAGGAAAAAAGCCAAACCTGAAAAAAGAAGAAGAAGATTTGTCAAATCAGCTCCAAAAAAAAGTTACCAAGAAAATTCTGTTCCATCATCTTTTGTCGTAAAATCATACTGCCAACCAAGTTCAAAAGTCAAGGAGTAATCCTGCAGCCTCTCTTTAATCAGATTGACAAAAGTATTGTTTGCAGCTATACGGAAAACAACAATTCCGGCAAGCAAACGGTAACGAAGGTAATCTTTTGTTTTTGATTCAGAACTCTCTTTCTCATCCGAAACCGCGGTATAAATTACTCCGCCGCCAAGATAAAGAGCAAAATTTTGACTGAGTCTGTATTTGGAATCGAGTTGAACAGGAATTTCTTTAAATAGAGTCTTATTTTCATCAGCTACCATCAGATGGTAATAGGCAACATCCATCTCAAAACACCACAGATTTTTTTCGAGATTGTAACCAAACAACCCGCCAACACCGGGGCCAAAAACAGGATTTTTCTGTTCAACAGCATAGCCATAAGAAAATCCGACTTTGGGTGTTATATATTTTTCTTTTGCGAAAACAATTGTGGTGGAGAAAAAAATCAATAAAATAGCCAGTAATTTCATGCAGTTCCTAATTAGCGTCATCTTGTGTGCAGAAATATTCAATTGTTTTTTCTGCGCAAGTTTTGCAGTATCCAAGTTTGTTTATCATTGTGTCAACCATCCTGTTGTAGAGCTTCTGATTCTCTTCATTTGTTCTATTTGAAAGAGCACCGACAAGACTTCCTGCTCCTGCAATATCTGATTTTAATCTAACATCAGTCACAGCTTTAACAAGATCGTTGTTGTCCATAAAAATGTAATTTGGTTCCCGTATAATTTTCTGGCCGTAAATCTTTGCAATTGTGTTGCGGTAGCTTTGTTTCTGCTCGTTATTTTTGAGACCAAGTCGTTCCTCGACACTATTTATAAAGTTTTCGTCAATCTTAAGCGAAACAAGTTTTCCGCTCTGAGGATCTTTATACGCCCAAATCTTGTCTGTGCCAAGATTTTTTGCATCAATTCCAATAATCATGTTCACATAATTCATAACATCCTTCTCAACAGCGTGCGGTTCATCCATGTAAGCGTTGAAAA
The DNA here is from genome assembly GCA_964542005.1 of uncultured Spirochaetales bacterium. GTDB lineage: Bacteria > UBP6 > UBA1177 > UBA1177 > CALOFP01 > CAZISX01. The sequence continues at coordinate 11,677 of CAZISX010000029.1, forward strand.
TTGTTGTCATTACATTCTTGCGGTGAAGCCCTCTTGCAGTTTTCATATCTTCCAAATATTTTGCTCTGTCATTGGAATCCTGAACATAATCAAGGATTATGCTTTCAAGCGCAGTCCAGACATCGCCGGCATACATACATTTTCCTTCCTGAGTTTCGCTTCGTTCAAGTAAAACCTGAATTGCGCGACCTAGATTTCTGTGACCAAGACCTTTCTGACCAAATCTTTTTGTAATGTCAGGATCTCTATTCAAATCATTAATAACCTCTGCAAGTGTTTTTATACTTTTTTCGCCAGCAACCTCGCCAGCCGCAAGTTTCATCATCTCGACAGCTGTCAGCTTGTCTGATTTCGGCATTCTCGAAAGTATAACCGCGCCAGAAATAGCGTAATTGAGGTTAGGATCAAGGTGTAAAACATCGCCGGTAAAGGTGGTTTTTTCAAGACTTCCAATTGCAAAACCTGTCAGCTCTTTCTGGAGCCTGAAGTTGGTGTTGTGCGCCATATATGAAAGTCTGCATCTGTCAACAATCGGAGCCTGCTCTTTTTCCTCCAGAAATCTGCCAAATTCCGCATTATTTGAAGTCGCAATAATGAGTGTGTCGAGCGGCCATTTAAAACCCTCTATCTCAATAGTTCTATTCTGGATAACGCCCAGATAAACTTGAACAAGATCCTTTTTGTTCTTAAAAATCTCATCAGCAAAGTGGATTCCGCCGCCCGCAACCCGGGCTAAAGCTCCTCTACGCAAGTCAAATCTGTAAGGATTATCAGTATTTGTAATGTGGAGTAACCTTGTTATTGATTCTTCACCAAGTAAGTCAACAGCAGATGAGGTGATTTTATCTTTTGCAGCGTATTTTCCAGTGATAGTTCCACGGGATTCGCTTATTGGAACCGGAATAATATCAATAAAATCAAGTATTTTGTCCATATCTCCATCGCAGAATTCGCGAATCTGATTAAAAATATAGTAGCTGCACGCGCCGAGTGGCCGGTAGCTGTGAAAGAATTTTTGAATCTGTTTTTCAGGAATACCAAGTTTTGCCATAAACTCCATGTTTTCATGTTTCGTATCAAAAAGATTCATGGCAAGAACTACCGGATCTTCAAAAGTCTGGGATTCAATTGATTGTATTTTTCCGTAACCGCCTAATTTATCAAGATTTTTCATCCGGAATGAATACCTTCTGTTCTCCGGAATAGAGATGAAGTCACGATATATAGCACTTAAAAAATCAACAAAGTAGGTTTTGCCATTTCCAGGCTCGCCAATAAGAACAAACGCCATTTCAGCAGAAGAGCCACCCTCAGCCGCATCTTTTACAAAAGAAACAAAGCTGTTTATTTCGTCAAACATCCCTATAATATGTTTTCTTCCTTCGCGGAAAACCCTGAAATCATAGGTGTTTCTACCATTAACCATAACTTTTTCAATTTTTTTGGAGTCGCCTAAAATCATCCTTGAAACAGATTGGAACACATTTTCAAATTTTCTTTCACCTGAAACAACTTTTTGAAGATGATTTAAAAGCTGTTTGTCTGAAGCTGACACTTTTTTAGGAGCCATAGCTACCTCCATGAAAATATAAAATAAAATAACTACGAAAATGCAAAAAAATCTAAATATTTGTAAGGTTCGCTTTATCTTATGAATTTGAGGAAATTTTGTCAAGAAGTTCTGATAACTTCGTAGTTTTTACCTTGAATTCTTTTCAACTTCATGCTAACATTTATCAAAATTTTTGGTTTTATAATTAAACGGATTTTTACAAATTACCTCTGGAGCATATTATGAAAAAAAACATTATTGATTTCTATTATTTTTCAGGAACAGGCAACACATTAATTGTATCTGAAACACTTAAAAAAGAACTCGAAAATCTTGGGTACAGCGTAAACCTGTTAAAAATTGAAGTAAGCGACCCTCAAAAAGCAGATACGAGCCACACTATCGGAATTGCTTTTCCGGTTGCTGTATTTTCAACCTACCCTTTTGTCTGGGAATTTATGAAAAATCTTCCCGAAGGAAATGGTGCAGAAGTTTTTGTTATTAACACAATGGGAGGATTCAGCGGCTGGATGACTGGCCCTGTAAAATCTTTGTTCATAAAAAAAGGATATAAACCTCTGGGTGCCAGAGAATTTATTATGCCAAGCAACTTTATCAAGCTTGATTCACCGGAAACAATTAAATCAAAAACAGACAAAGTTGTTAATGAAATCAAGGATTTTGCAAAAAGTCTATCAAACAGTTCAGCTAAATGGAAAAAAATCCCGATTATTCCTGACCTTTTTCTTTTGATGGCAAGTTCGAAGTACCCTTGGAAACTAATGGGAAAATGGATAAAAATCAATAATGAAAAGTGCACAAAATGCGGTCTTTGCGCAAAACTCTGCCCTGTAAAAAATATCACTATGCCTGATTATCCTGTAACCCATAAAAAATGTCAGGTCTGCATGAGATGCGTCTCTTTCTGTCCTAGCAGGGCAATAACAATTCGATCAGAAAAGACTCAAACATATCGGAGTGTTACAGCCGATAAATTGCTAAAATAATTACAACTTATTGCAAAACCTATTTTTAAAGGAGTTTTATATGAAAAAAATCGTAACAACTATTATTTCTGTTTTGTTTTTATTTTATCTGTCAGCAGCATCAACAATAGGCAAGATGCCTTCAGAATCAGTTTTAAATTTTACTAATTACGCCAGCAACTATATTATATTATCAAACTCCCTTATTGTAACAAATAATATTACAGAAGAAGAGGAGTGTGTTGAGTCCTCTTCATTTACAATTAATAAAAACATGCCGTTAGACGCTCTTCCCGAAAAAGCTTATCTAATTTATATGGAAGCAGGTAATCCGGAAAATCTTAATCAAAAGCCGAACAACAAGTTTTCGTTATCGTTTAAGCCGGCATACAGCGATAAAAAAATATCAGAGGATTTGACCGGAGTTGAAAGAAGCGATTTTTCTACAGAGGAGCACCTTTTTGAATATGAATCTATATCCTGGAGTGAAAATTACGAATCAGGAAAAATAAACCCTGTTTTTTATACACATCGAATTGATGTATCTGATTTTTTTAAAAAAATTCTTGAATCCGGCAGACCTATTGTTGATTTTGATGGCAATTCATTTTTAGGAGAATACACTTTTTCAAGAGATTTATCATTTTGTTCAAACCACATTTTTTATAAAAATCAGGGAATACTTTCTTCTGGCTGGGCTATTATTTTTATTTATCGTTCAGAACAGGAATCTGTAAAAAAAATAAAAATGTTCAATGGTTTGGCTGCGTTAAAACACACGCTGTCCGAAATATATATTGAAGATTTTGAAATACCACTGGAAGGAAAAATTCAAATATCTTCAATTGTTGGCGGAGGTGAAGATGGTATTCAGAAAACTTTTGATCCTTATCAACCAGACTCAAATCAACTGCATCCCGAGTTGTTATCAATTCATGGGACTGAAGCATCGGAACCTTACATACTTTCTGACAAATGCAACAAAATTATGAAACAGGCAGAAAATCAGAAAGGAGAAATGAGTGACTACATATATGCTGAAACATTCAACTCATTATCTTCATTCCCCGACCCTCTTTCAGGTGAAATATCATGTCTTCCAACCAAATACTTTGACACAGATACTTTTATTCTGGATATCAAAAAGGATAATAATCTTTATGAACACATTACACTTGGACAGGAAAGCATAAAACTCAGCCTATCCGTCAATGAAGACTATGTTATCACTAATATTTTATCAGCAGCAATAGATACGAGACCGCATCCGTTTGACATTCCAAAACAAAGGGAATTTGATGTTTCATTCAATCACACAGGTTGTCTTAATCGAATTGAATGTAAAGATATTGTGTCAAATGAAAACAAAATTTGTAATAACGAAGAAACACTCTTAGGAATAACGATAATAAATAATGGATTCAATCCTTTGAAAAATATTGGATTAAAACTAAATATGTCATCAAAGTTTTTGAAATACATTCCCAACTCAGCCTCAGTTTACAAATACGATCGCTGGTCATATCTTTCCGATATTAATGTAGACAAACCTGTCGAAGTAATTCCGGAACTCAAACCAAAGGAATCTGCTTTTGTACAATTTAAAATAATTTACTCAGGTGAAATAATTGACCAAAAAATTGTTGATGAGATTTCAGCAGAAATAACTGCCGATGGAATTGAGCCATACAAAACAAACAGCGGGATGCCTCTTGTTTTAAAAGTTGATTTCAATTGTCCGGCAAATATTGTTTCTGATGATGACTCCTTTGATGATAAAGATTCTCTCTCTGATGAAGATGCAAACCTTTACGATGCTGATGCAAAATCCTATGATGCTGATATTACAGACGAAAACGAATCAACCATTGATATGGATTCAACAAACAATTCAAGTAAAAAAGAAAGCGGTTGTGGCTGTTCAATTATTTTCTAGACAGTTATTCTTCACACCTTTTATTTATAAGCAATGATTAATTTGTACTGAAAAATTAATGACTTCCATTTCCACAGGATTTTTTACCAAGTCTTGAATGTGTCGGCTCAAATTGAAGAAAAACCTCTCTGCCTGTTTCGATTGACTCATACATTGCATTGATTAATTCAAGAGATTTACGACCTTCAAGTCCATCAACAAGCGCGTTTGTGTTGTTTTCAAGGCAATCTATAACATTTTCGAGAAATCTTTTATGACCATAACCGTAAACATTTGGAGGCATTTCCGAGTATTTTTCAACAACTATTTTTGATTCTTCAAGAGTTTCATCCTTAAACCGCCATGTT
>CAZISX010000029.1:16507-18089 GCA_964542005.1 uncultured Spirochaetales bacterium
GGCCCCATGATGTCCTGAACATACGATGGATACTTAAACGTACCATCTGCCTTCATTACATCTGCACCTGCACGTGATGCCTCTAATAAAAAGGCATTGCCATAATCCCAGAAATACATGCCGTTAGAAACCATTTTATTTACAGCAAATCCGCCAATCACAACACTCCCGTTTTCACCTAAAATCGAAAGTGAGCCCTCCAAATCCTCCGGTCTTGCCGCAGTTGTTGCTTCAACAATTCCAAGTGCTCCGTTTTTAAATTTTATGATTGCGGCAGCTGTGTCATCAACCTCAATTTTTGAGAGATAAGTCCCACTTTTTGCCATAACTGAAACAGGTGTCCCCAACATCCATTCAAGCAAATCAATATGGTGAGATGCCTGATTGCAGATAACTCCGCCGTCAAGCTCCCAGGTTCCGCGCCAGGAATCGTGTCTGTAGTAATCGTCTGTTCTGCACCATCTGACTCTAACAGTTCCCATCACCAGCTTCCCAAATCTCCCTGAGTCAAGAGCTTTTCTTAACTTTTGAACAGGAAGATTGTATCTATTCTGTTTTACAACAAATAATCTGACGCCGTTTTTATCGCAAACCCTAATCATTTCATCAGCATCGTCAAGTTTTAAAGCCATTGGTTTTTCACAGACTATATTTTTTTTATATTTTTCAACAATATCAATAACATGAGTTGGGTGATGACCTGATGGAGTAAGAATATTTACAATATCAATATCCTCCCGCTGAAGCATTTCGTGATAGTTGTCATAATAGCTAACTCCGCATTTTAGCCCAACTTCTCTGGCTTTTTCCACATCGATATCACAAACTGCAGCAAGTTCAGCGTTTTCTATTGAATTTATTGCATCAATATGTTTTCCTGCAATTCTTCCACAACCAACAAGTGCAAAACGATATTTCATTAGATCTCCTACTTATCCATCAGAGCCTTTAAATAGACTGAAAAAACAGAGCCTTTTCCTAGCGTTGAGTCAACAACAACAACGCCGCCATGCTGTTTTATTATTGAATAAACCATAGAAAGTCCAAGTCCTGTTCCTTTTTCCCGCTCTTTTGTTGTAAAAAAAGGTTCAAAAATTCGTGCCTTAACAGCACTGTCCATTCCGATTCCGGTATCTTTTATTGATATTTTCCAGAAATAAGTGTTAGCAAGAGTGCCAAATCTTTCGGAAAATTCGATACTGCTTATATATGGCATAATTGAGGCTGTAAGCTTCCCACCTTGAGGTTCGTTTTCTTTTCTCATTAATGTCATTGAATGTGAGGCATTTACAAATAAATTCAACAAAACCTGCTCTATTTGTGATGGATCTGCCAGACACATTGCCGGCTCATCAAAATACTGAGCTTTGATTTCTATTGACTTCGGCAATGAATTTTTGCTGATTTTTATAATGTTTTCAAGTGATTTATTAACATCAACAGGAATAAGCGAAAGCTCTTCTTTTCTTGAAAGAGTTAGAAGTCTTTTTATCATATCTGACGCTTTTTCAGCAGAATGAGAGATAACTTCGAGATCTTCCCTCAACTGATTTTTTTCGATATTATCCTCTTCGACAGCCAT
>CAZISX010000029.1:18099-19461 GCA_964542005.1 uncultured Spirochaetales bacterium
AGCCATTTTTATAAGAGATACTGTTCCGGTAATTCCTCCAAGAACATTTTTAAAATCGTGTGCAAGACCTCCAGCAAGGTTACCTATTGTTTCCATTTTCTGCGCCTGTCGCAGCTGTTCTTCTTTTTTCTCAAATTCAGTAATATTATCAATTCGTATAACTGCTCCATTTTCCTCTTTAAATCTTAACGGGAAAACAGCAATATTAAAAAAATATTCCTTACTGCCGAAACAATGCTTTTCCCTGATAAACTCAAAAGACTTTCCCGAAACTAGCGAATCGTCAATCTGTGCTTCATACCCCACAAAAAAATCAGCAATATCAGAGAGTTTAAGATTTTCCATCTGAGTAATTCCAAAGAATCGGACAGCAGCTTTGTTTATGTGAACAGTTCTTTTTTTACTATTGATAGAGATGAGAATACTTGAAAGTGAGTTGACAACACTGTTGAGATAATTCTTAGTATTTTCAAGTTCTTTTTCAGCTGATTTCCTGGTTTCTATCTCATCCGAGAGCTCTATATTTATTTTCCCTAGTTCTGCTGATTTGCCACTAAGTTCAAGAGCCAACTCTTCTGATTTAAAGAATGCTTTTGAAAATTTAACAGCAAGAAGAACTGCCTGAAAAAAGAGAAAAACAAAAAATCCCGAGGATATTAAATAAACGCTCTTTATTAGCTGATTTGCAAGAAGAAGATCGTTAATTAGAGTTGTAAAAAAAATCAAAAAACCAATCATCAGAATAACGGCTCCGCTTCTTTTGTGAATAAGTGCCTTGAAGACAACATAAATAATATAGCCAGCCATAAAAATTGTTAAAATTTGATAAGTTGAAAGGGAAAAAATATAAATTCGTAAAGGAAAAACAATAACAAGAAGAGAAAATAAAGAACATAGAACCAGAGATGTTTTAAGAATAAAACTATTAAATTCTTTAGGAAAAAGAGCATGCATAAAAAGAATCATCATAGGAAGCGCAGCATAATAAGAAAAAAACTCAAGTTTTTCAAGAAACTCCCAGTTTATCGAAGGGAAAAAATAGATTAAATGCCTTTCCCCAGTTACCAGAAGTCTTGTTGAAATCATAAAGCAGTAAAGAGAAAACCAGAGTGCTCCAGTGTCTTTCCGTCTAATAATATACAAAACCAGATGATAAATAGCCATAAAAAAAATACTTCCAAGCATGAAAATATTAAAATGAACATTGGACAGCTTCATTTTTTCAAGACTAAGAGAAGTTCCAATATAAATAGAATCCCATGGCCCAGCACTTCGTTCATCAAAATTTGCAACATGAAGAATTAACTCAATATTTTCTGATTCAGGCTGAAAAACAGCAATCTGCGGCTTGTATGCCGGCTT
>CAZISX010000029.1:19471-29239 GCA_964542005.1 uncultured Spirochaetales bacterium
CGGCTTAGTCTCATTTGCATTAGTTCCAGGAGTTCCTGCAGAACCAATTAGATTTCCATCGGCGTAAAGAAGAAATGATGTCCCAATAGAAAGTATTTTGAGCCCTATTTTTTCTGAACTTTTATTGATTTTCAGCTTTAATCTATAAGTTCCGTATCCTCTTCCTGGAAGTTTTTTGCCATCTATTTCAGAATCATTCCAGACACCAGGAAGTCTAAGATATGTATCTGGAATTATATTTTTATCAGTAAAATCAGAGGAATAGAAAAATTTTCCAAAATAGAATTCCCACTCGCCATCAAGTTTAAGCGGCCTCTCTTTTGCCAAATCATATCCGCTTAAATCACCGAATCCCTTTTCTAAATTAATACCGGCTTGTGCAAATAATAATAATGGGAATAAAATAATGATAAATATTTTTAACATCAGCCTGTATTTACAGTTATTACCAGGCAGTATAATAGTTTAGAGATAGTGCAATGTCAAAATATTAGCTCAGAAACTACTCAACAGGGGCAAAATAAGATTGATTAAATTCACTTGTATAGCCTACAAAAATCTTTGACAAAACTCCTTTTATCTTGAAAACAAATAAATTATTTCCAATATTTTCAGGAATATAATATTTTCCGTCAGCAAATAATTTAAGATTCTGTTGTGAGTTTAACGAAATTGTTATCATAATCCCGCCATCAACAGTTTCTTTTGTGATTAGTGGAGTTTCTCCTTTTGGAATCTCTTTGTTGTAAACAGGAATGAGGATATCGCCAAGCATTGTCACCGATTTTTGAGTCCAGCGATAGCTGTCAGGATCAACAACTGGAATATTTATGCCAATAATTGGAGGTTTGAAAGAATCCTGCTCCGGCAGTTTTTCGTGAGCATATTTGATAGCATCCGCTAGAATAGGCGCATCATTAGCAAAAAAATACTCAATCATTTTATCAATAAACTGGCTTCCGCCCGCAAGCCCTAGCCCTGTTGTTGAGTTGCCCAAATAAGCAATCGCTCCACCAAGCGGTGCATTTACAAGCAATTCGCCTGCCGCATCTTCTTTAAACTCAACATTGTATTCTTTTTCCTGATAAATTGTATGCCAAATAAAAGGAGCTTCAAATTGGGCAGCCTGGCATGCGCAACTTAAATAAATAGGGTAAGTTGTATTTTCAAGTTTGTAAGCTTCAGTCCCGTAAAACCACGAAACTCTCTCTTTATCACCCTGCTCAAGTGAAAGCGCACTTGGATATCCGTGACCATTATGAACAATAATATTGGTACCTTGCTTAAAAACATCCTTATGGAGTTCTACCGAAAGCTTTTCTGCATCAGGAACAGGAGCAGGAGTTGATTCTGCATAAAGTCTCCGTTTTTTAAATGACTCAGGAAAAAGAGAAATCGTTCTCCCTTCAGTCTCAAAATAGAATCCTGCATTTACAGAAATTCCCTGAAATTTTGTTGCTACATTTGCAAGAAACGCAGATTTCAACATATCAGCAGTGTTGTAATTTGTCATGTAGCTGATAACTTTATCAATATAAATCAAAGCCTCGACATCAGGCTCAATTCCGGGCTCCGAAGAAAGTGAAACAGGAATTCTGCCAACTGCAATTTCCGGCCTGAAATCAATCCCAGAATCCTCATCTTCCGCATAAATCCCGTTTTTATTGCTGTCCCAGTCAGCAAAATCTGCAAAATAATAATCTGTATAAAAATCTTCCTCAAAAGTGCCAGCCACAAGATTTTTATATTTGTCATGCAGTTTTCTTGATGGTACGATTTCGATATCTCCACCTAAAATCAAATACTTGAGTCCGGTTTGTTTCTGCGCAAAGCTTTTTATCGCTGCCGGAATATCGGTTTTTGGGTCTTCTGTGCAATTTGATTGAGCACAAATTTCAGAAACAGTAACAACTTCTGTATAAATTCCGGTCAAGGTGTGTATAACAGCAAGTTTTTTAAAAGCATCTTTCAGCTCATCATTTGTAACAATTAACGCCTCGGGATCACCAAAATCAGCAGGCTCAGCAAACGAAATTAATTTGTCATTATCAGAAATAATCTCTTCATCAGAATCCAGAACTGACTCATTTTCAGAATTCTCGCTATCAACCGGAATTTCTTCATCCTCACTTTGCACAATGTCGGAATCTGATAGCGCATCGCTTTCAGCAATTGTATTATTTTGCGCATCAGGAGCACTTTCTCCGGAACTGCACGAAACAATAAAAAACAAGAATAAAATCATAGACATAGACAATAAATAATTGATTTTCATAAGATTTCCTCAAAAAAATTTTCAACACACAGGTAGAAAGATTATATAAAATGAAATTTGATAGTCAACATGATTTACTGGAATTTGTTCCTAAAACTAAGGAAAGTAAACTAAATTATTTTTTCAGATGTTTATTAAAAAGCTCTGTAAGCTCTGATACAAGAAATGGTTTTGAAATTGAGGCTGTAAATCCGTAATCTTCAGGATTTGCAATTACAGGATCTTCCGCATATCCGCTTGAGACAAAAGCAGGTGTTGTTGTGTCTATCTTTCTGATTTCTTTTATAGTTTCCTCACCCCCCATTTTGCCAGGAACTGTCAAATCAAGCATTATTGCTTTAAATTTTTCGCCACTATTCATTTTTTCTTTGAAAATTTGGACTGCTTCGTTTCCATCTTTAGCTGATACAACAGAATAACCTAATGAAAACAGGAGATGTGTAAGAAAATCAAGAATTGCATCCTCGTCATCCATTATAAGAATTTCACCGGAACCGTTGTGGGCAGAAAAATGAATACTGTTTTCAATCTCTTCAATTTTCTCCGCTGCAGGCAAATAAATTGTAAACGAGCTCCCATTTCCAGGCTCAGATTCAACATCAATTATCCCGCCATGTTTTTTTATAATTGAATAACAGGTCGAAAGTCCAAGGCCGCTCCCAGCCTGTTTTGTTGTAAAAAAAGGATCAAAAATTCTCCCAATAATTTCTTTAGGAATTCCTATACCGTTATCTTTAAAAGATATTTTTATGTATTTACCTTCTGGAAGTATTGAGTGGCCAGCCTCTTTTATCAAACAATTTTCAGCACTTACAACAACAACACCGCCAAGAGGCATTGCCTGTTTAGCATTTATAACAAGATTGTCAACTACTTGCCCTATCTGATTTTTATCAAAATCACTTAGCCACAAATCATCAGCAACATTGAATTTTGGAAAAATATTTGCGCCGCTTAAGGCAAACAAAACAGTTTCCTGAACAAACGGGAAAAGATGGGCAATTTTTCTAACTGGTGCACCTCCTTTTGCAAAAGTAAGAAGCTGCTGGGTAAGTCCTTTGGCACGCGACATTGCCTGCATTGCCTTGTCGAGAAAATCTTTTACTTTTTCCTCATTTGAAATATTTGCAGCAAGGCTGATGTAACCAAAAATGCCGCCTAAAAGATTGTTGAAATCATGAGCAATTCCGCCGGCAAGCATTCCTAATGATTCAAGTTTTTGAGATTGCTGAAGTGTCTCTTCTATCTTTTTTTTCTCTGTAATATCAATTGTAAATCCAGCAAGCATTGGAGGTTTATTTTTCTGAATTATAGGGAATTTGATTGTTGTATAATGTTTTCCATTAAATTCCTCATTAATCTGAATTGGTTTACCATTTTGAATTGCCAGCTTATCGTCTTCAATCATTTTTTTTGCCAAATCTGAGGGAAAAAGCTCGTCCATAGTTTTTCCGAGAATATCTTCCAGTTTCATTCCAAGCATCTGTTCAAAATTTCTGCTGAGATTAATTGCTCTTATATTTTCATCTTTAAAAAAAACAAAAATAGGGCTAAACTCCATAAAAGATTGAAAAACAAGCTCTTTTTCTTTTAAAAGCTGCTCATATTTTTCTCTATCCTCCTCTGCTTTAATTCTGCCAACAACTTTGAAAACAGAATCCATAAGAAGTGTAAGCTGCAAAACATCCATTTCATTGTAATCACTATCTTTATTGGCAACTCCAACAACAGCAATTATTTCTTTTCCTTTAAAAACAGGGATTGTCATAAATTTATAGAGCGTCGCATGACCTTCTGGATGCCCTTTTTTTAATGGATGGTATGCTTCAAAATCATTAAGTATTATTGGTTTTCGCTGCCTGACCGCCTCACCCCATATTCCGGTTTTTGAAAGTTCATAAAGTGATTTCGGATTTATAACAGAGCATTCTGCCATAACCTCTTTTGACCATGTATTTAAAACAAATTCCTCGCTGGCTTCGTTGTAGTGGTATATATAACCAAGCTTGCTGCTTGTTAGAAGAAGTGCTTTTTCAAGAGCATAATCAAGAAATTCCTGAATAGTTTTGGAATCATGGGAAAGTATTTCTGCTAAAATCCGCAGTCTTTCTTCATTTTTTAGAGATTCAATCAATATTTTCTTTCTTTCGCTGATATCTCTTATTATTCCCCACATTCCAAGAGGCGTGCCCGAATCATCACGGAGAAGAAAAGTCCTTAATTCTATTGGGATTATTGTTCCATCTTTTTTTATATACTCTTTCTCATAAACCTCAGAATAACCCTCTTTCATGACCTGTTCTCTGACAATTTTATCCTCAAATTCATACCATTTTGCAGGAGTTATATCTTTGTAGTTAAGTTTTGAAAGCTCATCATCAGAATAACCTAAAAGATTTTTGTATGAAGAATTCCATTCTACCAGTGTTCCATCCATATTAATTGAGACAAAAGCGTCCATCATTGTTTCATGAAGTTTTTTATATTTAACCACTTCATCACTTAAAACGCCTTTTCCAAATGTATTTAATGAGTTGCTGTTCATAAATAACCCCGCATGTTCTATTATTTGAAAAATAAGGTATCACAAAGGTAATAATTTGTCAAAAGAGATTGATTTTATCTTTTATTTATAGCAGAATCGAGCGACTCACTTTTTACAAATGGAGATTTCAGCATCATGAAAAATGGCAACTTCACCTCAATTTTCAACCCGGTCATAAGCGGTATTACAGGAAAAAATCTGATAGAAGCAAGTGCTGGAACCGGCAAAACCTACAGTATAGCTCTTATCTTTTTAAGACTTATTCTCGAAAAGAAGGTTCCTTTAAAAGAAATTCTGGTTATGACATTTACCCAGGCAGCAACAGCAGAGCTTAAATCAAGAATCCGCTCTTTTATAAAAACAGCACTGGAACACACAGAAAAAGATGGCGATGATGAAAATATTTCAGCAATTATCAGAAATATCAGGGAGTTTCCCGATTTTGAGGAGCGGTTTAATCTTTTGAAAGAGGCTGCTTTGTTTTTTGATGAAGCTGCAATTTTTACGATTCACTCGTTTTGTGCTCGAATGCTCAAGGAATTTGCTTTTGAAAGCGGCGCCTCCTACGACTCTGAAATGGTAAAATCAGGTCTTGAGCTTGTTGAATCTGTGGTTGATGATTTCTGGCGAAGCGAGATTTCAACTGGAAAAATTAGAATCGGTGAGGAAAATATTTCAAAAATTCACGAATCCTTGTACAATTTTGCATACAAAATTTCAGGCAAGCCTCTTCTTGAGATTTATCCTGAAAATGAAACTACAGACAATCTCCAGTCACTTATTTTTACTGAACTTTTTACATATCTAAGAAAAAATCTGCCAAAGAAAAAAGAAGAGCTTGGTGTTGAAACTTTTGATGATTTGCTCACTTCTTTATACAAAGGTTTGAACAGTGCGGACGGTATCAAGTTGAAAGAAGCAATCGGCAAGAAATACCGCGCAGCTTTAATTGACGAATTTCAGGATACAGATACTCTCCAATATGCTGTTTTCAGTACGATTTTTGGAGATAAAGAGAAAATGCTTTTTCTTATTGGCGACCCGAAACAGTCAATTTATGCGTTTCGCGGTGCTGATATTTTTTCATACATAAAAGCCTCAAATGAAGCAGAACAAAAGTTTACGCTCGGAACAAATTTCAGATCACACTCAAGACTTGTCGAAGCATTCAACATTGTCTTTGGCACCGAAAATCCCTTTGTTTTTAATGAGATAGCTTACAACAATGTTATTTCTGCCGGTAAAAAAGATAAGGAAATATTGATAATTGAAGAGAGAGAAGCACCTCCTTTTGTAATCTGGAACTCCTATGAACCGAAAGGAATGGCTAAAACGAATGCATCAAAAATGATAACTGAGGCTGTTTCCGAGGAAATCACAAGACTTTTAAATAAATCCGTTGCCGGAACTGCCTATTTCGGAACAAAAGAAAAGCCGCTTAAAGCTTCAGACATCGCAATTTTGGTCAATTCCGGTTATGAAGGCGAAGAGATAAAAAAAGCACTTGAAAAAAAAGGGGTTCCATCATCATCGAGCACCTCTGAAAATGTTTTTGCATCATCTGTTGCAAAAGAGCTTTTTCAAATTATGTTTGCAATGGCAAATCCTTCGGAAGAAAAAGTTATCAGAGCAGCACTTATTACAAGTTCAATTGGAAAAACGATTGATGAACTCAATGAAATTTCAGAAAATGAAAAAGGACGGGAAGAACTCCTGACACTTTTCAAAAAGCTTAATAAACTATGGAAAGATAGTAGCTTTATCAGTTCCTGTGCCGAGCTGATGCGGAATTTTTCTATTAAAAAAAGGCTCCTTTCAATGGAAAACGGAGAGAGAAAACTAACCAATTTCCTTCATCTTATTGAGCTCTTACACTCAGATTCTCTTGAAAATTTCTTTTCGCCGGAAGAGCTTCTCTCCCACTTTGAAAAAAAGATTATCCACGCAGACGAGCGGGTTGAAGAGTATGAGCAGAGACTTGATAAAGATGATGAAGTTGTCACAATTATAACAATTCACAAAAGCAAAGGACTTCAGTATCCTGTTGTTTTTGTTCCGTTTTTGTTCCGCGGAGGAGAAAGCAAGGAGCTTTGGAGAACTATTCACGAAGAGACAAAAGAATATCTTGTACTTGAAAAAGATAAATTCAAGGAAAAATCTGAAGCAGAAGCTACAGCTGAAGCAATGAGACTTTTTTATGTTGCGCTGACAAGAGCGGAACAGAGACTCTACACAGGCTGGGGCAACTTTTATTCAGGTCTGGCAAGAATACCGTTTTCAACAAGCTCAGGAGAGCGATTTTTTGGAAATCTCCAACGATTTCAGCAATTTCCTGAACTTTTTGAAATAAAATCATATCCAACGCTTAGCGGAGAAAAATTTGACAATCAAACCAATAGCTGCAAGTTAATTTCACAAGAATTTAAAGGATTTATTGATAAAAAATGGGGTATTGCAAGCTACAGCTCACTTACAGCACATTCAGAAAGCACTGCAGAACTTCCTGATTACGATGCGGAAGAAGGTGAAATAATAGAAAAAGAGACATATCCAATGTTGCCAAAAGGTGAAAAAACAGGTTCAATGCTTCACGAAATACTTGAAAAGATTGATTATATTTCACCAGATAAAAAGATTTTTTCTGAAACAATTTCAAAATATTACGCAACTTCACAGCAAACAGAAAATTTTGAAAAAGGGACTTTTCAGATTATTGAAAAAACGCTGGTTTCTCCACTTTTTGATGATGGATTTTCGCTCTCAATGCTTGAAAAATCTAAAAGAATCAATGAGATGGAATTTTATTTCCCTGTTGATAAGATTAATTCCGCCACTATTGACAACTATTTTATAAAATGCAGAAAGAGGTTGTTTCCTGAAATTAGCGAAAAAGTTCTCTCCCCTAACCTGCGCCGCAATGAGCTTGCGGGATTTTTCCATGGATTTATTGATATTATTTTTGGATACAAAGATAACTTTTTTATAGCAGACTGGAAATCTAATTCTCTTTCCGATTATTCGGATGATAGTCTGAAAAAAGCAATAATTAAGCATAATTACGATATCCAATACATGGTTTATGCAGTAGCTTTGAAAAGATATCTCTTTAGCCGCGGCTGCGATTTTTCATTTGGCGGAGTATTCTATTTCTTTTTAAGAGGAATCGAACCAGCAGAATTCAGAAAAGGGATGTTTTTCGTAAAACCTGAAACAAGTGAAATTGAGGAGTTCGAGGGTTTATTTTTCAGCTAATTTGCACACATGATCTTTGTACATCCCAAGCCTTTTCATTAAAGAATCAAAATCAACAAGATCACCATCAAATTCAGGACCGTCAACACAGGCAAATTTTGTATCTTTTCCAATAGTTACTCTGCAGCCGCCGCACATTCCTGTTCCATCAATCATTATAGGGTTAAGGCTTACTGTTGATGGAATTCCATGTTTTTTTGTCACCATATTTGAAAATTTCATCATAATTACAGGCCCGATTATTACAGCGTGATTGATTTTTTCTCTCGAGATAACTTCTTCAGCCGCGTCTGTAACAAGTCCTTTTCGGCCATAAGTTCCATCATCTGTTGTAATTATCAGTTCATCAGAAATATTTTTCACCTCATCTTCAAGAATAAGCAGCTCTTTTGTCCTTGCCCCCATTATTGTTATGATTTTATTTCCTGCTTTTTTGAGTCCTTCAATAATCGGATAAAGCGGCGCAATACCAATTCCGCCTGCAATGCAAAGAACTGTGCCAAAATTTTCAAGATGGGTTGGTAAACCAAGCGGACCTGCAACTGCGTTTAATTTTTCGCCCTCTTTTTTGACGCAAAGTTTTTTTGTAGAATTGCCAATTGCCTGAATTATAAGAGAAATTGTCCCTTTTTCAGTGTCAGCATTATAGATTGTGAGAGGAATTCTTTCGGAATTATCATCAACTCTTACAATAACAAACTGCCCAGGCTTACGGTTTTTTGCGATTTCCGGTGCAAAAACTTCTAATTTATAGATTGCTTCTGCAAGTTTTTCTGTTTTTGTTATCTGGTACATAAATCCTCCATAATTAAAATAAACTTGAACTAATATAAAAAGGAGTCGTTGTTGAGTCAATTATTTTGTTTCACTCAATTATTGGGAGATATTTAAAATATTTGATTAACTTAATTTTTCTGATAATATTACGGCGCTTTAAATGGACGAGGTAAAACTATGAAAAAATTTGCTCTTATTTTCTTTGTGACAATGATGCTCACATCGTGTCTGGCTACAAAAAAAGATCTTGATTTGGCAAAAGCAGAAATCAATGCTGAGGTAAATGCTAAATCCAAGGTTGCTCAGGAAGAGTTCCAAAAACTTATTGAGACTGATATTCTTTCATTAAAAGAGAGGATTTCTAAAATTGAAGACAAACTCGCGATGAATAAAGAGGCTCAGGAAAACAAAATAAACATGTCTTTTTCAACCCTGGAAGAACTTAAATCAACAATTATTGAGCTTAACAACAGAATTGATATGATTGATATGAATTCACAAAAGAATTCTGCAACTGCTTCAAATCTTAAAAAAATTGATGAAGATATAGTGACTCTCCGCTCCCAGATTAAATCCCTTATTAATAAAGACGGCGATGTGTTAAAATCCGAAAGCGAGATAACTGTAGAAAAACGCTCGGAATTCAACCTTTCTGATGATAGCGAAAAAGCCTACAAACAGCTTGTAACGCTCACAAAAGAGAGCGATGATTACGCCCAAACCCGTGATTTATGGGATAAGTATGAGAAAAAATTCCCCAAAAAACATATCTGTGATGCTTCTTTTTGGAATGCAGAAACATATTACAATGAAAAATCCTACAACAATGCAATTCAGGCATACAGAAAAATAGAAAAAGAGTTTAAAGATTGTGACAGAATTGAAGAAAGCTATATAAAAATCGGGTTCTCTCTTTTTT
>CAZISX010000029.1:29249-37232 GCA_964542005.1 uncultured Spirochaetales bacterium
GAATTCATGAGATGTTCCCTGACCCTGAAAACAAAGAAAAGCTTGCTGAACTTGAAAAACTTCTAAAAATTAAGAAGAAAAAAAGTTCTAAAAAAGAGAGTGATGATAAAAAAGAGACTAAGGATAAGAAAAAAACCAAAACTAAAAAAGAAGCTTCAAAAGAGATAAAAGAGACTTCTGCTGATAAAAAATCTGCTACTAAAAAGAAAAAAAATGAGGAGTTGTTAATAATGAAATTTATTTTTCTAGCCCTGCTTCTTGCTGGGGTTTTTGTTTCTTGTGCCACAGATATTCCAGAGGAAAAACCACCAGTTAGTGCTATTTATAAGGTTACAGATATGCACCTTTTAAAAGATGGTATCCATATACTACTTTTATCAAGCAACTTTAACCGCAGATATGATTATGCACAGCTTTCAATCTACAATATAAAAGAAAAAAAATCTGTCAGCGCACTTCTTTTATCTTCTATGTCCGGCAAAATGGCTGTTTCCAAAGATGAATCAATTGTTTATGCTGCTTCAAGGGAAAAGGGTGGAATCCAAAAAGCTAGAATAACTTATGACAAAAACAACAATCCATCACTTGAATATGGCGTAAGTACCCTTGATAATTCAACAATTAAAACATCTTCAGAGCCTTATGCTCTTTTGTTTGATGAAAATGATGAATACCTTTTTGTTTCTCACATGAGAAATGGAGAAATTGTTGTAGTTTATCCTAAACCAGTTCTTGAAATTCCATCTTCAACCTTAAAAAAATGTATCCCAGCCGGAGCATCATGTTATGATAAAGATGAAAATCCTCTTTGTATAAAATGTGACAGCACTCAAACCAGCGATTGCCTCACTCTTAGAAATGGTGAAAAATTTATTTCAAAAACCTGCGAAACACGGTCTGATTGCGAAAACGGTTTTGTTTGTGCCGATATTTCAAAAGACACAGTTGTTGAAAGATTCAAGCTTAATGACGGCATAACTGATATAAAATATATAAAAGGTCTTGACTCTTTTCTGGTTTCACACAAATCAAACAAATGGATTTCATCAATGAAAATAAGGGAAAAATCACCGGAAAAAATCACCGCTGATTTTAGTAGGGTTTTGCTCAACATCCCAAGCCCTGGAACAGATATTCGCGGAATTGCACCTTCTCTTATTGATGAAAATTCTTTTTATATTTCATACAGAAATTATCAGGAATATATCGAAGATGTTCCTATGATTGCCAAAATTACGATTACAGACACAAAATCGTATAGCGTAGACTGGGTTTCCCGAATGGCAGGAAGAGGCGGGGAAATCAGTGTTGTTCCCTACACAGAAAATTCAATCTCAGAGATGGTTTTCGCGACCTCTTCTGAAGATGGAAATATTTTTGTTTATGACAGCGCAACAAGCAACAAAATTTATGAAATTGATCTTGAAGAGAGTGAGATTTACAAAGACTCATGCTACGCCTACCAACTTCACTATTCAGAAAATGGTGATAAAAAACGGATTTTTGCAGGTTGTTTTGATGAAAATTTGATTCTTGTTGTAAATGCTGACTATGAAAGCGATTCGTTTTTTGATGTTGAGGAGGTAATTCGTGACTAGAACTTTTTTAATATCTATATTTGCATTGCTTTTCATTTTATCATGCGAGAGCGGAAGCAACTCCAAGCCATATCTGAGAGAACCTAAAAATATTTTTGTTGTTGATAATGTTGTTTCGTGCAATGAAACTGACGCACCCTCCTATGTTCTTTTTGTTCTTGATACCGGCAGAGATTTTCTTGGAAGAATCAAGCTGATTAATGGCTGTCTCGGCACTGCTGTTTCTGATTTTACAGACAACAAAAGCCCAGGGGAAAGCGGATTACTGGTTGGAAGAGATGCAAATGGACTTGCTGTTTTATCAACAAAATCAGGCTACAGCGTGGCAACAGGAGCTTTTGATGGTCAAAAACAGGAGCTTTTAATAAAAAAAATCTCAAAAACATTTGAATATATTGGCGATTCTTCTCTTGAAAATCATGACATCAGAACGCCGCTTGATTTTATAGTTTCCGATATTCTTATTCTTGACGGGAATTATCTTATAACAGGTTATTCGATTAAATTATCAAAAGCTATAACTGCGCTATACACATCTGAAGGGAAAAAATTACTAGAAAAAGAACAGAATATTGAGATAAATAAACCCGCCTGTTCCGGAAATATCTGCTTTGCAACTGAGAAAAACGGCAATGGCTTATATTCATTCACTAATTCTCTTGAAATTTCAAAGTTTGTTCTGCCTGAAAAATACAGCACTTCCGGAAACATAAAAAATGTCTGGACTCTTTCAGACAACAGATTTCTTGTCTCTCTTGAAAAAGTTCTTCTCTTAATAAATGATAATATTGTTATCAATTCAATTGATATTCCAGGCCAGATTTCTGTTCTTTCCGCATCTTCTGTAAAATACAAAACTTCATCTGATTTCAAACTCATAACACAAGAGAAATTTCTGGAAAAAGTTGAAGTCAGTCTAAATCAGCCAGATTTAAATTTTGCCAGCGACTCAGATATTGAAACTGATGACTCAGATATTCCTGTAAATCAAGATTCAGATATTCCAAATCCAGACAATGGAACTGATTCCGACACATCCGACACATTGCTTTTGGATGCAGAAAAATCAGATGTTTTATGGCTTACACTCTCTGATGGCCGCGTAATTTCTTATGATTTAGAGCATAATGGCTGGATGATTAAACCATCTTCCTACGAAACTCCATCTGTTGAGAAGATAGAATATCCAACCGCTGACAACAAAATTAAAATTGAATATCTTAAAGTTATCCGTGGACTTTTCTTTTATCAGACATACATTGCTTCCTATGAATCATATCTTGCCAACTCATCATCTAAAACCGGAGTTGTAGGATTTAACGGAGAGCTTTTTTCTGATGAATTTGCAGTTTTTTCAGATCTTTCCATTGATTTTATGACAGATAAATTACTTGTTTTCCCTAATAAAAACGGATGTGAACCACAAATTTTAACAATAACAGAGATTGCATCAAGCACTATTTTAGGAATTGCTCCTGATGAAAATTTTCTGAAAAACATCTCCTGTTTTGAAGGTTTTGTTAAATATGCTATTTATCCTGCCGACAACTATCTTGTAGAAAGAATTGATCAATTTTTAAACCATCACGAAACAAGAGCCGGAGAAATTGCTTTAGACAAATCTTACCCAATTTATAACGATGATTTTGTTGAATTCTCAATAAAAAGATACTCTGAAAACAAAACACCGGCAGGAACTTCATTTAGATTTTCAATAAAGCCAGGGTTTACATTCAAAGGCTGGGTTTCAGAAAGCTATATTTCAGAGATGATTCCTGTTGTCAACGGCGGAGTAATACTTTTTGTTCCTACACGCTCCAGAATTTATGAATTTGATCCGGCAAATGAATCAGTCAATCATACATTTCAATAGAGGTTTTGCATGAAACAATTTTTTTTAATTACATTAATTGCTCTTTTCTCATCTTTATTCGCAAACGATGTTCAAATAGTAAGTAAATATGACCAAACAACAAGCTTCTCCGCAGATTTTACTCAGTTTTTTACCTCAAAAATCTCAAAAAAAGTAAGCGGAAAAGAGGCAGGTCACCTATTCTATCTTGCGCCAACCTTTATCAGATTCGACTATATGACAGGAAAAAAACTAAGCCGACAAACATTTGTGAATGAAACAGACATCACAATTGTGAATCACGATAAAAAATCGGCAATGATGCAGAGTAAAAAAGGGGATTTAAGCCAGTATCTTATTTTTCTAAAAGGAACTGCAGAGATAAAAAAAACATTTCTTGTCTCGGAAAGCGATCCTCAAAAAGCAGCATCAACAGGAATAAAAATCGAAAAAAATCAGAAAATATTTAAATTGAAACCGCTTCAAAATATTCAGGGAGTTACCTATATTTTTCTGATTATAGAAAAAGAAGAGGTGAAATCTGTCGTAATTATTGATGAATTGAGCAATATTAATCAAATAATTTTCAGCTCTGTAAAAATAAATGAGCCAACAAACAAAAATATCTTTACCCCAAATATTCCAAAAAACTATAGCATCTCAAAATTTTAACTTCTTTAGCATTACAGGTTGATTTTAAACCCTATCTGGATATAATAAGGCGGATTTTTGAAACATATATGGAGGTCTTTATGAAAAAAGCATTGTTATTTATTGTTATTATTGGACTTTTTGCAGCATTAGGTTGCTCTGATTCAAAGAGCAAGAAAAAACCAGTTACAGATGGAGATACACCAATCTCTGATATTGACAATCCTTCGGATGCTGATGAAGCTAAGCCGGATATTGATGAGGTGAAACCAGACACCGAGATACTCCCTGATGGTGACACTAAACCTGATACTGATGAAATAATTCCAGATGTTGACGAGATCATATCAGACACAGATTCAGGTCCTTCAGTTTGCAACCCTAACCCGTGCTCAACAACAGAACTTACAGCCGCTCACAGAACCCAGTGTATGCCTGAGCCAAAAGAAGCTGCTGGATATAAGTGCGTATGCAGTGTTCTTGATGGATTTCATGACGATAATGGCATCTGCTGCGGAACTGACGCAACAAATGTAAACGGAAAATGTGCGTGTAAAGAAACATATATTGATCCTGACAACAGCGGAAAATGCGTTCCAGTCTGTGACAAAGACGGACTTACACAGGCTCATTTAAGTGGCTGGTGTTCTGCTGGAAAAGTTTGTATTCAGGGAACTTGTGAAACAAATTCATGTGAGACTAAAGTTTGTCCAGAACATTCTACATGTTCAATAAAAGATAACAATGCGGTTTGTCTTTGTGATGTTGATGGCGGATTTCACATGGATAACAATCTTTGTTGTCAGGAACATGCATCAAACAAAAATAACAGCTGCGTCTGTGATTCAGGTTACGAACCAGATGGTACAAAATGTGTTGCAACAGCAAACAACCCTTGTGGAGAATGGCCAGCAGATAATCCATGCAACGAATCACACAAAAATTTGTGTGTAGTTGACGAATCATTAGAAGGATATCATTGTGATTGCAATAATGGATACACCAATGTTGATGGAACCTGCAAGGTTGTTTCTGTTGATGTTTGTCCAAACGGAACAACTTGCACCGCAGGCTATTGTATAACAACAGATTCAGCACTTCTTGAAAAAGAACAGTGCATAACAAACAATGACTGCCACGAGTTTAACCCTAATTCAACCAGCATTTGTAATGCTGCAGCGGCGGGCGGTATCTGTAATAACTGTCAGGGTGCAGAAGACTGCCCTGGAAACACTCAGTGTAATGATTATGGAACATGTCAATACATGTGTGACACTGATATGGACTGTCCTCATGGAGTTTGCGCAGAAACCATGGGTATCTGCAGACTTCCACACTGCAAAACCAATGAAGACTGCTTCGGCGGAACTGTTTGTATTGTTGACAGTCAGTTCAGCGATGGTATGTGCATGAGAATTCCTTGTAATGAAAAATACTGCAGTCCTACAAACCCTGATGGCGAATGTCCAAATATGGATGAGAGCTGTCTTGGTGGAAAATGTGTTAATTCATGTACACCAGTAAATCCTTGCACAGAACCAAACAAAACTGTATGCCAAGATTTGGCTGATGGCCCTGTCTGCAGCTGCGCGGCTGGAACTGCTCTTGATGTAAATGGCAAATGTAAACCTATACCTACAGCGAATTGTCCTGGAGATCTCGAATGCAGCAACGGTTACTGCACCGAATTTTTAAATGAGTTCTTTGAATGTTCAACATCAAGTGATTGTGAAGGACTTAACTGCTCACCAAAACTTCCATCAGGAATATGCTCTGGCTGCCAGTTTGGCTCAGACTGTCCAACAAATGGAGAAGAATGTGTTGGTGGCGGAGTAAATGGACCAAACGGGGTTTGCATGAAACCATGTGTTCTTGACTCCGAATGTCATGATGGAATGAAATGCAAGGCAACACCTGCCGGATACTTTTACTGCGGTTCAAAAACCTGTTTATCTCCAGCAGATTGTGGCGATGGCTATACATGCACGGAAAGCGGCGTTTGTAACAGAATTCCTTGCATCTAATTCTTTCGATAGAATGACAACTTATGAAAGGATGGTACTTTTGGGCATTCCTGTTTGGGAGATAGACCCGCCGCCGCCAGGAACATTTGACAAAAAATTTAATATAAATTATATTATCAAATAATTAATTAAGAGGGGGGCTCCCCCCCTCTTATAAATCAGGGAGTTTAGCATGAAACTTTTGGTACTGATTTCTTTTTTCTTTTCTTTGGTTATTTTCGGGGAAGAGGCTTCCATTTCTAAAAAAGCAATTGAGCTGATAGAGAAAAACAATTTAACTGGATTTGAAGAGCTTTTAAAAACAGGCGGTCAAAATCTTTCTAAAGAAGATATCTCATCTTTTATCACGGCAATCGCAGGTAAAAAAGTTAAAAATGTTACGCCATTTATGAAAACGCTTCTTCTGTACAAAAAAATAGAAAAAGAGACACTGGGCGGAGCGCTCTCCCTGTCATTGTATTGGGGAAATACCGAGATGTCCCGTTTTCTTATCAAAAATGGAGCAGATGTAAATCGGCGGGACAACAACAAAGTAACACCGCTTATGTGGTCAGCTTTTAGGAGCGATTATACAACAGTAAAAATGCTTGTTGAAAATGGTGCTGATATTAATGCTGAGGATATGGACGGCCGGAATGTGCTTGAATATGCTATTCTTTTTAATCGGGAGGATCTTGTTGTCCTTTTTGTTTCTCTTGGAATTAAAAAACTTTCAACAAAAGATGTTGACGGAATTAACATGAAAGCATGGGATGCTCTTTGTATGAAATTAGGGCCGTTTGATTGCGATAAAATTCGAAAATTGCACTGTTCAAAATGCAGCAGCATTAAATCATCAGATTCGGGGCCCGAAAAATATTTCCTGATTGAGGCTCTAAAAAAGGGGGACTTGAAAAAAGCTGAGCTCTTAATAACTCAAAAAAAAGGAATCAATGCTGCAGATGCAGGCGGCAACACTCCTCTTCACATTGCTGTACAGAAAAACTTAACAAATATAGCAGAGCTTTTGCTAAAAAATGATGCAGATATTTATTCGACCAATAATGAAGGCAAAAATCCAATAATTGAAGCAGTTTACAGCAACAACATTCAAATGGTGAAAATAATGCGGCCATTCTTTTTTGATATCAATGCCGGATTTTTTATAAGCATGAATCCTTTGATGATTGCTGTAATTAACAACTCACTTGATATGGTGAAGTTTCTTGCTGAAGAGCTGGGTGCCAATGTTAACAAAACATCGTTTGACAATGTTTCTCCTCTTGCTCTTGCTATTAACCCCAAAAATGAAAAACTGGTTCAGTATTTATTGGAAAAAGGGGCTAAAGCAGATAAAACTGTAGGATACGATGAAACAATTCATTCCCTGGCATTGAAGACTGGCGACAAGAATATAATTGAAATGATTGAGAAAAAGATTGAACAGGAAAAATCAGAGAAGAAAAAATGAACAGATATGATACTTTGAATATTGTCTTGACCATTTTATTTACAATGGGGGTTGCATATTACGACTCATGGATGTCGGCTTCAGCAGGATTTGCTGCGATTAGCGCCTATTTTATCAAAAAATATTATGCAGAAAAAGCAAAGAGATATCTTGTTTTTGTGTTTGTTATTGCATCTGTATGGAGTGTCGGGTTTTTAATTCAATACCTATCTTGAAATATCTGTTACCTGTCCCCGACCAAAACCTGACCAGATTTCCACCCGAATTGAGCCTGTGTTTTATTCCACTATCTGGCTCTTACGCATCCCTTACTTGAATCGGGCTGATCCGCCACGCAATTCTTGACAAATATTCACCTGAAACTATAATAACTTCGCACATTTAAGAGGTGATTAATGCCGATTTACA
>CAZISX010000030.1:0-2211 GCA_964542005.1 uncultured Spirochaetales bacterium
GCCATCCACCCGGAATTATCTGAAATTTTTTAAGAAAATTATTGCTGAAATTTAATTCCGATTGCAGTATCCATCAGAAAGAAGCTCTGTATCAATAGCCATAAGGTCTTGATTTTCAATGTTTTTAAGCTTGTCGCATTTACCTTCAACAGCACCTTCAACAAATGACTGGATTGAATCTGCTATAAAAGTTCTGTAAATATTTTTGTCAAGGTTTTTGTCGGCACCTGAGCAGAAGTGTGATAATTTAACGCCGCCTGCGTAAAGTGTGTTGAGCATATCAACATGACCATATTCAGAAGCGTTTATATACCATTTTGGAGAGGAGAAGGCATTGTAGTAGTGCATTCTTGAGATATTTTCAGGAGCACATGATGGATAGTATTTGATGTTGAATCCAGGTTTTCCGCCAAGACCGGCAGCAAGAATAAAAACAGGTGTGCCGTAATCAAAAACTTCGTTTGGAGCAATAACTTTTTCGCCCATTTCAAAAGGATCGCCGTCTACAGGATCAAGGAAAAACAGTGCACTTATTTCTTCATACATCTCTTTGTAAACAAGTATTGCTGGCTGAGAACCTGAGCTGTGGGATGCAATTATGAGCTTTTCCATATCCGCACCATTGCCAAGTTCTTCCATTTTTGTTCCGAAATTTGATTTCATCCAGGTGAGGGCAGCTTTAAATTCTGTGGCTCTTTTGTGAATCATATTTGGAAGAAGAAGGCTGCCTGAAGGAACAACAACTGTAATTCCTTTTGATGCAAGCTCTGTGAAAAGCATTGAATAAGCACTTGAAGGAGCTATTCCGTTAAGTCCTGAGAGAAAAACAAAAACAGGAGTAGACTCTTCTTTTGCAGGATACCATACATTAAGATTGGTTTTAAGGCCATCTTTGGTTTTCTTGATAACAGTTTTTTTAACTTCATAAGTAACTGAATCTTCAGCATAAATTGTAATTGTGCTGAAAATCGCAAGAAGAGCGAGTGAAAGTGCAAATGATAACTTTTTGAACACTTGATTCATTGGAGCCTCCTGAAAAATATTTTTTACCACCAAAACTGGTAAATGAGACTATCCTGCAAAAAATAAAAAGTCAAAAAATTTCAAAATATAAGTTTTATTTTGCTACTATTAGTAGTCAGTTGATTTTTTCTCTGTGAAACAGTGATGGAAGAGTCTCTCATTAAATTGCAAATAACGCAATTGTGTGGTATCTAAAAACTGCAGAATCAGAGTTTAGAAAAGTGCATTTTTTGAGAGGTTTGAATTTTTGTTAACTTTAAAATTCAGGAGGATATTTATGAAATCTGTTTTACTTGTTCTCTTTTTTCTGGCATCTCTCTTTATTTATTCAGAAGAGAAAATTGCAGCAATTGGTGATATTCATGGTGATTATCCTGCTCTTAAAAAAGCATTAAAAATTGCTGGTGCAATTGATGAAAAGGGTAGCTGGATTGGTGGTAAAATGATTGTTGTTCAGACTGGAGATTACACAGATAGAGGCTCTGATGAGCCTGAAATAATTGAGCTTTTGGACAAGCTCGAAAAAGAGGCAGCTTCTGCTGGAGGAGCACTTATTGTTCTTAATGCTAATCATGAGCTTATGAATGCTGAGGGCGATTATCGCTATGCTGGAGAAGAATCTGTAAAAAAATTCGCAAAAAAAGGGATTGACCGGACAAAAGAATTTCAGAAAGGCGGCATTCTCAGAGCAAGACTTGCCAAGCATAATATTGCTGTAATTGTCGGGAAAAATCTCTTTGTTCATGGCGGAGTAAAGCCTGAACACGCAAAATACGGGATTGAAAAACTTAACAATGAAGCAAAATCATGGTTTTTGGGCGAAAGAGCGCAGTTCGCTGAATTTGCTAAAGAAATGTTGTGGATGCGTGATTATTCAACAGGGAATCCAGACAAAAAAACCTGCGACATGATTGAAGAAACTTTAAAACTTACAAAAACAGAAAGGATTGTTATGGGGCATACCTCCCATGAAAAAATTAATGCTGTTTGCGGCGGAAAGGCTTACAGAATTGATACTGGAATGTCAAAAAGTTATGGAGGAAAGGTTCAGGTTCTTTTAATTACTGGTGATAAAGTTAAGGTTTTGGAATAATTAATATTTAGGAGGTTTTAATGAAGTTTTCAATTGTTTTGGCATTGCTTTTTATTTTGATTTTTGCTGGTTGCGACTCTTCTTCAAAAAAGTCA
>CAZISX010000030.1:2297-17580 GCA_964542005.1 uncultured Spirochaetales bacterium
TCTGCAATACCTGAAAATGAGGTTGCAGAAGATGATGCGTTGGTTGAGCCTGACAATTTTCCTGATTCTGAAATTATTGATGATGGCGATCTTGTTGATTTGGAAGATGACGAAATTATTATTGATAAAGATGAAGAGAGTGACGGAAATCCTGATGGCGATCTTGTTAATGAGGTTGATATTATACTTGATGACGATGTTACTCCTAATGACGGAGATGCAGAGATTCATTATAGCTTCGGTTCTGTTTATTATATGAATACGATGAGTGTTCCAAGCGGCAATGACTGCTGTTTTGATTTTAATGGCGATGGAACTAATGATAATAAGCTCGGCCAGATTTTTAATGCTTTTCCTGATGCGGCAGAGCAGTTACAGCAGCTTATTCAGGAAAATATAGAAACTTCAAATATTTGCGCTATTTATGAGACAAAAGAAGGTGTGCTCAATAATTTTCATTGTCACGACAAAGATAGTTATGAAGATAATATGTCGGGAAGCGAGGCTTTTTCTGTCTGGATTGACAGCTTTATAAAAAATGGTGAAAACTTTGATGTGAAAAATGTATTTACTGCTGAGTATGGCGATAAAATCAACGGTTTTACAGATACTTTTTATGATTTTCCGGTCTTTCTTCTTGGAGAAAAACCTGTTAAGATAAATCTGAAAAATGCGTTAATTGAGATAAGCACAACAGATAAAAAAATTCCAACAACTGGAAAAATTGGCGGAATTATCCCAATGACAGATCTTAAAAATGCTTTAAACAGCTCGATTTTAGAAGATTGTTTATGCATCAATGCTTATGAAGGTATTTTTGGTCTAACAGGAGAAAAAAAATTATATTGCATGCCCGATATTAACACTTCAAGCTGTGAAGGAGAGCCGGAAACTCCGCAAATTTGCACAACTATTGCTCAGTTTTGCGGTGTATATAGTGCAATGATAACGCCTGATGTTGACAGCAATAATGATGGCTCAAAAGATGCAATTTCTACCGGTTTTGAATTCACACTGGTTCCTGCCGCAGTTTCAGAAATTTACGATCCAAAAGATACAGATAATGACGGAATAATGGACGATGTTGATAACTGTCTGTCAAAAGCAAATCCAAACCAGTCAAATATTGATGGGGATAAATTAGGTGATGTTTGTGATGAAGATATGGATAATGATGGTGTTGTAAATGGTGAAGACTGTGCGCCGAAAGATAAAGATATGAGTCCGCTCAAACCAGAAGTGTGCGATTACATAGACAATAACTGCAATGACGAGGTAAATGAAGGACTTTCCTGCGATTTGGATGAAGACGGATATACTTCAGAAGAGGATTGCGATGACCAGAATTTTGATTTAAATCCCGGAATGCTTGAAGTTTGTGACGGAGTTGATAACAACTGCAATGGCGAGACAGATGAAAACGGAGTCTGTGATATTGATCTGGACGGAGTTCCCAATAACATTGACAATTGCGTTGATATAGCAAACCCGGATCAGCTTGACAATGATTTTGATGGAGTAGGCGATATTTGTGATACAGATGATGACAATGACGGTCTTGTGGATGGTGAAGATAACTGTGTAGTTGTTTCAAATCCGGATCAGGCAGATTGTAATAATAATTTTATCGGCGATGTTTGTGACGAGACACCTTGTCTTTAGTAAATATTCAGAAAATTTGTCTCAAATAGAAATAAGTAGATTGTGTCTCACATTTAAACAGAAAAATCTATAAATATTAAATCTGAAATTCGAGGCTACCGTTCAATATCTCTTAAAATATCCTGAATTTCAGAAGAAACAGAGAAGTTGCTGATTATCTTGTCTGCTTTTAGCGTTGATGCTTTCTGAAGTATCTCTGAATCTATTGTCTCTTTTGATATCAGATAAAATTTGAGTTCGTTGAAGGCTGATTTTTTCCTGAGAGCTGATAAAAGCTGAAGAGGTGTGATTTGGGTTGTTTTTATGTTGTTGTCGCAAATTATAAAGCTGATTGAGGAGTGGTGTTCTTTGAGTATTATTGCAGCATTTTCAATAACATCGGCTGAAAAAGTCTTAACCTTCAAGCTGGAGAGAGCTGCTTCCATTTCGCTTGTAAGCATTCTGTTGTCTGAGATTAAAAGACCTGTTAAAATCTGAGTTTCGGGATCGGTCGAAACATCATCAATGCTGTTTACCTCTTTAAGTGCATTTAGGAGCACTTCCGGGAAAAAGCCTAGTGATTTTATCTTGTTGAAGGCAAGTGATGATTGTGTTCCTGAAACAAATGAGAGAAAATCAAATGTGTCGGCAAGAAGAAGTATCATTGAGCCGACTGGAATTTCCTCGCCTCTCATTCCATGAGGAAAACCTTCGCCATTCCAGGTTTCATACATGTTGTTGAGAAAAGCAATCGTGAGTTTTGAGAGCTGAATATTCGAGAAGATTGCAGCTGGTGCAGATGAATATTTTATTATTTTTTCAGATTTTATTCTGTCTTTGATGTCTAATCCTGTGATATGATTTCGTTTTCCGGCATCGTGAAGATAGGATGCTATTAAAAGATCATTCAGCTCTGTTTCTGAAAGTGAGAGATATTTGCCAATTCTCTGGCATAAAATAGCAACCCGCTGGGTGTGTCCGTGAAATTCTTTTTCGCGCCCCATGTCAAGGAGTCCGGAAAATATTCTTAAAATTTCAATAAATTCATTGTTCATCGGGTATAAATCTGAGCCTATTCCGCCACGAATCATTCTTGCTGAAATGCTGTTTGTGGAATTGTCTCTGTTTAATATTTCTCCCTGATTTATAATCTGGGTAAAGCTTACTTTAGAGGTATTGGTAATGTGGCCTTTCCGCATATCATCAACGCTTTTTACTGCGGTTACCTCTTTTGAGAGAATTTCCCGGTCAAGGAATTTTTCATTTTCAGGAACCATTGCTGCTAATGATATATTTTTGAAATCAGCTTTTTTTCTTAAAATTCTCTCAAATGCATTTAAATCGCCATAGTATTGTTTGAGGATAAGTGCTTTAATTCCTTTGGAATATGCAACAACAGGCAGTATGCTTCTGACATTGGAGAGGAGTCTTTTAAGCTCATTAAAAAGTGGAATGTTCTGAGGCGAGTAAGTTAAGAGTGTGAGGCGGCCCTCCTCCATGTTGTATTTCAGAGGAAAAACATTATGAAGTTCAGCTATTCGCTTCGGGATAATATCGTCAATTTGTTCTGCGATAGACATTCTTTCGAGTTTTTTGCTTGAGATATATTGAACATTATACATGTTGGAAAGGTAGATAAGAAGATCTGTTTCTTCAATCATTTCCTCTT
Source organism: uncultured Spirochaetales bacterium (assembly GCA_964542005.1). GTDB lineage: Bacteria > UBP6 > UBA1177 > UBA1177 > CALOFP01 > CAZISX01. The sequence continues at coordinate 5,608 of CAZISX010000030.1, forward strand.
CAACAAGAATTTCACCTAAAAAATGTCGTCTGGTTTTCTGGATTTCAAGAGCTTCTTTGAGTTGCTGTTCTGTGATTTTTCCGGTACTCAGGAAATATTTGCCTATTTTTTGTATCATAATCAGTCCGCGTCTAATTTATTCGAGACATAATATACACAAGATTTAATGAAATCAACTTTTTACAATCTAATTTGTAATTTGTTCGGCTTTGTTTAGATGCTTGTCGCTCTTTTATCTGTGGCAAGCTCTTTGCATAAGTGGTTGTGCTGACTAGATTATTTGATGACAGGAGTTATATATGAGTGACCAATTAGACCAGATAAAACAAAAGCTTACTGAGATAAGCTCCCGACTTTCGCTTGGGCAGAAAATCTCAATCGGAGTTGTCTTAATTCTGACAATCGGTGTGATTGCTGCAATTTCAATTTCATCAAGCGGAACAAAAATGGGGTATGTTTTCACAAATCTTTCAACTGAGGATGCAGCCTCAATTACAGAAGCTTTGACTAAGGAAAAAATTCCTTATCAAATTGATGCAGGCGGAACTGCGATAAAGGTTCCAGCTGAAAAAGTTATGGATGTAAGGTTAAAACTTGCTGGTGAAGGTCTTCCAAAAGGCGGCGGTGTTGGTTACGAGATTTTTGATTCACGCGATGTTACAACTCTGACCGATTTTACAGAACATGTTAATATGGTAAGAGCTATTCAGGGCGAGCTTCAGCGGACAATTTCAAGTTTAGCTCCTGTAAAATCTGCAAGAGTTCATATTGTTATTCCTAAAGAATCTATGTTTGTTCAGGATCAGAAAGAACCGACTGCTTCTGTTGTTTTGAATCTTCATCAGGGCAGATCTCTTTCACAGAAACATGTTGATTCTATTATTCATCTTGTTGCAAGCTCGGTTGAGGGGATGAAGGCTGATAAGGTTACTGTTGTTGATAATAGCGGCGCAATTTTAAGTGGCGGCGAGTCTGATACAGAAGGGCTTTCCGGCAAAAAACTTGTCTATAAAAAAAGTGTGGAAAAAGATCTTGAAAACAATATTTTAAAGCTTATCGGGCCAATTGTTGGCGATGGTAAAGCTAGAGTTTCTGTTAATACTGAGATTGATTTTGATCAGGCGGAAAGAGCTGAAGAGGTTTACAATCCTAATATAACTGCAGTTCGCTCTGAAACCAAAATGGAAGAATCAAAGGAAAATGGAACAAATCAGCCTGGCGGCGTTGCCGGAGCTGAGGCAAATCTTCCAGGCCGTGCAGGCCAGGCTGTAACTGCTGAAAATGCTTCAAAATCAACGCTTGAAAAATCAACAACAAATTATGAGATAAACAAAACTGTCAGAAAAGTTAAGGAAAATGTTGGTTCATTAAAAAAGGTAACTGTCTCTGTTGTTCTTGATGGAATTGAGAAAAAAATAGGCAAAAAGACTGAAATTGTTCCGATTTCTGATACACAGCTTAAGTCAATAGAAGAGCTTGTTAAAAATGCGATAGGTTTTGATGTTGCCCGCGGTGATAGAATTGTTGTAAACTCAATTCCTTTTGCAATTCCTAAAGAAATTGATGATAAGGTTCCGGTTTATCAGGAGATTTTGGACTATGCGCTTAAATTCAACTTTGTGCCATGGCTTTTAGTTTTTGCATTCCTCTTCTTTGTTGGAATCAAACTATTAAAAAGTATCAGAGCGGTTGCGCCAGTGCCACTTGCTGCAGAGGGCGGCGGTGCTATTTCGGGAAGTGATTTTGTCGGGGCAGAGGAAGAACGAATTGCTATTCCTAAGAAAACAAAGGAAGAGGAAGAGCTTGAAGCTTTATCAAATGAGCTTGAAGAAAGCATGGGGCTTCAGATTCCAAAAGAACAGCTTGTTGTTATCAACTATGCCCGTAAAAATGTTGATGTTACTTCCAAAATTTTGAAAAAATGGATGAGAGAACGGAAATAAGAGGGGTTTGTTATGGCTGGAAAATTAACTGGTGCTGAGAAAGCTGCGATATTACTTCTTGCTCTTGGCGATGAAGTTGCACCGCAAATTCTCAAAAATTTTAATGATAAAGAGATTCGTAAAATAGGGCAGCTTACCGCAAAAATGGGTGATATTGATCCTGAAACTGTTTCAAGTGTTTTAAAAGAGTTTATAGAAGATGCTCAGCAGGCTGGAAAAGCAATTATGGGAAGTGAAGATTTCCTTAAAAAAGCTGTTTCAAACGCCCTTGGCGGCGACAAGGCAAACGCTCTTCTTGGCGATATTTATGCGACAAGTCATGCGCTTGAGTTTTTAAACACTGTTGATCCGAAAATCACAAAAAATATTGTTATTAAAGAACAGCCTCAGACAATTGCCCTGATTTTGGCTTACATGCAGCCTGACAGAGCATCTCAGGTTCTTGCAATATTGCCTGAAGATATGCGAGCTGATGTTGTTCTTAGAATGAGTCATTTAGATCCAGTTTCTCCTGAAATTCTTCAGGATATTGAAGAAGTTCTTGAGGAGGAAATCAAGGCAATCGGTGCTCTTTCGAGTGAAAATGTGGGAGGTCTTGAGCAGGTTGCAGAGATGTTTAACCAGATGGATAAATCTTCAATGACTGAAATTCTTACAGAAATTGAGGAGTTAAACCCTGAGCTTGCCGACAATATCCGTTCTTTGATGTTTGTATTTGAAGATCTTCTGAATGTTGACGACAGAGGTATTCAGACAATTCTTAAAGAGGTTAATAATGAGACGCTGATTCTTGCATTAAAAGGTGCCAGCGATGAGCTTAAAGCCAAGATTTTCAAAAATGTTTCCAGCCGTGCGGCAGAAATGCTTAAGGATGACTTGGAAACAATGGGGCCAGTTAAGCTTTCAGATGTTGAAGCTGCGCAGGGCGAGATTGTAAGAACTGCGATGAGACTTGAAGAAGAGGGCAAGATTGTTCTTGCCGGAGCGGGTGACGAGCTTATTTAATCTCTTAGCGAGGTGGTGTTATGACTTTAGGAAAAGTAATAAAAGCTGGATCAAAACAGTATCGCACTGTTGAAGATATTGATATTTTCAACTTGCGTCAGGTTAGACAGATTCTTGAGCTTAAAATTCCTGTTGTCAAAGAAGCATCATCAGAGGTCAGATCAATATTTGTTGATGATGAAGAGGTTGAGCATATTGAAAATAGCGATAAAGATGTTTATAGCGATGAAACTGTTGCAGTGAAAGAGACTGTTACAATCGAAACCTCCGAGATTGAGCGGATGAGCTCGCAAATTGAAGAGCTTAAAAACATGATTGCTGCAAAAGATAATCAGATTTTAGAGATAAGGAAAAATTTCAGAGCTGAAGGTTATGAACGAGGCCGGGTTGAAGGTTCTTCAAAAGGTCAGGTCGAAGCCCAGAAAGAAGCTGTGAAAGTAATTGAAAATATTAAGAATTCTTTTGATTCAGAGCTCCTTAAACTTAAAAGTGATTCTGATGAATTGTGGCAAAGCGTTATAGAATTTGTTAGAAAAGCCCTTTTTAAACTTGCCGGAAAATCGCTCGAGGAAAAGGATGCGCTCTCAATTATTGAGAAAATCAGGGCATCTTTTCCTGATGAATCAAAGCTTTCTATCAGAGTTTCCCCCGATTTATTTACTATTTTTTCACAGATAAATCGTGAAGGAATCGCAATTGTCAAAGATGTGACAATGGAGCCAAAATCTGTTGTTGCAGAACTTGCGGAAGGAATTGCAGATTTTTCATTAAAAACCCAGGTTGAGAAAGTTATAAAGTGGCTGGCGGAGGATGAAAATGTATGATTCTCTATCTCAAAGACTTGCTGAAAAAACTCAAGTAATTTCAGCACTTGATACATTTGAATTCTATGGCCGCGTTACTCAGGTTGTAGGACTTGTACTTGAGGCAAAACTGCCTGAAGCAACGCTTGGCGGACTTGTCTCGATTTATACTTCCTACGACTCAAAGCCTGTTTTTGCCGAAGTTGTTGGATTTAAAGGGGAAAAAGTTCTTTTAATGCCGCTTGGCGATATTCGCGGCGTTCGCCCTGGCTCAAGGGTAAAACTTGAGGAGGCGCAGGCATTTATTCCGGTTGGCAAAGCACTTTTAGGCCGTATTTTAAACGGAATGGGCGAGCCGATGGATGGAAAAGGCGAGATAAAACTTAATGGCGCGAAACAGTTTCTTTATCAGGATCCACCAGACCCAATAAGCCGTAGAATGATTGAAGATCCTCTCGATTTGGGTGTTAAAGCGATTAATGTTTTCACAACCTGCGGCGAAGGTCAGAGAATCGGAATTATGGCTGGTTCAGGTGTTGGTAAATCTGTTTTACTTTCAATGATGGCTAGAAACACAAGTGCAGATATAAATGTTATAGCTCTTATTGGAGAGCGAGGCCGAGAAGTTCGCGATTTTATTGAAAAAAACCTTGGAGAAGAAGGTCTTAAACGGTCAGTTCTTGTTGTTGCGACATCAGACCAGAGCCCGCTGATGAGAATGCGTGGCGCATTTGTTGCAACAGCAATTGCCGAATATTTCAGAGATCAGGGTAAAAAAGTTCTTTTTATGATGGATTCTGTAACCCGTTTTGCAATGGCGCAAAGAGAAATCGGACTTGCTGTAGGCGAGCCGCCAACAACAAAAGGGTACACTCCGTCTGTTTTTGCACTTCTTCCAAAGCTTCTTGAACGAGCAGGAACAAGTGCGCAAGCTGGAAGTATTACAGGGCTTTATACAGTTCTGGTTGATGGTGATGATATTAATGATCCGGTTGGAGATGCAGTCCGTTCAATTGTTGACGGTCACATTGTGTTGTCGAGAAATCTGGCTGCAAAAAATCACTATCCTGCAATGGATGTGCTTGGTTCTGTCAGCCGTGTTATGTCTGATGTTGTTTCAAAAGAACGGCGCGGGCTTGCGGGAAGAATCAGGGATTTGATGTCTGTTTACCATGATGCTGAGGATCTTATTAATATTGGAGCTTATGTAAAAGGAAGCAACAGAAAAATTGATGAAAGTTTAATGGTTATTGATGATATTAACCAGTTTTTACGGCAGGATATGCACGAAAAAGTTTCGCTTGAAGAGAGCTGGAAAAGAGCTGGTCATATTATAGAAAAACTGGGCAGGGAGCCTAATAAATGAAACTCCGATTAAGATTTACAGCTTTTATTTTTGTATTCTTTTCGATAACGCTTTTTCTTTTTGCCCAGGATTCAAACGAGGAAAAAAAAGAGAAACCGCCTATTAATGAGAAAAAAGTTACGGCTGAGATAAAGGCGTTGATGGATCAGTTTTCCCGTAAAAATAAAATAGATATTCTTGAAGCTGTCAGAAAACGGACAGTTGCACTTGACAGACAGGAATACAAGCTGAAAACAGAGCAGGAAATGTTTGAAAAAGCTCTTGGTAAAATTGGTGAGATTGTAACAAAAACTAATGACAGCGACTCTAAAAAGTTTGTTAGACTTGATACGATGCTGCAGGATTTTAAAAAAGAAATCAAAGAGTTTGATAAAAAGCTGACAGCAGAGGAAGAGACAAAGCTGACAAAACTTATCGCAACTTTTAAGGAAATCAAAGCAAAAAAAGCAGCTCTGATTGTTCCTGAAATGGATATGGAGCTTGTTGTAAAAGTGCTTTTAGCTTTACCGGCAAGAAGTGCTGGCGCGATTATGCAGAATCTTGCTCCAAAACTTGCTGCTCAGATTTCTCACCGGATGGCTGAGGAGCGGAAGAAGCAGCTTTTAAAAGAAAAAGGCGACAAACTAATTGATGAAAATGCGCCGAAAGAGAAAACTCCTCAGGGGGAAGGGACTTCTTCAGAAAAACCAAAGACGGATGATGGCAAAAAAGGAACTCCGAAAAAGATAAAAAAAGGGGATAAGGGGAAAGTGGCTGAAAAAGGGGAGGCGGTATGAGAGTAGACAACATTATAGATTTTGTCAGGCCGTGTCTGCCTGATGACAAAAAAATGACGGAACTTTTTGATTCAGAAAAGTTTTCGCCGGAAAATAGTTTTGGGAACATTATCGGAGAGCTTTTTGAGAAGGAAAAACCGTCTGCCGAAAATAAAAAAGTGAAGGATTCCAAGGCTAAGATGCCGAAAGAAAAAGAGGTTTTTGCTGAGATTAATAGTGAAAACAAAATCGAAAATCCTAAGGGAAGAGAGGAATTAAGTGGAATCCGCTATATTTTCGGTATTGAAATTAAACAAGATAAACCAAAGGAAGCTGTAAAAGAAACTCCACAAAAAGATAAGAAAAAGAAGGAGTTGCCGGTTTTTGATGATAAAGAGAGCGAAAAAATAGCAATGATGCTTCTTGATAACAATGCGGCTCATGGAGTTTGTCTTAAAAACAACATAATTCCATATCCTGAAAAATCCGGTCAACAAATTGACACTAATCATTCTCCTATAAAAAATGAGAAACAGGACGAGAAACCTGTTAAAACCAAATCTGATAAAAAAGAGCTCTTAAATCTTGAAAAAGTTGAAAAAGCTGAAACAAAAAAAGAGGTTGCTGAAAAAGATGTGGCCGTAAAAGAGGCAAAATCTGAAAACAACAGGAGCAATCCGGAAAATGTTGGAAAAATTTCTCTTGAAGCACCTTCTTCTAAAATAACTAAAACTATCACTCCATCTATTTCGCTATCAGGTGAAGTTGACGAAAAAATGGCGAAAAGAATTGAGCATATTTTGAGTGAAAGAGTTACTTCAGTCCGTTCAAATGAGCAGTTTGAGATTAAGCTTGCTCTCCGTCCAGATGATTTGGGGCGCGTTGTCCTAAAAGTTACTTACGACCGTGAAACAAAGTCGCTTCAGATTGATTTGAAAGGCGATGAAAAAGCTATGAATGCTATAAGAAACGGCTCTGTGATTCCCGATGCGATAAGAAATCTAGGTGTCAATCTTGCAGGTATAACTTTTGCAAAGGAAACAAGAGATGAAGAGCGGGAAAAAGAAAAAACAGAGAAAGATAAAAAAAGAGATAACAAGTCGAAAAAACAAAGTATTTTGAGATAGCTGGAGGAATAAAATGGATGTAAAAGAGACAGGACAAACCCTTTTAGGTAATAATTTTGTTCAGGAATCGCGTGAAAAAAGCGACCTGTCAAAAGATGATTTCCTGAAGCTTCTTCTTGCGCAGATGCAGAATCAGGATCCGCTCGCGCCGCAGGATTCAAAGGAGTATCTTTCACAGCTTGCCCAGCTTTCATCTCTTGAAGAGCTGCAGAATTTGAATCAGTCAATTACAACAATGTCAATACTCACCGCTGCATCAAATAACTCGCAAACTGTTAATTATATTGGTAAAACTATTACTGCTGGCACAAATGAGTTTTCTGTTACAACTTCTGGAAAACCTGCGGCAGAGCTTAGCTACAAACTTGAAGGAAATGCTGAAACCTGCGATATTTCAATTTCTGATGAAAACGGAAAGGTTGTACGAACAATAAAAGCTGGTGCTCAATCAGCAGGTGAACATACTGTAAACTGGGACGGACTTGATGATTCCGGCAATCCGCTTCCTGAGGGCAAATATAAATTCGATGTTGCTGCTGTTGATAATGATGGCGGAAAGCTTGAGCCTACCTACACAGTAAAAGGAAAAGTTACCGGAATTACTTATGAAAACGGTTATCCAGAGCTGATAATGGGTGAAACTAGGATTCCTCTTGGTGTTGTAACTGGTGTTGATGATGCTCCAGCATCTGTTGGCGATGAAAGCTTTTCTATTGCCAATATTCCAAGAGCTCCAATAACTAAGTTTGAAACAGAAAAGCTCTTTACCATAAAAGCGTCAAATAATAATCTTTTTAACATGAAACAATAATCAGGGGGCAGCTATGAGTATTTTAAATTCACTTTATTCCGGAGTTACCGGACTTCAGGCAAACGGGCAGGGAATGAGCATTATTAGTGATAATATTGCGAATGTGAACACTGTCGGATTTAAAAAATCCCGTGGAAATTTTCAGGATTTGATGAGTATGACTGTTCTTGGTGTTGGAAATCTTTCACAAATCGGAATGGGAACTGCGTTAATGAATGTTCAGCAGATGTTTGATCAGGGAAGCTTTGAAAACTCGGCAAATGCAACTGACATGGCAATCAATGGAGGCGGATTTTTTATGGTAAACGGAACTGTAAACGGTGTTGCAGGAAACTTTTACACGCGTGCCGGACAGTTTGTTTTTGATAAAGATGGCTATCTCGTAAATCAGGACGGGCTTAATGTTCAGGGTTACGGTGTTGAGCCAAACGATCCTGACGGTGCAATAACAGGTGGAATTGGCGATATTCGTATTACTGAAACACAGGTTCAGCCAAATCCTACAACAAATCTTGAGCTTAATGCAAACCTTGATTCAAATGCTGATATTATTGCCGGCGGTTTTGGAACTCCAGCAACCTTTGATGAAGCTATGACAAATTCCAATTTCCACACAGTTGCAACAGTTTATGATTCACTGGGAAATGCTCACGATACAACGCTTTATTTCACAAAAACAGCAGATAATACATGGAGTTGGAACGCGGTAGCTGATGGCGGCGAGGTTACAGCACCAGCCGGCGGAACCGCAGGTGCGCCAATTGTACTTGGCAGCGGAACCGTAACATTTAATAATGATGGTACTTTGGCAGCTGTAACTCCGACTCCGCCTACTGCCACAGTTACTTTCACAGGAGCAAATCCGCAGACAATAACTTTTGACCTCGGAACTCCGGCAGCGGCAGGAACAACAGCAACTCCAGATCAGATTGGTCTTACCCAGTTTGCCTCTAACTCAACAGTTCACTTTATGAGTCAGGACGGCTATGCAACAGGCAACCTTCGCTATATAAATGTAAATGAAGATGGACTTATTACTGGCGCATATTCAAACGGCGAAGTGCTTAATTTAGGTAAACTTGCACTTGCTAACTTCCAGTCATCAACCGGACTTCAGAAGCTTGGCTCAAATCTTTGGGGCGAAACAAGCGGATCAGGCCAGCCATTAATCGGAGAGGCAAACACAGGCTCCCGCGGAACAATAATGGGCAATGCGCTGGAACAGTCAAATGTTGATCTTGCTGAAGAATTTGTTGATATGATTGTTACCCAGAAAGCTTTCCAGGCAAATTCAAAATCAATCACAACAACAGATCAGATGCTCACAACTGTTATGGATATTAAGAGATAGTCGCCCCGGAATCGTTTGATTCTCCAATTAATTCTTGTAAGAATTTCCCCCGTTTTCTCCACAAGCAAGAAAGAGCAGCGTAACCATTGTAATAACAGTAAATTTCAACATGATGATCTCCCATAAATAGTTTTAGGACTCTTTATAGACATTGCTTTTGAAAAAAAAAGTTTTGAAAACTCAAAATTTTATGAAAAATTTATTGGTATCTTTTTACAAGCTTGCGTTAAGCCTCCGCCTAATGCAAACAAAAATCTCTTGCGGCACGGAAATCTGTTTACCATGCCATAGAAAAATCTCTGCGGCATGGAAATCTGTTTGCCATGCCAACTGCCTGTGAAGTCTCAGAAAACTGCGCCAAAAAAAGAAGTATAAATTTTTCTGAAAGATTATTACTGACTATCTCTGCAAAATCTTGATTTTATTCTTGAAGATGTATAAACCAATAAATAATAATTTTTTTGCATAATTATATTGTAAAACAACCAAAAATTATTGTAGTGGCGAACAATATGTCAAATGATTTTTCAAACCGGCAAACAATTAGATTGCAGCAATATGACTATTCCGGCAATGGATTTTATTTTGTTACAATTTGCACCGCCAATCGCGAAAATCTGTTTGGCAACATTGTCAACGGGCAAATGGTGTTGAATGATGCAGGAAAAATTGCCAAGGATGAATGGTTGAAAACACCAAAAATTCGACATGAAATTAAATTACATGATTTTGTTATAATGCCAAACCATTTTCACGCCATCATCGAAATCACCGTGGCGAACGGCGGTTCGCCCGTATATTGCGGCGGTTCGCCCGAAAGAGGTGAGTGAATAAGCAATAAAAAATTTACACAAGATCAAGCGGCGAAATTATTATATATCAAAACTCTGATGGCAATATCACAATAGATGTCCGGCTAGAAAACGATACAGTCTGGCTGACGAAGGCACAGGTGGCTCTTTTGTTTGATAAAGGTCGCATGACGATAACAGGATATATGCAAAACATTTTTAACAAAAGTGAACTAGACAAAAAATCAGTATGTCGGAATTTTCGAATAACTGAGGAAGCCGAGAATAATTAATGGAGAATAAATAAATGACTGAACTGGAACAAAAACAGCTTGGTGCAACGCTTTGGGCCATTGCTGACCATTCCAACGAAAATCTTCTCGCCCATCTTTCGCGTCAAATTGTCCGCGGGAACTTCATGTCTTGAGAAAACAATTGACATAGGAAACATTAAAATTATACTGTTACCGTAAAAAGTAAACGATTCTGTAGGCGAAAAGATGACATTAAAAACAGAAAATCTTTCACCCGGAATAATCCGGTTTGTCAATAAGAAAAAGTTTGATGACACTTGCTTTACAGCTGAAATAGTTGATATGGCGGCAAAAGGATTTATTACAATCTCTGTCAATTCGCCAGAATTCACCTTTGTAAAAACTGATAAAATTGCCAGCGAGAAGAGTCTTTCCTCCAGTCAGCTCATAATCTATAACCATATTTTTCAAAATAGAGAAGAGTTTACAATTTGCCGAAAAAACAGAGAAAAGTTGTACACGATTATTTTTGATCTTGAAAAAAGTATGAAGGATAGCCTCTGTTTTTACCACAAATTAGTGAAATGGAAATCTCTTGTTGTGGCAACCCTTATTCTTTCTGCAGCAGGATTGTTTTTTACAGATTTCAAAGAACCGGCTTTTTTCCCTGGAATTGCAGCTCTTTTTTTTATTCCATTCAGAAGAGCAGTTCTTACAGAAAAAGGTCTTGAAATTGTTAAGTTCGCAGACACTCTCAGGACAAAATTGACAGGAATAACAAGCAGTTCACCCGATTTTTCAGAAAGCTTGTCAATGATAATAGCGCTTGATATCAGCTCCCCTGACACATCCGGATTTTTACCTGATTGGCTCTTTTTTTCAGAGTTTCACGGAGAGGATTCACTCGCAAACAACATGGAAAAAGATAAAGAGGAAAAAGCAGCTTACAAAAACCTTCCCGAATATCTAAAAAAAAATATTGGAGAAAATCTTCTCTTTGCCAGATTTGACCGGAGCAGGTTTGCAAGGTAGGAACAACTTCAAATAAGAGCTTCCCCTTTCTTTAGTTGCTAATTAATGAGATAAATGGTATTGTTTTACAGGTTAAAAATATATGAGGGGTAGGCTATGAGGATTTTATACATTTTTGCTATATTATTGTTTTTTTCTTCACTTATGGGTTTTCGCTCTGATGATCAAAATGAGTTTGAAGTTTATGTTCAGAAACTTCCATCGGTTGAACTTTCTCGCGATGAACTTAAAACTGCTTTTGTTCTTGAGTGTTTTTTCCTGGATGACGATAATACAAATGTTGAATTCAGGCTAAATAGGATTGTTAAAGGTGAAAATCTTCAAAACAACAACAGGTTGAAAATCTCTTTTGCTGAGGTTTTCAACAAATCGCCTTATTTTACAACAAAGTTTGATTTAAATCAGCAGATTCACGAGGTTAAAAAAGAGATAAAAATGGCCAAAAAGTTTATTTCCGGCGATTTCCAGAAACAAACAACCTATGCTTTTATTTTTGTTTTTGAAAAAAATGTTTTGAAACTCCATAAAATCATTCCTCTTTCTGCTGAAACGCCTGATGCTGAAAAGATTAGAATGCAATATAAATCAGGCCGGCGCACTCCGGCAGAAAAGTAAGGGAGGCTGGCATGAAAAAGTTTTTTGTAATTTTTGCAGCATTGGCCTCTTTGATGCTTGCTGCTTATGAGTATGATCTTTACCAGAGCTCGTCACCAATTCCAAATATTCTTTTTATGG
>CAZISX010000030.1:17590-32557 GCA_964542005.1 uncultured Spirochaetales bacterium
ATCCAGGTGCTCTTGGTAAAGCAATCATAGCAGTTGATACTTCGGGTTCTATGGATTATGGAGTGTATGACTGGCGTTTTGACTATGCAAAGATGGCTGAAATTGTCTGTAATCAGCCTGATTATTGCAGAGAAAGCGATCTCGGATATGGTTTTTTGTATGCAGCAAGTGTTTATAATGACAAGCGGGGCGATGGCGCATACTGGAATGTATGCAAAACTGCTTTTTATACTGATTATCACTCTAATTCTTACGATAGAAACAAGGTTTATGTGATGTTTAATAACAACCGTACTGTTGGATATGATGCGGCAAACCGTACGGCAAAAGATCCTGGAGATCCTGGAATTCCCTGGCAGAATAAGGATTTTTATCAGGGTTTTCCCGCTAAATTTGCTGATGCAGCTTGTCTAACTGAGTGTGTTGACAGCTGGAGCGGAAAGTGTGATGCAAAATGCAACAGCAACAGGCGAAATTATACTGCGGGCTGGGCAATTAATCCTGACTGGATGGAGGATGTGAGGATTAAAAATCAGACAGATCCGCTTCTTCCTCAAAAAATTAAAAAAGGTGAAATAGTTTCAATATATTCGCCGATGTACCGCTGCAAGGTTATGAATGAATATCCTTGTCAGGCTGCAAACCGCGAGCTTATTCCTGTTGATTTTGAGGGGTTTGTTTCGTTCAATCTTTATCAGGGAACTTCGTGCAAGGGTCTTTATCTTCCGTCTGAACAGAACACCGGAAATATTTGTACTTATGAGGAATATTATTCATGGGGCGACTGTGGAAGCGGTGATGGCGGCGATAAATGTGCAGGCGCAAAACAGACAATTGACAGGCCTCTTTATATTTGCGGATACGATGCGGATGGCGATGGTGTTGTTGAGGAAGGCGAGTGTCCAAGAAAGCTTACACCACAACAACTTGCAATGGAGCTTATGGAGCCTGGTTATGTCTGGACAGGCTATCTTTATATTGATGATGGAAGTAAAGAACCTGTTTTTTTAACAACCGGAAACTGGAGTAATATGCAGCCTTTTTACAATCTAGGTCTTGTTCCGAAAAGTATAGGAACCTATTGTTCAGGTGCAAGCTGCAATTTTTCCAGCTTAAAAATTTCCTACAGCAACGGAACTTCTGATTTATATCTTCCTGCTTGGAAAAACTGCACATTTTCCGAAAAATATACCCAGTCATATCCGAATATTACAGAAGGGAGGGCATATCAGAAAAAATCTGCTGCTGCACCGCTCGCTCCGTTCTGGTGGGGTTGTTCGGACAATAATAAATCAAGGTGTGCAGAAACGCCGGATGGAAAGATTGTTTTTTCTGTTTTTTCAGATCCATCTGATGAGACTTACAATGGCGAAAATTCTGGTGTTAAAATTACAAAATATCGCTATCGACTTAAAGGGCAAACAGAAGATGCAGATTGGGTTGAGGTTGCTCTCGAAAAGCCGATTCAGACATATCTTCATGTTAATGGAGCTAAATCTTACATACCAAACAACTACTCTGTTGATATTGTTATAGAGCCTGATTCTGAAAATGTTGGTGAAATTGAGGCTTATTTTGAAAAATTTTATTTTAAGGATTCACAGTTTGACTTTGTAATGCTTAGAAATGAGGATTATACAAATCCGGCAACCTCCTTTCACAAAAGAATGTATCGAAGGCTTGATGCAGTCCAGTCAGCACTTGTCAGTGTTGTAAATTCAAAGAAATATATTTCTGAAAAGCTTCCGTGGTCTTTTGGTTTTTATCCTACGCTTGCTTATAAAGGCAGTAATTACGACAGCTTTGGTGTTTTGAAGAGTGATTTGGAAAGCTATTATATTGACCACTACAATGCACTTTACGCCTTTTTTGCTGATGGCGCGACACCAACGGGCGAAGGACTTTTAAAATCGTTTGATTATTTTGCCAGGAACCAGAATAAGCTCTGGTCATGCCGAGACAACAGGGTTGTTCTGATTTCTGATGGTTATCCTAATAATGATGAGCCTGTCGCAACATATTCAACTGCCAAAAAAGACTGTACTTCTGATCCAAAAAGCATGTATTTGTGCACGACCAGCTACAATGCGGCACTCTCTTCTTATCAGAATTCAATGGAGAGTATGGGTTCATTTCTTTATGGCGGGAATGTCTACAAAACAGCTCACGATGGTGATGATCCGGCTAAACCGCTGGGTAAAAATGATCTTGGAGTAAGTTTTAACAGGGCAAAAAATGTAATAACAGATGCTATCTCTTTTGGTTATGATGTTCAGAGACTCAAAAAAGTTGTGACTGCATCATCTTTGGATCCTGTTTCTTCAAGAGTTGGTAAATATTTTTCTGTTTCCAATCCTGAGTCATTAAAAGCTGCGGTTTATGATGTGATAAATAGTGCGATGAATGCAAGTGCAAGTGTTGCAGCAACGCCGGCTGTTGCACTTGATGGCGAAACTTACGGCAATGAGATGTATATTTCTATTTTTTCGCCACGACTTCCCGGGCATTGGTGGGGAACAATCAACAAGGTCTGTATTGTAAATGATGCAACTAGCAGTAACTGTCTTTTTAAGAATGAAAAAGACGAAAAAGGGGAATATATTTACAACATAGATTCTGCAAAAGAGGCGTTTTCTGACAAAAACTATGTTGAGGCAAATATTGCAGTCAGTGATACGGAAGGCTTTGTAACAGGTGTAAACAAAGTTCTTAAAACAAGTGTGAACGGCTCAAGTAGAAACATCTGGTTTATGAACTGGACTAACGGTAATATTGAGCAGTTATCAAAAGCTTCTCTTGGAAATAACAAGCTCTGGAATTTTATGCAGGGATGTAAATATGAAGAGAGCTGCACTGCTAGAATAAATCCGATGGGCGATTTCTGGCATTCTGCACCGCTTTATATTAAATCTGGTTCGACAGAGTATGTTGTTGCCGGAGCAAACGATGGGTTTCTCCATGTTTTTAATGTTTCAAAAGGAGCAGAGCTTGGCAGAGAAACCAAGATTATTATTCCTTCAAAATCTATTTACAGCAAGCATTTTTACAGCAATTATGCAGAAGGGAAGGACAAATCAGCACTTTATGGTGTCGATATCACGCCAAGCCGATTTGTTTCAGGCGCAATTGACTGGATTTCCGTCGGTTTTGGGCGCGGCGGATATGGTTACACATTCATAAAAACCTCTGGAATAACAGGCAATTTTGATGCTTTGACAAAACAGGCTGTCTCAATGAATACAGGCACAGTTCAGGCTGGCGTTCTTTCGGTTTCTCATAATATGGGATATTCTTATTCTTCGCCGACTCTAATAAAAAAAGATTCAAAAGATATGCTTATTATGCCTTATGGCTACGATAGCTGGTTTGATAAAAATGATGAAAAAACAGCATCTTACCTTTCTCAAATAAGAGCTGTTCGGGATTTGTCTGGGAATAAATATCTCTATTTAAAAGGTTCTCCTGTTCATTATTATATGGCAGAATTTGGTGCAAATATTGATTCATCTCCCGCCGGTCATCCATCGCCGCTTATAACTCAGGATCAATTTCCTGTTGTCGGAAAATTGTACGGATTCAAGTGGGATAATGATGAAACCAAATTCGTTGACAAAGATGTCTCAACCTTTGCCTCATCATTTGAAACAAATATGCTCTACTACGCTGATATTATTGGAAATGTGTTTTTCAAAAAAGATAATGGGATGATTGATAAGCTTTTGTCATTAAACACTCTTTCCGGCCAGAAACTATCTACAAATGCAGATGGAATAATAAACAAAAATGCACTTAAAATTTTTGGTTCTGTAAAGCCTGTAATAAGAGGAAAAAGCACAGATGCAGAGCAGGATCGTGAAGTCTGGATTTTTTATGGTTCAGGCGACCCTGTTCGGCCGAATTGAGGGAGGATACAATGAAACAAATAATAATCTGCGCAATTTTTTCTCTTTTCTGCTATTCAGTTTATGGCGCATGTTCCGAGGCATCTTGTGTGCCAGCCGGATGCGTTAAAGCGGCAGGCCCATACAGCGGAACATCAAAACCGGGAGGAACATATCCGTCCAACAGGATTGTAGTAGGATTTAAATCCGATGAATCGGAAACTGCAAAGGGATTTAGCTTTACCGCTGGCGGAAAATCATATAAATCTGAAAATTATCCTTCAAGCTATCCAAATCAGAAAGAATGGTGCACCGAGATAACAGATTCAGCCAAATCATCAATTACGCTGGCTTTTTCTGATTTTGCAACAGAAAGCAACTATGACTGTGTTTATGTTTATCAATGTCCGATGCTGCCTAAATGCGGAAACAGCAAAAAAGAGACAGGCGAATCGTGCGATGGTGCTGATTTAGGCGGACTAACCTGCAAAACAGAAGGTTTTTTTGGCGGAGGAACACTCAAATGCAAGGCAGACTGTTCGTTTGATACAAGTGGCTGTGTTAATTGCGGAAATGCTATAAAAGAGGGCGATGAACTCTGCGACAAAGATTTGGTTTCCTGCAAAAGTCTTGGAAAAGGCGAAATGCACGATGCGGTCTGTAAATCAGACTGTTCCGGGTACGACACAACTCAGTGTACCTGCGGCAACGGTGTTTTTGATGACAAACTCGAAATCTGTGATAAAAGCTCCTCAAAATCATCAATTTTATGCTCGGAAATAAGCTTTTTTACAAAAGATTTTATCGGGACAGCAACCTGCAAAACTTCGTGCAGCGGCTGGGATATTTCTTCATGTTCAAAACCGGTGACAGCCTACAGAAATAAAGTTGTTGCAGCAAAGCACTTCAGCTATAAATCATCATCCCCAGAATATAAATCAACCTACAATAATGAAAAAAAACTGGCAGATTTTGAAGATACTTCCGATCCTTTTTTGTCTGGAGACAACTCAAACTACGAGGCTGGCGATACGAAAAGTGACAAACCTCTTGTTGCTGGCAAGACAGGTTGGTTTTTTGATTTGCCGCCTGATACCCGAATGATTGGTTCGCCTGTTTACTACAAATCAAAAAGGGGAAAAGAGATTTTATTTTTCACAACACACACAAAAAATTCAAGTTCAAATACAAATATTTGTGATCCAATAAGAACCGCAGGGTGGAGCTATTTATGGGAGGTAAATGCTTTTAACGGGAGACCGGTAAGAGACAACAATCAAAATGGCGAAGATAGAATTAGAGCATATTTGGGAAGCGGAGTTGCTTCGGAGCCGGTTCTTGCTGCAGACAAGCTGATTATTGGAACACCAGCCACAATTGGCGATTCAGGCCCATTAGGTGGAAAAGGTTCTACAAAACCTGCTGGTGCCGCTATTTTTGATCCAGATCCGGTTTCTTCCGGTGTTACAATTTTATGGTGGAAAATTCTTTAATAAAGTCTCTTAATTTTTCTATTTTTCCTTGCAAATAGAGCTCCTCTGTGATAGAAATTATCTACAAAAAAGTATTCACTCAAAACAAATAATGTGAGGGTCTCATGGAAAAAAAGAATCTTTTGATTTTTGAAAGCGACAGCGATTATGCATCAATGCTTAAAAAAGCGTTTCTTGAATATGGTTTTAATGTTCTTATCGCAAAAACAGAATCCAATTTTCAGGAACATCTGGGGCTCGATACAATTGATTTATTCATTATAAGAGCTGAAAATCCTTATGTAAACGGCTTTCTCCTTTGTAAAAAAATAAGGGATATGAAAGGTTATAAAACAACTCCGATTCTTCTGCTTTCTTCGGCTGCTGATGATGCAACCCTTCAAAAACATAAGAGTTTTGCTTTTGCGGCTGATTTTTATATTAAGCTTCCAAAAGAGATGGAGGAAATCCTTGTTGCTGCCCATTCTCTTCTCCCTTTTATTGATGGAATAGATGCGCCAGATGAGGAGATTGCTGAAGTTACGCCGATTGATGTTGATGATGAAAATGATTTAGAGCTTACACTTGAACCTACAGTTCTTGCGCCTGCTCCGATGGATGCACCAAAAGAAGAGGTCATTATTCTCGAAAAAGATTCTTCCGGGGCTGATGAGCTTGAACAAGCGTTTCTTTCTGTTTCCCAGGAAAATGAAGATCTTCAGCTTGAGCTTGATTTATTAAAGAAAAAACTTGCTGAAATAGACAAAAAACCTAATCAGCAGCCGGACAACTCTGCAGAACTTAAATCTATTAAAGATGAACTCCAGATGCTTAAAAATAAAAATGCAGAACTCAGTGCTGAAAGGGAGAAGTTTTTAGGTGAACAGGGTGAGCTCAAAAATGCTCTTGCCCAGAAAAGCCTTCAGATAGACAATCTGCGCAAAACAATGGAAGAGATGGAAGAGATTGCTGAGGGTGTTGGTAGTGGTGCTTCTTCTGCAGAATTTGAAAATCTTAAAAATGATTTTGATAAACAGAGGAAAGAGATTGAATTGCACAAGAAAGAGCTTGAATTCCTCAAAAATGCAAATGGAAAACTTGATATAGAAAAGAGTGATCTTGTTGATGAGCTGAATTCCAGCAAAAAAGAGCTTGAATCCCTGCAAGCAAAGATTCATGAACTTGAGACAACACCTGCAACACCAAAAAGTGAGCTCGAAAAACAACTGATAGACCTTCGGGATGAAAACGAAGATCTTAAACTTATTAACAAAAATATGAAGGTAAGGGTTCGCGAGGTTGAGTCTGAGATAGAAAAAACAAAAGAAGACACTGATATTCAGCTTGGAAAAATAAAAGAAGAAAGACGAGAATTTGAAGAGCTGAAGAATGAAATGAAAGAGCTTATCTCTCAGCTTGAAAACGATAAAGCTGAACTTTTTAATGAAAAAGAGACTATGGAGCAGCTGGCAGGAGAGTTAAAGATTGCGACCGAAGATCTCAATATCGCACTTGAAGAAAAAAATCAGACAATTTTGGAGCTTGAGGAAAAATGTGCAGAATCAAGAACAAATATTGTTGAACTTAAGGAAAAGCTGGCAGATCTTATTGATATAAAAGAAAATTATAGCAATATGAAAACAGAGAAAGAGTCTCTCGAAAAAAATATTGAGGGAAGAATCAAAGAGCTTGAAAGACTTAGCGGCATAATTAGCTCAAAAGAGGCTGAACTTTCAAAACACGCTGAAATGGTTAAGGTTTTCACAATAGAAAAAGATAATATGATTAAAGAACTTGAGAACAAAGCCCATACAATTCAGGCAATTACTTCCCAGAAAGATGAGGTTGAAAAACATTACCGCGAAGCACATGCAAGAGCGGAAAAGTTAAACCAATCACTAAACTCTCTGAAAAATGTAGTTGAAAACATTAAGAAAACTGTCAACTCCATTGAATTATGAGTCTTGAACTTTCTCTTGATTTCCTGTTTGAGCTGATTCAGGAATATCACATCATTACCAGTGATCAGAAAATTTATTTAAACAAAAAGATAGATCAATATCTCAGTTTGTATCAGAATATTCACAAAAAAGAGCCTTTTGTCACAGATTTACTCATGTTTATCCTTGGCAAAGAGCACATCTCTCTTGAAGAGGAATATCTCTACAAACTGATAGCAAGACGAGCAGGGTGTGATTATGTCCATCTTGACCCGTTAAAAATTGATTCTCAGATTGTTATGAGCACAATTTCGCTGCCTTATGGCAAAAAGCACAAGGTTTTACCGCTTTCATCCGATGGAACCACAATAACAATTGCGGTTGCCAACCCGTTTAAGATGGAAATTCTTGACCAGCTTACCTCGACAACCGGACTCAAAATGCTTCCTGTTATGGCATCTCCAAAAGATATTGATAAGCTTCTTACCGATATTTTCGGATTTAAAAAATCAATAAAAGCTGCGGCTGATGATGCTGCAAAAGATGCTCAGTCAAATATGGAACAGCTCACCATGCTCACAGGTTCTGCAAGCATGGATGATAAACATATTGTAAAAGCTGTCGAGTTTATGCTTAAATATGCGATAGAGCAGGGCGCAAGCGATATTCATATTGAGCCGAAAAAAAATGAAACACTTATAAGGTTCAGAATTGACGGGATTTTACACACAATTTACACATTTCCAATATCGGTTCATCTTCCCTTTTTAAGCCGTCTGAAAATGCTTTCTGCAATGGATATAGCTGAAAAAAGAAGGTCGCAGGATGGCCGTATAAAAGTTAAAACAGAAACAGGTTATGAGGTTGAGATAAGAACAAGCACAATTCCTATTGTGTTTGGCGAAAAAATGGTTCTTAGAATTCTTGAAGCAGGCAGTTTTATCAAAAATCTTGCAGAGATAGGTTTTGAAGAGGAGCAGCTTGAAGCATGGCAGCAGGCAATGAACAAAAGCTACGGAATGCTTCTGGTTACAGGCCCGACCGGCAGCGGTAAAACCACAACTTTGTATTCAACTTTAAAAGAACTTGCATCTCCTGACATAAATATAGTTTCAATTGAAGATCCGATAGAAATTGTTGTTGACGAGATTAATCAGATTGGCGTTAATCTCAAGGCTGATATAACTTTTTCATCAGCTTTGCGCCACATTCTCCGACAGGATCCCGATATTGTTATGGTTGGTGAAATAAGAGATCCTGACACAGCTTCAAATGCGGTTCAGGCATCGCTGACAGGTCATCTTGTTTTTTCGACTCTTCATACAAATGACACAGCAACAACAGTTGAAAGACTGCTTGATTTAGGCATAGAACCGTTTCTGGCAGCCTCTGTTTTAAACGGAATTGTAGCGCAAAGACTTGTAAGAAAAATCTGTCCTTACTGTTCTTTTGACCGAGATATGAGTGACAGTGAAAAAATACTTCTCCACCTTCCTGTTGAAAGCAACTACACCATAAAAGATTCTGAAGGGTGTGTAAAATGCCGTTACACAGGGCACAAAGGACGCGTTGCGATTATTGAACTTATGCCGATAAACGAAAAAATCCGCTCCATGATTTCTTCAGGAGCAAAGGCGGACGAACTCAGAAACAATGCAATTATGGATGGGATGATAACGCTCCGTGAGTCAGCAATCAGAAAGCTTGCAAGCGGCATCACAACTTTTGATGAAATCGTTAAAGCTCTTTACTACAATTAATTCGAGGTGTTATGGCCGAGAGAGTATATGTTCCAATTGATTCCGAAGAAATAATTCCAGAAAAAAAAGAGAGAAAATCAAAGAAAGATTTCAACAGACTTATGGCGAATTTTTCAGCAAATTTTCTAACAAATGAACCTGTAAAAGAGAAAAGAGAGCTTTTTTTGACACCTCTTTCCAAATATCTTTTTCCTCCGCTAACCTCTGAAATCAGAGAAAAAATGGATAAGCTAAAAGCAATAGCCGACTCAATTGAGCGGGGGCACGGCTCTATCCAGAAAATACGACAAGACATTGATTTTACAATAGATTATGAGAGCCTGCTAAACAATGCTCAGCTTGCTGCAACAATCACAACAGAGGGGGCAGTTCTTGTTATTGCGGGTGCTGGCAGCGGCAAAACCAGGACACTTATTTATCGCATTGCCTACATGATTGAATGCGGAATTGAGCCGGAATCAATTCTTGTTCTTACCTTTACAAGAAAAGCTGCACAGGAAATTGTTGAACGGGCATCAATACTTTTAGGCGACAAAAAAGCTGACAAAGCAATGTCCGGAACTTTTCACGCTTTCGCAAACTTTGTCCTTAGAAAATACTCAAAAATTCTTGGACTTAACCCCAATTTTACAATATCTGATCAGGGCGATTCCGAAGATATTGTCGATCTTGTCAAAAGAGAACTTTCGCTTGATAAAAAAAAGCTCTTCCCAAGAAAATCGACTATAGCAGCAATTATCTCAAAATCGAGAAATCTTGAAATTGAAATTGAGCATGTTGTAAAATCTGAATATCCCAAATATCTTGAATTTATTGAAGATATTTTAGTTATTGCAAATGTTTACAAAAAGTTCAAAGCATCAAACAGTATCCTTGATTATGATGATTTAATGGATTATCTCTACCTCGGATTAAAGGACAATCCTCTTTTTTTGCAGAAAATTCATAATGAATACAAATACATAATGGTTGATGAGTTTCAGGACACAAATGTTGTTCAGAAAAAAATAACAGACCTTATTGCGCAAAAATCGGGCAACATTATGGTTGTTGGTGATGATAGCCAGTCAATATATGCTTTCCGTGGTGCGCATTTTGAAAATATACTATTATTTCCAGAGACTTATCCTGACTGTAGAGTTATAAAACTTGAGGAAAACTACCGCTCGAACCAGCCAATTCTCAATTACACAAACGCAATAGTTGAAAACGCCTGTATCGGTTACAAAAAAAAGCTGTTTTCCACCATAACTTCAGCAACACTTCCTCACTGCAAAATACTTGCAAGCGCAGAGGGAGAGGCTCTATTTATTACAGAAACAGTTCTCGCTTTGCGCGAAAAACTCCCTTTTTCCGAAATTGCAGTTTTGTACCGCTCTAGTTTTCACAGCAACTTTATCCAGGCAGAACTCATGAAAAATTCGATTCCATTTCAGGTTTTTGGCGGAATCAAGTTTATCGAAAGAATGCAAGTTAAAGATATTATTGCATATTTACGGATAACACAAAATCCGCTTGACGCTGTAAGCTGGAACAGGATTTTAAAACTCCTTCCAGGAATCGGAAACATGACAGCAAGCTCAATTCTTCAGAATATCAAAACAAACAATGGAGTGCTTGAGGCTGAAAAATTTAGCAACAAAAAATATGGAGGCGAGCTCTTAAAACTTGCTTCAATTTTACGCGCAGCATCAACGCCGGAAATCGGTGTTGACGGGAAAATTCAAATAATAAAAGCCCATTATATTCCAATACTTAAGACACTTGAATCAGATTATGAAGAGAGAATAAGAGACATTGAAATTCTTATAAAAATTGCAGAAAAATACGAAAAACTCGAAAAATTTCTAACAGACTTCGCGCTTGATCCGCCGAGCACCAAATTCAGCAAATCTGAGAGTCCTTTTATCAGCGAATTTGACGAAGCACCAATGACTTTATCAACAGTTCATTCTGCCAAAGGTCTTGAATGGAACACAGTTTTTGTAGCTCATCTGCTTGACGGATTTTTTCCAACAGACAAATCTCTCAAAAAATTAGAATACTTAGAAGAAGAGAGAAGACTTTTTTATGTTGCATGTTCAAGAGCAAAGGAAAATCTTTATCTCACACTTCCTGCCTCAGTCTATTTCTGGGATGGAATTTTGAATCTTCCAAGCAGATTTCTTCTTGAAATCGGGGAAGAGCTTTACGATGGCTAGTAATATGATATTTTGCAACTATTTATTTTTTTATTATTTCTGATATATCTTCCGGTGAACTTTGTATTTTTTAGGAAAAAATGGCTAAAAATGTACTCTTTTTATTTGCAACACTATTAATCTCATCTTTAATAATAAGTTGCGCAACAAGCGAATCAGGGAATCCGCCAGTTGGCGAAAATGATTTGGAAGCTATCGCAGACAATGACACAGTTTCAGACACAAACATCCAGCCAGACACAAATGATGCTGATATTACTGATGAAAATCCTAATCCTGACACTGATACAAACCCTCAGCCGGATACAAATCCACAGCCTGACAACGCGCCAGAGCCCGACACAACCCCGCAACCTGATAACAGCCCGCAGCCTGACAACAATCCGCAGCCGGACACAAATCCGCAACCAGATGTAGAGCCTCAGCCTGATAATGATACTCCAGTTTTTCCAGACACAGACGAACCTTATGGAATGATTGAGAAAATTGATTTTGCAACACCTTGGACTGTAAAAGGAAACGGTAAAGCGGAAGATAATCCGCAGAGTATGATTTCAACAGTAGCTTTTACCGGTTATTATGGAATTCTTGATAAAAGACTGATTCCAGATGCACTTGCCAGCGACTTTCTTGTTGTTGCAAGACATTTTCCGGCTCTTCCAGGAAAACTTCCAGCTCAAATTGAAGTAAGGCAGGAATCAACTAAATATCCCGATGTTTTGCTCCGTTTTCCGAGCGATACATTTGGTGTAGGAGAAATGACTGTAGGTTTTGAGAATGAAGATGTTCAGATTGTAGTTATTACAATTCCGATTGGTGCTGCTGATGAGTGTATTGAAGCAGTTGCTTTTGGCGGTAATTTTTCTGTTGAAGCTGCCCAAAATATCAACAAAACTGAAGGCGGTTCTCTTGAAATTGCTGGGGAAAATATACTTTTATATTACCCTGAACAAACACCTAAAGGTGACATCAGGAGTTATCTTTCGACATATTATGGAAAATCAGTTTGTCCTAAACGATAATTTTCTCTGAATTTTTCTTTTTTTTTCTTGAATTATTTAATTTTTTTATGATAATTCAGCGGGTATTATTTATCATTTATTCGGAGTTTGTTATGAAAAAATCGTTTACAGCTATTTTAATGGCTTTGGCTTTCTCTTCTTCTATTTTTGGAGCGGAACTTTTAAAAACAGAAGATTCCAAACTTAAACTTGATGGCGAATTAAGTCCGAACTTCTATTCTTTTATTAAAAATGAAGTTAGAGGCGATGATGATCCTGTTCTTGGTGAGGGATACAACAGATTTGCACTTGATAAAGCTGAATTAGCTCTTTCCTACGAAAAAGGGATGACGCTTGGAAAAATTACAATAGATTTTCTTCCTCTTTTTTCTAGCAACAACAGTGAAGAAGATGCTGCTTTATCAATGACTGATTCTAAATATCCTGCCCTTTCTGTTGCAAAACACATCTATGTTCAGCATTTTTTTACACCTCAAATTGGTGCAAAACTTGGAGCTTTTGAAAATGTTACAACTGAATGGCGTGAAAAACACAATAAATACAACTTTTTAAATTATGTCTATATGCTTAGTGAAGATGCAAGCCCTCAGTATTTAGGAGTAAAGACTTTCCAGGAAGATTTGTATCAAAGAAATATTGGCGCAGCTTTTCTTTACAAAACTGAGCAGGTTGATGTAAATATCTCTATCCACAACAATGAAACAGGTATTCACGCTTCGCACTTGGAAGGAGAATCTTTTGGTGCGGTTGACAGTATTTATGACTACTCAAACAGAAAAGCACTTTCAGTCAGAGCGTCCTATGCTCTTGATGCGGCAACAGATCTTTCCTTGTTTTTGAATTACAATAAGTTTACAGCTGGTGTTGAGGGCGACACAGATAATGAATCAGCTTACAGATTTGGTTTTGCCGGAGCCTACAATCTTGATAAAATCTCTGCCGGTGCAAAAGTTTCTTACACAACTTCGTCAGTAAAGGATTCTTCATCTATTTACCGTTTATATGGATGGTTTGATTATGATGTGATGGAATCTCTCTTTTTAGGTGTTTCTACAGATTTTGCAGCTATTGATAACGACGATCAGACTTATGTACACAATTCTTTGACTCTTGCTGTAGGTACAAAATTAACAGAAAACCTTAAGGTTGCCGGTGTTATAGAAAGCTATTTTAATGATGTTGATGATGATGATTTAGAGCAGAAGAGCTTGATGCTTGGGCTTAAAACATCTTTTACTTTCTAAAACCTAAATCGTTTGATTCCCAAATTAATTCTTGAAAATTCTTTTTGTTTATAAGAACTTATAAAAACCATCGCAATACCAAACAGGTATTACTCAAATTTTTCTAAGTCCTCTAAATCAAAATTCTTTTTTCAACCTCTTAATCAAGAATCGAACGATTCAGGTAAAAAACTCAACTTTTTTATAAAAACCTAAATATTCAAAATCACCATCAAAATTGACATTTTATTTTTATCAGGATAGAATAGCCTACTAAAATAAATACTCATGGAGAAAGGTTTTGAAAAAAATAGTAGCTCTCTTACTTTTCCTTCTTATTTTTTCAGGTTGCGATGATGTTTTTTTCGGGACTGTCCAGAAAAAAAGTATTGAATATTCTGAAAAAACAGCTTATCCCGATAGTGAAACGCTGCCGGATAATGATTCTGGAGATTCTGACAAGATTCCAGATTCAGATTCAAAACCCGATTCTGACAAACCCGATTCTGATGTTGATTTTGATATTGATGTTGATTCAGATTCAACGCCAGATTCTGACAAACCCGATTCAGAGATTATTCCAGATGATGAAACTATTGAAGTTCATTCAACAATTGAGTCAAAACCCGATAGCGTCACAAATAAAAATTATGCAGAATTTAAGTTTTCAGCAAATGATTCTTCAGCAAGTTTTGAGTGTAAACTTGATTCAAACTCTTTTTCGCCGTGTTTTTCTCCGCAGAGTTATACCGAAATTGCTGAGGGAAATCATGCGTTTACAGTTCGTGCATCAAACAAATCGGGGATTGAAAAAAATCCGTCAACCTATTCCTGGACAATTGATATGACTTCGCCTCCGGTTTCAATTCTTTCAACGCCTGAAAAAATCACAAATTCTCAATCTGCTCAATTCGCTTTTTCATCCACGGAAAACAGTGTTGTTTTTGAGTGTATGCTTGATTCTCTTGATTGGCTAAGCTGCATATCTCCTCATAATTATTCAGATTTGCCGGAAGGCTCACATATATTTTCACTTCACGCAAAAGATAGTGGCGGAAACATCACAAAAGATCCTGCACTTTTCGGCTGGATTGTTGACATTACTTCTCCGGTTTCAGTTCT
This sequence comes from uncultured Spirochaetales bacterium, assembly GCA_964542005.1. Classification (GTDB taxonomy): domain Bacteria; phylum UBP6; class UBA1177; order UBA1177; family CALOFP01; genus CAZISX01. The sequence goes on from CAZISX010000030.1 coordinate 32,212, forward strand.
GACAGAAAAACCTTCTCAATTGAGCGGTTTTCAGTCTGCGAAATTTGAATTTATTTGCAGCGAGTCTAGCTGCTCGTTTGAATGTTCTCTTGACAACTCCGATTTTATGCCGTGCAGCGGGGCTAACTCTGAAAACTATGAAAATCTCTCCGACGGAACCCATATTTTTTCTGTAAAAGCTGCCGATGCTGCTAAAAATGTAGAAACAAATCCTATAACTTATTCGTGGGAGGTAAATACAACTGCGGTTGATACTGCAATTGAGGCAAGACCTGAATATTATTCAAATAAAACCTACAGTTACTTCCGTTTTACATCAAATATTTTGGATGCAGGTTTTGAGTGC
>CAZISX010000030.1:32577-33760 GCA_964542005.1 uncultured Spirochaetales bacterium
GGCGATTTCGAGGATTGTTCTATCGGCGAAAAGCTTTACACAAATCTTATAAATGGTATGCACTCTTTTGATGTCCGGGCAGTCTCAAATGTTTACGGTTTTGATGAAACTCCGGCAACCTACAGCTGGGTTGTTGACACAACAATGCCTGATACTTTTATTACTCAAAAACCGGAAAGTGTGACTGAATCGAAAAATGCGGTTTTTGAGTTTGATTCAGATGTTGAATCCCCTGTTTTTGAGTGCAGGCTTGATGCGGCAAGTGACTGGTCAGGCTGTCTATCTCCTCAGATTTATTCAGATTTACCGATTGGAACGCACCATTTCGAGGTCAGGGCTATCAATCTCTTTGGTGCTCAAGATATTACTCCTGCAATTTACAACTGGGAGATAAAAACCAGTGAAACCAGCGATGATGATTCGATACCTGATTCTGATGCAATTAGCGATAATGATTCGGAAATTCCTGATTCAGATGTTGAAAAATGTAAGGAAAACAAGGATTGTCTTGATGAGGTTATGTGTACAATTGATGTCTGCGACAACAAGGTTTGTAAACATCTTCAGGATCACTCTGTCTGTACGCCAGGTAAAACCTGCAATCCTGAAAAAGGGTGCGAGGCTGCGAATGGCAGAATCTGCGAATCTTGCGAAAATTCAGATAGTTGCGCTATAAAAGGTGATATCTGCACGCCGGTTAAGGGCGAGAAAATGTGTCTGATTTCGTGCGGTCACGAAGGACTTTGCCCGAAAAATTTTACCTGCATGGATATTCTTGATTCCAACAATTTGCCGCTTGGAAAAGCGTGTTATCCCGACAACGGAAGTTGCTGTCTTGATGTTGACGGCGACAAGTCAGGAATTGGAAAGCAGTGCACCTCTTTTGACTGCGATGAGACAAATCCTGATATTCATGAAGGAGTAGCGGAAGTATGCGATTATATTGATAATAACTGCGATACAAGAATTGATGAAGGGTGGGAGGAATTGGGCACTGCCTGTTTTGAAGGAATAGGTCAGTGTCTCAATTCCGGCGTTTATATATGTGATGAAAAGCAGCGGGACGGGCCGCCTAAATGTACCGCAGAGGCCGGAACACCGGTAAAGGAAATCTGCGACTATCTCGACAATGACTGCAACTCAAAAACTGATGATTCTCCTGATGGATTCTGGGATGATTTGA
>CAZISX010000030.1:33770-37168 GCA_964542005.1 uncultured Spirochaetales bacterium
GCGAATCGGGTGTTGGCGAATGTACCAGAAAAGGTGTGAAAATCTGTAATTCGGCAGACCGTGAGGGCTTAACAATCTGCAGCGCAAAACCAGGAAATCCGGTTTCAGAAATCTGTGACGGCAAGGATAACAACTGCGACAGCTCTGTTGACAACAATCTGCCGAAAAATTATTGTCCGCTTCAGGTCGGAATCTGCCAAAATGCTGAAAAAATCTGTAATGGCGATTTAGGCTGGTCTATATGCGGCTTTCAGGAATACGGAAATCTCTATGAAAAACAGGAGATTAGCTGTGACGGATACGACAACGACTGCAACGGCACAGAAGATGACATCGTTTTTGAGTACCGAGAGCTTTGCGAACTTCAAAAAGGTGTTTGCTACGGCAAGAGAAAAAGATGTGACAGCGGTTTGTGGCAGGTTTGTGATGGCATGGCCGATTATGGCAATAATTATCAGGAGATAGAGACTTCGTGTGATGCACTTGACAACAATTGTGACGGCTCGGCCGATAATATTGATAAGGTTTACCGTGAAAGTTGCGTAAACCAGAAAGGTATCTGTGACGGTGCAAAAAAAAGCTGTGTAAGCGGCAAATATGAGGCTTGCGGATACAGTGAATATTTTGAAAACAACAAGGAATATCAGCTTGTTGAGACAAAGTGCGATAACTTTGACAACGACTGCAACGGTGTCACTGATGATGTAACAAAAGATGCAAGTGAAAAATGTATAAATCAGACAGGTCTTTGCAGCGGCGCTGTTAAAAAATGTGTAGCAGGAACATGGCAAAACTGTAATGATTCAGAATATTTGGCCAACAGTTCCGATTATGAGTCAGGTAGCGAAACAAAATGTGACAACAAGGACAACAATTGCGATGGAAATACCGATAACATTGCACTTGAGCTTCGCCAGAATTGCGATAAAAATCAGGGAGTTTGCTCTGGAAGTAAAAAAGTCTGCTCCGCTGGAAGCTGGCAGATTTGTTCAAATAATGATTATCTTAATCACAGTTCTGCTTACGAGTCAGGCGCGAAAGAGCAGAAATGCGACAATCTCGACAATAACTGTGACGGCGAAACTGATAATATTGAAGATGCAAACAGACTTCCGTGCGGCAATCAGACTGGTGCTTGTTTGGGTTCGCTCCGCCATTGTGTTTCCGGTGCGTGGCAGGAGTGTTCAATCTCCGATTATTTGAGCCACAACGCAACTTATGAATCAACACTCGAAGAGACAAAATGTGACAATATTGATAATAATTGCGATGGTTTAAAGGATAATGTTGCAGCTGCGTCAAGGGTTGCGTGCGACAAGAATCAGGGTGTCTGCTCAGGTAGCAAAAAGGTTTGTTCAAATGGTTCATGGCAAACCTGCGCTGATAACGATTATCTCAACCACAACGCATCCTACGAGTCAGGCGCGAAAGAGCAGAAATGCGACAATCTCGACAATAACTGTGACGGCGAAACTGATAATATTGAAGATGCAAACAGACTTCCGTGCGGCAATCAGACTGGTGCTTGTTTGGGTTCGCTCCGCCATTGTGTTTCCGGTGCGTGGCAGGAGTGTTCAATCTCCGATTATTTGAGCCACAACGCAACTTATGAATCAACACTCGAAGAGACAAAATGTGACAATATTGATAATAATTGCGATGGTTTAAAGGATAATGTTGCAGCTGCGTCAAGGGTTGCGTGCGACAAGAATCAGGGTGTCTGCTCAGGTAGCAAAAAGGTTTGTTCAAATGGTTCATGGCAAACCTGCGCTGATAACGATTATCTCAACCACAACGCATCCTACGAGTCAGGCGCGAAAGAGCAGAAATGCGACAATCTCGACAACAATTGTGACGGAACTGTTGATAATATTGATGATGCGAATAGACTTCCATGCGAAAATCAGTCAGGAGTTTGTGCCGGCTCGCTGAGGGTTTGTTCCGCAGGTTCATGGCAGTCGTGCACAAATGCAACTTACCAGAATTACAGCACTTATTTTGAGGTTGGCGATGAAACGCTTTGTGACGGCCGCGATAACAACTGTGACGGTGTTGCTGATTTTATTAAAAAAGAGCTCCGCCAGAATTGCGAAAATCAGTCCGGCGTTTGCGCTGGTTCCAGGAAAAGCTGCTCATCCGGCGCATGGCAGAATTGCACGGCGGATGATTACAAACAGGGCGGTGCGACTGGAATTTATTATCAGGCTGGTGCAGAAACTTTGTGCGACAACATGGATAACAACTGTGACGGCGTTGTTGACGAAACTTTTGACAAGAAAAATGATCTGAGTAACTGCGGAAGCTGCGGAACTGTCTGCCAGAAGGATAAACACAGACTTCCGGTTTGTTCAAATGGAACCTGTGCTCTTGGTGCATGCGAAGCCGGCTGGGTTGATCTTGACGGCAGTGCGGCAAACGGCTGCGAATTTGCGTGTGATCCTACAAACGGCGGAGTTGAACGATGTGACGGAATTGATAATGATTGCGATGGCTTAACCGATGAAGGTGTTCTTTGGGCTGATCTTGAATCTGTCTGCAAAAAAGGAACCGGAGCTTGCGAAACTTCAGGTATAAAAGTGTGCAACTCGGAGGATCCTGCCGGAGCTACAATCTGCAACGCTGTTGCCGGAACGCCTCAAACTGAGGTTTGCGACGGACTTGATAACGATTGCGACGGCTCAACAGACGAAGGAATTCTCTGGGCTGATAAAAGTTCAATATGCACTGAAGGTCAGGGAATTTGCACAAATACAGGTGTGAAAATTTGTAATCCGGCAAACGCCTCAGGTGCTACAATCTGCAGTGTAACAGCCGGAACTCCTGAAACTGAGGTTTGCGACGGACTTGATAATGACTGCGACGGTTCAACCGATGAAGGCGAGCTTTGGGCTGATCTTGAAACTGTCTGCACTGTTGGAGCCGGAACCTGTCAGACTTCAGGTATAAAAATCTGTAACTCACTTAATGAATCGGGTGCGACAGTTTGTAATGCAACTCCTGGAACGCCTGCAAATACAGATAGTTGCGACAATCTTGATAACAACTGCAACGGAATTTCTGATGATCCATTTATTAGAACTTCAGGCAGCTGCACAAACACTTCAGGCTGCGAGTCGGGCGATTTAAGCTGCTGCAAAAATGATGTCTGCTACAAAGGTGTCGGAGCGTGCAGAAAAGCGGGAATTTATCTTTGCAATACAGTCAATTCCGCAGCAGTCAAGTGCGATGCAGAAGCTGGAACTGCTGTTGCTGAAACCAGTTGCGACAATCTCGACAACAACTGCGACGGAAACGAGCTATGCCACCTCGACAACGACGACGACAACTACGGCAACTCGACCGGACAGACGATCGTCTCGACGGGTGATACCGACTGCACCGACGACCCCCGCGAGGCC
>CAZISX010000031.1:0-582 GCA_964542005.1 uncultured Spirochaetales bacterium
AATTTTTCTGGTTTCCGTCACAGGTTTCGCCTGAATCTATTGTGCTGTTGCCGCAAAGATTTACGCCTGTGCAGGCTGATGTGTTAAATGTGCAGTTAGCATTGCAGGAAAGATTTCCGCCGGAATATCCAAGAGTTAGACATGTTGCGCCGTCAAGATAGTTGAATTCGCACTGTTCTCCGGCTTCAACAACACCGTTTCCGCAGGTAAGATAATTTTTCGGAGGAATCTGCATTGTTGTGCAATGGATTGCGCCACCATAAATTATTACAGGGCTGGAGTCAATTCCTACAACCGTGTAGCCTGGAAGTGCGTTTCTGTAAACCTGTAAAGCCTCTTCGTCAGATGGAAGATTGTAGGTTGGAACCATCACAAATTTATTCACAATCAGAGCATTGGTGTAGGAAAGAGGAATTCTTTTGTTTTCCATTCCATAATCAAAAGCTACCGGAATTCTTATAATATTCCACTGTCCGCCCCCAGGTTTAGGGGAAGTACGATAAACCTCCGCCGCCTCGTTCATGTGTACTATTTCCTGACCGAATCCGCCAAGATTAGAGTCTGTGTAACCAACTAAAATAG
>CAZISX010000031.1:592-8280 GCA_964542005.1 uncultured Spirochaetales bacterium
ATTTTGGAAAACATATCAATGTGAGTTGTTCCTTCATTTGGGATTGGGGGAACAAATGTAATTGTCTGACAGCCAAGATAGCTTGTGTAAACTGATGCGATTTCAGCCTGAGTTCTGTCATTGTTTTCCGGATCAAGCACCCCTGTTGATGCCCAGCAAGTTCCAAGGCCATCCGTCATAAAGTTGCCACCTTCTGTGTTGAGCCAGGTTGTATATCTTGATTCACCCCAGAGATTTCCAAGATTTACAGGAACCATATCATCGCTGTCTCTCCATCCAAAGCCATATTGCTGATCAATAATTATTCTTATTCCATTCTGATAAACATGCCACGGACCGTAATCTCTTGACCAAAACTGAGAGTTCGACATTGTGATAAACTGAACCTGACTCTTTGAAATATTTTGTGGCGCAAGAACATCATTATAAACTGAATCTGCCCAGCCTGAGCTATGGACAAGAATAATCGGCAAAGCACCTGCATTTATTACATTTTTGATAATGAGTCCAAAGTAGCTTTCCATTGTGCTATCGCTTGGAACATTGAGAAGTACGCCATACATTTTCCCATATTCGGCTGGTGCTATGAGAGTTCCAGTCGGTGCCGATGTCGAGCCTGTGGAACGGGTTCCAATTGTAGCATTTTTTTCTTTTGAGAGCCAGTGAACTGAAGGCTTAACGCCTGTGCTTTCATTTTCTGGCTGAGTCAATTCCTCTCCGCAGGATAAAAAAATTAAAGAAATAAGGGAAAGCAAAACAAACTTTTTAATTTTCATGGCAACTCCGAATAATTGTTAGACACATATTTTTTATTAATCGAACACTTATTTAACACACCAGCGGGGGCACGCGATTTTTTACTGTTTTATTTGGAAATGTCAAGTGCCTTTTCTTTAAAAATCCGAATTTTGGCAAACTTTTTCTTTTCCTTGATTGCGGTGACAAAATTAATAGAACCATTATTTTTAAAAATAAGCAGATCAGAGTCTGATTTTATGGTTGCATAGGATGGAAATCCAAGTCCTTTTTGAATATTGAGCTTGTTTTCCTGATGAAGATAAAGCGTGTTTGTCGCCGCATTGTAATATTTTGCAATTCCCCCTTTTGAGAGTGGAAAAAAGTTCAGCACTGGAATTATTGATTCTTCTGCAAGGTTAAACTTATAAACGGAATATTGAATGAAATTAGCATAATAGAGAATTGTTGAGACAAAAACATCATGATCGCTACAAGAAATTGCGGAGGGTTCTTCATAAAGAATCTGATCTCTAATTAGCGACTGAACAGCAAGAAATTTGTCAGCTTTCAGAAGAAGATAGAACTCTTTATTTTTAAGCCCTGTATCATAACTGCTTAAAATAAAAAGCTTCTCGCCTGTTTTCTCGCTTTGAGCAGATTCAAGAGTCCAGAAATTAAAATCTGTTTTGCAGGCTGAGATAACTTCCTGGATTTCATTATCAAGTTTATGGATAATTTTCGCAGAGCCTTTTCCTGATTTTTTATATAAAACGACAGAAAGACCATTTTCGTCATTTTTTTTTGCAAGAACGGTACTCCCCTCAGAAATAAGAGGAACTTCGGACAAGTCAACAAAGGGAACAGGTTTTAATTCATCCGAATCTATCTTTTGCCAATTATAATTAAGTCCATCAAAAATACGGACAAAGTAGGGCTCAAAAAACTCAAAAGAACAATCTTTTTGAGAGCATACTGTAATTTCCGCGGAATTATTGCCGCATGTTGTAAGAAAAAATATTAGAAAAAAGAGGGGAAGAATTTTTCTATTCACTATTCCATAGTTTGAAGCTCGGCTTCAGCTTTTTTGTAGTATTCGTTTTCAGCAGTAACAAGCTTTAAAACTGATCTGAGCAATTCTTTTGCTTTTGTTGGATTAAAATCTTTAACAATTTTGGACTTGTCGTAAAGCTTTTTCACAAGTTTATCTTTGCTTTCAAGCCATTCTTTACATTCTGCCTTGTTTTCATCCTTCTCAACACATTTCTGATAGCTTTCATCAGCAAGAGTGTAGTTTTCTTTCTTTTCCATCGCAACAGCTTTGGCATAAAAACCAATAGCATAGATTTTATCAATTTTCTTAGAGAAATCAGTTCCGCCTGGGACAATCTCTTCATCGAGAGCTTTTGCAGCCTCAAGATTATCGAGAATAAGACTGAAGTTTAAAACATCAATGCCTTCAATAATTTTGCTTCTGATATTGTTGAAATTAAGAAGCTGAGTTTTGAGTGCAAGACCTTTTGCATCTTCCTCACATTCGCATTTAACTTTAGTCAGACTAACAACGCCCTTAATTGCATCATTATAATTTCCATTTTTGCACATATCAAGAATCTTTTCTCTGGCTTTTTTGAGTTTGGACGCATTGCCTTCCAGATTCTTTTTATTTGACTCAGATTTGTCCTTTTTTTCTCTTTCTCTTTCTCTTTTTTCAATATCAAGCTTCTCTTTTTCCTGCTCTAAACGGGCTTCATCCTCTTTTTCTTTTTCTTTTGCACGCATAGCTTCAAGTTTTTTAGCTTTTTCTCTTTTAGCTTCAAGGTCTGCCTCTTTTTTCTTGCTGGCCGCCTCTTTTTTTACAGAGCCATCAGAAACTATTCGTGAAGAAATTTTTGAAAGAGATTTTTGAACAAGTTTGTAAAGCGATTTGATGTCAGCATCTGAAGCACTGTCAAAAGATGCGCTTTCTTCTGCTATATTTTTTTCCTCAATAACATCAATAACAATAGTTTTTATAACTATCCCGCCCTTTTCCTCTTTGATTAAGAAAACTGAGGCATAGTCAAAACCAGCATCTTCGCCCTTCTCGCTCCAGCATTCGGGTTTTGAGCCGCATTTCTTGAAAGATTCCATTTTATCTGAATCAATATCAGTAAAAATGACAGAATTGTATTTCTTGGAGTAGATTTTCTGGAGATTCTCAGTTATAGAATCTTTATCTTTTTTATCTACATTCTTTGATACAGGCTCCATAAAAAGAATTTTCTCTGCGAAAAGAGATGTAAAAACAAACATAAAAAACGCAATCATTAGCAGTTTCTTCAAGGCTTCCTCCTGACTTTGCTAAAAAAGTTCAACAGAGCTTATTTAATATAAAACCATTATATTTTCAAGTTTTTGTTTTATTTTGTTATTATTTTCCTCATCAAACTTTTTTTTGCTTCCGAATTGAGTAAAAACTTTTTTCTCTTATAAATCAATGCCATGGATTAAAGAGAGTAAGTAAATATGCGCCACTTATTGTTGTTTACAATTATGCCGTCTGTTTTGGCAAGAAAAATTCTTAAAAACAGTGCTACCTAATAATAGAGCGTCTATTGGCCAAAAACAAAAATTTCAACAACAGCCCAATTCAACACCTAAAATAGCTAGCTTTTCTAAATTCTTACAAATCATTCAATGATTTTTTTGCCATATCGCAAATTTCTTAGTATAATGCCATCACACTTTATGCTGGAGGACATTTTATGAATGTTGAATACATTAATCCGTTTCTGACTTCTACTACAAATGTAATTTCAACTATGGCTTTTGTAAAAATAGAGGCTGAAACACCATTTATTAACAGGAATAATCAGACAACAGGCAATGTTACAGGCGTTATTGGCCTTGCCGGGTCTAATGTTCTTGGCTCTGTTATTATCTCATTTACCGAGCCTGCAATATTGGAAATTGTCTCAAATATGCTTGGCGAAACCTTTAAGGAAATCACAAATGATGTTGAAGATGCAGTCGGCGAAATCACTAATATGATTGTTGGCGGTGCAAAAAGAATTCTTGCAGAAAAAGGGTTCAAATTCAATCTTGCAATTCCCACAATTATAAAAGGAACAAATATAACAATGAACCTCAAAACAAGAGGCCCTCGAGTTGTTATCCCTTTTAAACTTGAGTCTGGCGAGACATTTACGGTTGAGGCTTGCATAGAAGAACACTAAAAGGTGCATTTTAGAGAATCAATCAGATATACAATTTCTTCTCTTCGGATTGATGATATTCCAGAAAAAAGTGGTGTTTATATTTTTCTCAACAAAGCGGAAAAGCCTGTTTATATAGGAAAAGCCAAACAGCTTCAAAGCAGAATCAGACAATATATTTCAGGACACGATGAAAGAGCAACAGTTCCATTTATTGTTGATGAAGCGGTTTGGATTGAAATTATTGTTACAAATTCAGAAAAAGAGGCATTGATTCTTGAAAACAACTTCATAAAAGAATATCTTCCAAAATACAACATTAACCTCAAGGATGATAAAACATATCCATATATTGCGCTGACAGACGAGGAATTTCCGGCACTTATAATAACTAGAAATCCTGGCAGAAAATACAGATACATAAAAGGGCCTTTTACAGACTCAGGACTCGCACACAGACTGGGGGAACTTCTTCAGCAGGTATTTCCTCTAAAAAAATGCCAGCAACACTGTCATAAACCTTGTATAAATTTTCAAATGGGGTTATGCCCCGCTCCTTATGCCGGACAAATATCAAAAGAGGATTACGAGAAAAGAATCAATCACATTATTGCGTTACTCGATGGTAAATATTGGCGCGATTTTTCTAAAATAATAGAATCTGAAATTGGAAAATCTGCCGAGCTGCTCCAGTTTGAAAGAGCTGGGGATCTAAGAGATCTACTTGATATTATTCCAGAAATCAAGACAAAGCTCTCTGTTGAGTTTTCGAGAAAAAATCGAGATGATTTCTTTCTTTTTTCCTTTTACAAAAGGGTTGCCTTTATAACAATGGCTCGATATCTTGAAGGCAAGCTTCACACTTTTAAAAATTTTTCAGTAGACATAACTCTCGAGGATACCGAATCCATTATACTTAACAGCTTGATTTCTTTCTATAAGTTTGACACTCTGCCGGAAAAAATCGGGATAATTCCTGAAGCAGCAATTGATACGCCGACAATTCCCCTGATTTTTGGTAACGATGTTAAAAAAACAGTTATTCCACCCCATATTGTTGATTTTCTTTTGGAAAACCAGTCTTTTTCTATTGAAATATATTTGAGAAGCGAGGAAGAGCAGAATCTTCTACTTAAGGAACTTGCTCTTTTTCTAGGAATTATTCCCTACTCTATTATGTGCATTGATGTTTCAACTTTTTATGGAGAACACAATGTTGTTGGTGCTATCTGGTGGGAAAAAGGAAGATTTTTTAAAAAAAACTACAGACGCTTCAAGGTAAAAACAATATCAGGCCAAAACGACTTTGGCAGTCTTGCTGAAATTGCTGGCCGCCTGAAAAAGCACTGGGAAAACAATGAATGGCCGAAACCTGATCTTTTACTGATTGATGGCGGGAAAGGGCAGCTGGGCGCAGTTTTTCCTGTCTTAAATGAGTATCAGCCTATTGCCGGAATTGTAAAAGACCGCAAAAACACCAGAGGCTTTGAAAAACTTATAAATATGGCTGGAGACGAACTTGTGTTGGACGATTCGCCGTTAGCTCTTTTGATGAAAAAAATAAGAGATGAGGCACACAGATTTTCGGTTGAGTATAACCGGAAAATAAGAACAGGCAAAATAGAAACCGTTATCGCAACAATTAAAGGCGTTGGAATTAAAAGAGAGATGGCACTCTTAGAATTTTTCAAAACAATTGAAAACCTTAAAAAGGCATCGTTTGATGAAATTGCAGCGGTAAAAGGAATGACCAAAAAATCAGCAGAAGCTGTCTTCAAGTTTATTCACAAATCAGGCTGAAATTTTTGATAAAAAAAACCCGATGTCAGAGACATCGGGGAAAATCTTAAAGCTATATAAAATTATTAGCTAAGAGCTTTTTTGAAGTAAGAGAAAACAACTTCAGCTTCATTGCTCATATCAGCATTTTTGATGCCGGCTGATTTGTAGTAGCGGAGAATTCCCATCATTAAGCTGATAAGAAGGAATGTTGCTTTTACGGTATCAACAGTAATTTTTTCTTTTTCTGCCCATTCAGCTACAACAAGATTAAGCATTTCCTTGAAGGTTTTGATTTTCTCGGTAAGCGGAATATCTCCTGAACCCCAATAAGCAAGACCTGAGTCGGAAAAAATAAGAGAGAATGAGTTAATGTTCTTATAAAAATAAGTCATTAAAGTAACAATTCTCATTTTAAGCTTCATTTCTGAAGGCATACTTGATGGAAGCGGAGTCTGGAAAGTTTCAAGAAGTTCATCTGCAACAAGTTCGATACTTAAAACAATGATTTCTTCCTTTCCCTTGAAATAATGGTAAAGAGTCGGCGCAGTAATTCCCATTTTCTTTGCAATAAGGTTCATTGTTATGTGCCTGATATCTTTGCCTTCCTGAAGCAAAAGTTTCGCGGTTTTTACAATTTCGCCTCTAAGTTTGTCTTTCATTTTAACCTCCGTAAAAATTTATAGAAAGTAAGACAATCAATATTATATGTTTGTCATTTTCCTTGTCAAAAATTAATTTAATTATTTGTAAAAAAACTGCAACAATTTCTTCGTCAAAAAAAAATTCAAAAAAAATTCAAAAAAAGATTGACAAGCTCGCAAATTTAAATATTATAGCCCTCGTCAATTGCTACTTCACAGTAGAAATTAAAAAGTGGGCCGGTAGCTCAGTTGGTAGAGCATCTGACTTTTAATTAGGTGGTCCTGGGTTCGAATCCCCGCCGGCTCACCACTTTTTTTATGGCGTCCCCATCGTCTAGAGGCCTAGGACACCGCCCTTTCACGGCGGTGACAGGGGTTCGATTCCCCTTGGGGATGCCACTTTTTCATTAAATATCTAGTGGCATTATTCATTAATTATGTTAAATATTTAATTTTAATGGTATCGTGTTTTTTTAGGAATACGCATTTCAATCAGAATATTTAATTTTTTTACACTCCGGTAATTAGCTTGCAAGAAAACTTTGAATTTAGATTTTTGTTGAGCTTGTTGTGTGACTTTTAAAAGGATATTTTATTGGAAAAGAAGTGAGTATGTGTGGGCTGCAACTTGCTCTTCAATAAGATAAAAGATAATCTCGCCCCAGGTTAAGTCTCCGCCGTTCATAATAAAAATAAGGCCGAAATCATTTTCTTTTGAGAAATACATATCACTTAAAAGACCATAAGCATCGCCACCGTGACCAAACATCTCTTCGCCTGGAATTAAATCATCTGTAATGTGAACATAAAGACCTTTTTTCTTGTAAAATCCCCAGAGGCCATCGCCTTCCCAGAATTTTGTAGTCATTAAATCAACAGTTGCAGGCTCAAGGATTTTGACATTGTTGTAAGTTCCCCTGTTTTCAAGCATCATCATAATTTTTGATAAATCTTTTGCAGAAATTCTTACTCCGCCCTGAGGTGCAAATACAAGTCCGTTTAATCCAATAGTATAAGCGGAAAGATCTCTTGCTGCTGGTTTAATGCCTTTGTAGTTGTCAAAACCTACGGTTACTTCGTTTTCTTCGGAATCAACTCTGTAAAGTGTAGCTATGTTGTTAATATCAGCTTCTGAAAAATCCTGAACATTGTAACTTGCCTTTATGCCAAGCTTGTCAAAAAGTTTTTCTTTCATAAAAACATCAAATCTTTTTGCGGAAACTTTTTCAATAATTGAAGCTGCAATACCTGTCGCAAGATTACAGTATTCAAAATCTTCAGCTGTTCCAGGCTCTGCATTCAACCAGTCCGCACCTGTTGCTTCGTAACCGTT
>CAZISX010000031.1:8290-9219 GCA_964542005.1 uncultured Spirochaetales bacterium
AAGAAGAAAATCTTCAAGCGATGGAACTGTTGCAGCATTGTATGAAGCATTAAGAAAAGCATCATATTTTGCACCATCAGTTAAAGTTGATGTGTGGGTCATTAAATGTTTGATTGTTATCGGTTTATCCGGATAATTTGGATTTCTTAGCGTGTAGCCCAGATAAGTATTTACATCATCGTCAACACTGGCAATTTCGCCTGAGTCAACAAGCATCATAAGTCCAATTCCTGTTATAGTTTTGGAGATAGATTCGACTCTGTACATAGTGTCATCATTAACCGGAAGATTTCTCTCAACATCTCTTTTTCCATAATGATATGAGAAAACCTCTTTGCCGTTTTTCACACCAACAACAGACATTCCAACAACATGATTTTCCACAGCAATTTCATCAAATTTTGTGAAAGGTGATGAACATTTTCCGAAAATTTCCCATTTTTCTTCTACACATTTTTCCATCTGAAGACCAGATTCATTGTAACCGCAGACAAGATGACGAACTTCTCCGTTTTCACAAGTATTGCAAATATATTGTGTTTTTGCATTATCAATTTCTTCAGTCTGAAGAGTTCCGTCATTATTCGCATCAAGCCCTAACTCAATCTTTTTCCCGCCATTTAGACAATTCGCTCCAGCCAGCTCGTCGCTTGTTTTTATTAGATAATTTTTGCCATTAGCACCATCAACGCCCTTTTCTCCATTGCAGATATATTTTGTTTTTGATGCATCAATTTCTGCAGCTTCAAGAGTGCCGTTACCATCTGCATCAAGTCCTGCTTCAATTTTTTTGCCACCATTTACACAATTTGCGCCAGCTGGCTCATCTGTCGTTTTCAGAAGAAAACTTTTTCCGGATGTTCCGGCAACACCTGCCTCACCATCTTTTCCATCTTTTCCATCAACCCCTGAGGCTCCATCTTTTCCAG
>CAZISX010000031.1:9229-23934 GCA_964542005.1 uncultured Spirochaetales bacterium
GCACCACCATCTCGCCCAGCAACACCCTGAGAACCGTTTTTGCCATCATCACCGCAAGAAATAAAAGAGACTGAAATAGCTAAAAATGCGCAAAAAAAGATAATTTTCTTGAAATTTTTCATCAGACACTCCTCATAAAATGTTATAAATTTACCTGATTAATCTGTTAGAAAACTACACTTGGTCCAACATAAAGACCGAAGCCTAATCCGCTGTATTTCGTGTCATCCATTTCTTTTTCTTTACCTGTAAAATAATCAAGATATCCGGCAACATTCATTGAGAGATAATCTGTTATAGGAATAGCATATCCAACATTTAATGTACCACCGTAATCCATAGTGTCTGTTATCTTACTTCCATTTTGTTTTTCACTGTTAATTCCAAGATTTAAATCGAGTTCAAACCAAACACCATTATCCATAAAATAACCGCCAGCAAGAGAAAGTTTCATGTTTGTTGTTTCATCTTTTTTATCTTTTGCTGTTCCTGGGGCAAAATAGCTTGTATCGCTTTTAGATGATTTGGAGTTTTTATATCCTTTAATTTTTCCTCCAACATAAATATTAGGAGAAACATTATAACCCAAATACATTCCGGTTTTGTAAAGATCAATTCCCATATTCATCTCTGTTGAATCTTTTTCACCATCAAATTTATATTGATAGAGGTTAAAAAGATCTGTTGTTACTGACAAATAATACTTCTTCGGCGCCGCTTCTTCTGCAAACATAATTGCTGAAATCATAACCATTGCTAAAAACACCAATAACTTTCTCATTCCCATCTCCCTTTTTTCTGTTAACAAAACACCTTACTTAAAAGTAGAAACCCCATATTTTTTCAAAATTCTAAAAATCTCCCCTGATTTTTCCATTTCCTTAATTCCGTCTGCAAGAACCTTTGCATAATCTTTTGATTTGGGATTTTTTGGAGAAAAACAAACAAATACTTTGTTTGGCTTGCCCAAAACGCCTGCTTTTTCAATTTTATCAACAACACCCATTTTTTTTGCAGTCCAGCCAACAACAAGCTCATCATCAACCGTCACGGTTATTCTGTCTGTTGTAAGTTTTTTAAGATTGTTTTCAAGAGGTTTATCGCCAACCATTACCTGAACTGCGTCTGAGCCTTTACTTTTTGCAATATGACCATTAATATCGCTATAATCATAATCCTGAATAATTCCGAGCTTCTGGCCGACAAGTGAGGCCGGGCCTGTATATTTCCACGCATTACCTTTTTTTACATAAAAATAGTTTGTACTTACTCCAAGATTTTGCGGAGTAATAATTAGACCAATTTTTTTTGCATCAGCTTCATATATTGCAAAAATTGCATCAGCACTACCTTTTTCAACATCATCAAGTGCTCTTGAGAAAGGAGTGACTTTATATTCAATTTTGTGTCCCGCTTTTTCAAAAATTTTCTTTACAATTTCGACCTGGAATCCAGGATTTCCGCTATTTGGATCTCCGTTATAAGGCTCCCATAAATCCGCCTCAAACTTAATTGTGTCTGCAAGTAGAATGCTGCCGCAGAACATTGCTGTAATTAAAAACATTTTCTTCATAATAACCTCCCAAAAAAACAAATAATGAACAACACATCAAGAGAAAATCTATTAAAAATTAAAACTCATCAAAAACATCTTCTTCTTTGGATGCTTTTGAATTTGCAGCAAATCCGCCTGATTTTGACAATTCAGAAGTTTTGTATCCATCAACTTCAGCAAAAAGATTTGTTGCAATCTGCTTCATATCATCAGCAGAACTTGCAAGCTCTTCAACAAGTGCCGCATTTCTCTGGGTCACTTCATCCATCTGCATTACTGCACTGTTTATTTCCATAATACTTGATGCCTGCGACTTTGCTCTTTGCTCAATTTCAAAAACAGAAGTGCTTGAGTCCTTGATTTCATCAATAACTTTCATAAGAACATCTGTTGTTTTCCCTGAAAAATTAGCAGCTTTTGCAATGTTTGCTTCATTCTGCTCAACAAGACTTTTGATTTCAGAAACAGCATCAGCACTTCTGGCGGCAAGACTTCTCACCTCCGAAGCAACTACTGCAAAACCCTTACCCTCTTCCCCAGCCCTTGCAGCCTCAACTGCCGCATTAAGAGCCAAAAGGTTTGTCTGAAATGCTATGTTATTGATTACAGTAACAAATTCTTTAATTTTTTCACCTGAAACTGTAAGCTCGCTCATAACAAACTTGGTGTCGTAAAGCATTTGCGCTCCCTTTTCTGCCCGAGAAGTTGTCTCTCTCATCTTTGATGCAGAATCAGCAGAAAAAACAGCATTATCCTTAACAGACTGGGTGATTTCTTCAACAGAAGCAGCCATTTGTTCAATGCTGGAAGCCATTTCCTGTGTAGCTGAGCTGAACTGACTGTTGCCGGTTGCAACTTCATTGGAGCTTGTGGCAACCTGTGTGGCGTGAATTTTTATTGAACGGATAAGAACTTCTATTTTTTTAACAAAGTTATTGAAATTATTTGCAAGTTCACCAACTTCATCAATTCGTGTTGTCTCTATTTTTCTTGATAAATCCTTATTTCCTTCTGAAATTTCAAAAAGAGCCTGAATTACACTTTTTACAGGTCTGATAATTATAAACTCCAGTGCAAAGTAAAAGATCATAAATACTAAAACAAACTGACATGCAGTCAGAATAATCTGCATAATTCTAAATGTTGTAACAATGTCATCAACTGCATTATAATCATAATAAATTTCAACAGTTCCAATTTTTTTGCCTTCATTGACTAGATCAGATTTTTTAAACAACCCCTTTTTAACAGGCTTGCTCTCATTAATAATATTTTTGCCGTCAAAGCCTGCGGAATAAACAACCTGCCCTGCATCATTTTTAACAATTATTTCTTTAAGTTTGTTGTTAGAAAGCGCATCTTTTACCGTATTTTTATAAACATCTTCCTGAAAATTCCACAAAGCTACGGAAATAATTGGACTAATAAATGATGCAACATTTGCAACCCTGGAATCTTCCTGTTTGTGAAAATTCATTTCTATAAAATTTTTCTGATAAAGAAGAACTGCCACTGCAAGCAAAAACATAGGAATTGCAACGCAAATAATTGTCTTAGATGTAAGCTTTAACCGCTTCATTCCTTTTACCTTCTCAAAATGTTTTTTAATTTCTGAATAAATAATAGCCTTAAATATCTGGAAGAAGCAAGTTTTTTTTGCACTTTAGTTGTATTTTTTTTGGCATAAAATTAGTAGCAAAAACCAGTAGGAATAATTAGGCTTTTACTCTGGAAATAGCTCCGCTGAGCGCAGTCGATGCCGCAGTATAAGGCGATGCAAGATAAATATAAGACTGATTACACCCCATTCTTCCTTTGAAATTACGGTTTGCTGTCGATAGAGTAACTTCATCCGGCGCCATAATTCCTTCATGAGCTCCAAGGCACGGACCGCAGCCAGGATTAAGAATTATTCCGCCAGCCTCAATAAATATTTTCATAAGCCCCTCTTCGGCAAGCTGGAGATATATTTCATTTGATGCAGGCAATATTAAAAGTCTCGTCTCTGGATGGATTTTTTTACCCTTCAAAATCTCGCCAGCCATTCTGAAGTCTTCGATTCGGCCGTTTGTGCAGGTTCCGATAAGAACTTGATTTACCTTGATATTTTTAGCATCATCAGCACGCATAACATTATCAACACTGTGGGGTGCAGCAACCATTGGCTCAATCGTAGATACATCAATTTCAATAGTTTCCGCATAAATTGCATTGCTATCTGGATAAACCGGGGTGTAGCTTTCTCTTTCGATTCCCCGTTTTTCAAGATATGAAAAGACCTTCTCATCAGGAGCAACGAAGCCGTTTTTTGCACCAAGCTCAACTGCCATATTTGTAAAAACAAGTCTTTCAGATAGTGAACAATTCTCAATATATTCGCCTGAAAATTCCATCGACATATAGAGTGCGCCATCAGCATTAATTTTTCCGGCAAGATAAAGAACTATATCTTTGGCTGTCACAAATTTTTGCGGAGCACCTCTCAAAACAATCTTCATTGATTCCGGCACCTTAAGCCATATTTCGCCAGTCGCCCAGACTCCAGCCGCCTCGCTTCTTCCAATTCCTGTTGAAAAAGATCCAAGCGCGCCATAAGTGGTTGTGTGGGAATCAGAGCCGACAATCAGCGTTCCGGGAAGAGCAAAACCCTCTTCAACCATAACCTGATGACAAATTCCTCTGCCGCCATCGTAAAAGTTTGGAATCGACTGCTCTTTTACAAACTCTCTTGTTTTTTTATGATTTGCCGCATGCTTTTCGTCAGCCGCAGGAATGCAGTGATCCAAAATTATAACTAACTGCTTTTTATCAAATAATTTTTTGCCGCCCATCTTTTTAAAGGTGGATAAAATTGCTGATGAATTGTCGTGTGTCAGGACAAAATCAGGTTTTATTGAAACAATTGTTCCAGCCGTAAGCTCTCTTCCCATCTTTTTTGAAAAAATCTTTTCAGCAAATGTCTTCCCCATATTACTCTCCCAAAGTTATTAAACTGCCTCATTTTTTTAACACAAACAGCAATCAATTGCAAACAAGCACTGTGCAGAATATTTTCTTAAACTATTTCAAGACCTTATCATTTTAAAGCGGAAAAATAGAAAATTTCGTTGACAAAGAAATCTTTCCGAGTAAATTCGGATTGCGGAGTCCGAAATCTTTAAACAGCAAAGCGGAGGCAGATATGACAAAAAGAGCAATAATTAAAATTGACGAAAAAAAATGCACAGGCTGCGGATTGTGTGTTCCAAACTGTGCGGAAGGGGCGTTGCAGATTGTTGACGGCAAGGCACGGCTGATCAGCGATCTTTTTTGCGACGGGCTCGGCGCATGTCTCGGTCACTGCCCGGAGAGCGCGATTGAAGTTATCGAGCGCGAGGCAGAACCATACAACGAAGTTCGCGTTATGGAGGAAAACATTGTTCCGGCTGGCGAAAACACAATAAAAGCACACATTAAACATTTGAAAGATCACGGCGCGACCGAGTTTTTCAATCAGGCAGTTGATTATCTGAAATCAAAAAATATTCCGGTTCCTGATCTGGAGGAGAAAAAATGCGGGTGTTCTTCACACGAAAGTCCGAAAAAAGAGGGACATTCAGGCGGATGTCCGGGGTCAAAAATGATGCAGTTTGACAGAACACCAAAGATTTCAGCTCCATCCGGTAAAATTGAGAGCGAGCTTAATCAGTGGCCGGTTCAGATTCACCTTGTTTCGCCTTATGCACCTTATTTTAAGAATGCTGATATTGTTGTTCTGGCTGATTGCGTTGCTTACGCTTATGCAGAAACTCACAGGGAATTTATAAAGAATCACGCTGTTTTAATCGGCTGTCCGAAACTTGATGATTCTGCCGCATACATCAATAAAATCGCTGAGATAATCAAAAACGGCAACCCGAAAAGCATAAAAGTGGTCAGAATGGAAGTTCCATGCTGCGGCGGAATGATTGAGATTGTAAAACAGGCGATTATGAAATCCGGCATTCTAATGCCTTTTGAGACTGTGACAATTTCGCTTGACGGAAGAAAACTTTGACAAAGTGTATTTAAAAAGTATATGATAGTGCAAACAAAAATTAATTAGGAGCAGGTTATGGATAAATTGCTCAACATTTCAGAACGGGTAAATATTGCACTTCATGCAATTGCCTATATTGCGGCAAGTGGCGACAATCCGGTTTCATCAAAAAAAATGGCGGAAGACTTAAAGGTTTCCGAGAGTTATCTTGCAAAAGTGCTTCAGCCTATTGCAAAGGCCGGAATTTTGAGTTCATCCCGCGGAGCAAAAGGTGGTTTTCTTCTTGAAAAAGACCCGAAATTACTTTCCGCACTTGAGCTTATTGTAATGATTGATGGGCCTTTGCCCGAAAATGTTTGTCTTTTTCAGCATCCGATATGCAGAGGAAACGGCTGCACATTTCGCAAACTTACAGCGGAAGTTAAAGAGTTGATTGAAAAAACACTAAAAGAAACAACTGTTTACGATTTAATGCAAAACTTTAAATAAAGGAGTCAAAAATGAGTATGTTCTGTCATCAGTGTCAGGAAACAATGAAAAACACAGGCTGCAGCATGGCTAGAGGCGTCTGCGGCAAAGAAAACCACACTTCAAACATTCAGGATCTTTTTATCTGGACTTTAAAAGGAATCTCTTTTTATGGAAAAAGAGCATTTGAGCTTGGCCATTACGATGAAAAGACTGGGCTTTTTGTAATTAAAGGGCTTTTTGCAACAATCACAAACGCTAATTTTGATGACCGCGATTTTATCCGCTGGATCAAAGAGTCAGTTGAACTTCGCGAAACAATGAAGAGCAAATTTATGACTCTTTACAAAGAGAAAACCAGTTCAGATTTTAACGGAAAAATCCCGGAAGCTGCTCTCTGGAAACCTGAAAATGATAATGAAATCAAGGTGAAAGCTGAATCAGGCAAAGGCGGCTGGCTTGAAATTGAAAATGAAGATATCCGCTCACTTCGCGCAATTGTTCTTTACGGACTTAAAGGAATTGCAGCTTATTCAGAGCATGCCTATATGCTTGGCAAACATTCAAAAGAGATTTTCGCTTTTGTTATGGAAGCACTCGATGCAATTATTGATGACACAAAAACCGGCGATGACCTTGTTGCACTTGCAATGAAAACCGGAAAATTCGGCGTTGACACAATGGCGCTTCTTGACGCAGCAAATACAGAGGCTTACGGTCATCCTGAGATTACAAAGGTAAATATTGGTGTAAGAAATAATCCCGGAATCCTGATTTCAGGTCACGATTTGCACGATTTGCACGATTTACTTGAACAGACAAAAGGAACAGGAATTGATGTTTACACACACAGCGAAATGCTGCCGGCTCATTACTATCCTTTCTTCAAGAAATACGACAACTTAGCCGGAAATTACGGCGGAAGCTGGTGGCATCAGGATAAAGAATTTGACTCTTTTAACGGTGCAATTCTTCTTACCTCAAACTGCCTTGTTCCACCAAAAGAGAGCTACAAAAACCGTGTTTTTACAACCGGAATTGTAGGATTTGAAGGTCTTAGCCATATTCCGGACAGAGTGCATGGAAAGATGAAGGATTTCAGTCAGATAATTGAAATGGCTAAAAAATGTGCTGCACCAAAAGAGCTGGAGACAGGCGAAATTATTGGAGGATTTGCCCACAATCAGGTTTTGGCACTTGCCGATAAAATTGTTGATGCTGTAAAATCAGGCGCAATAAAAAGATTTGTAGTTATGGCAGGTTGCGACGCAAGACATCCAAGCCGCCAGTATTTTACAGATGTTGCAAAAGCTCTGCCGAAAGATACTGTTATTCTGACAGCTGGCTGTGCAAAATACCGCTACAACAAGCTTAATTTGGGCGATATTGGCGGAATTCCTAGAGTTCTTGATGCTGGCCAGTGCAACGATTCCTACTCGCTCGCCGTTGTTGCTCTAAAATTAAAAGAGGTTTTCGGACTTGATGATATTAATAAGCTCCCGATTTCATTTGACATTGGCTGGTATGAGCAGAAAGCTGTTTTAGTTCTTCTTGCTCTTTTATACCTCGGGGTAAAAGGAATCAGAATCGGACCAACACTGCCGGGCTTTTTATCTCCAAATGTTGCAAAAGTTCTTGTTGAAAACTTCAACCTCAAACAGACAGGCTTGGTTGAGGAAGATATTCAGGCAATGATGGAAGGAAAATAGGCTTACGGAATTTTTGTCTAAACCATCTCCAATTTTTAGAAAATTTATTGACCTTTTCTTCGGGGCGAAGTTTTAGCTCAAAATATCTGGGAAAAATATATGCAGAAGCATGAGAAGTAGTGCGATAAACGCAAACGCAATATGAAATTTAATCCACCCTTTTATCGGTTTTATTCTTCTTGAAAAAGCGGCAGAACCAGTTAGAAGAATACCGGCAAAAACAAGTTGCCCGCTATGAGGAACAAAGCTCCCCCACATTATTGAGGAGTGAATTATTGCGGAAACAAATAAAAGATATGCTGTCCACGGATGAGCTTTGTTTAAGATTTTTGTCATCTGATTTGGTTTTTTCACAAATTTGATGAGTATGATTCTTGAAACAAGAGCTGTTAAAAGTATGACATTAAGCCAGCCTAAAATAGCGCCCATAACAGCTACTTTTTTAAAGTGCCGACAGCAGGCATAAGTTTTAAAACTTTTCTTGCGTGTGGCGCTTTATCAATAAATGTTGTTAAATCTTTGCCCGAGGTAAGTCCTTGCTTGTGTTTTCCGCCACTCCATGCTTTGAAAATCGAAACATCATAAACCACATTGTCAACAACAACAAAGCTTGCATTTTTCCCAGAACCGTCAAATTTAGCAACCTCTTCGATTGTGAATTTTTTGTCAGGAATAGTTTTTTCTGCTGAAATAAGGGCAAACGCCCCAACAATTACAAAGATAACAATAAAAAAACCAAAAAACCTTTTCATAGATAACTCCTTTAATCTATTGCGTAATCAATAACATTCATTCTGGTGTAAATGAAGAGCTCCTCTTCATGGAAAAATCTTTGAAGCTCAATAAGTGCCTCTTCCTGAGTTCCCGATGCGTGAATAACATTGTTGTTCATCGAAATCGAGTAATCGCCTCTTAATGTGCCGGGGCTGGCTTCGCGCGGATTTGTTGCGCCAGTTATGGTTCTTACCCTTTTTACAATATCCCAGCCTTCAAGAGCAATTGCAATGACAGGTGTTTCCATCATTGATTTTCTGATATCAGGGAAAAATGGAAGATGAAGAATGTGAGCATAATGCTCATTAATAAGCCTTTCATCCATCTGCAACATTTTGAGCCCGACAATCTTGATCCCTTTTCTTTCAAATCTTGTTATGATTTCACCGGAAAGCTCTCTTTGAATTGCTCCCGGCTTTATCAAAACTAATGTCCTTTCTCTTTCCATTAAATGCCTCCAAAGCAGTTTTTTGAACAATTTATTCTAGCAGATTATTTTTGCAATGTGTAGATTTTATTTGCAAATTTTAGAACTCTTTTTGCAATAAAAATTTCAGTTTTTTCCATTGATTCAAAAGTTGCACCACCAATATGAGGCGTTATTATAAGATTAGGATTCCCATCAGCATAAGATACAATCTCTGATTGCTCAATAGCCTGATTATATTCGTTTTTTATAACATCGAGAGCCGCGCCTGCAAGATGGTTTGATTTAAGCAGTTTCAGCAGAGCTTTTTCATCAACAAGCGAGCCTCGCGATGTATTTATAAAAAAAGATCCTTTTTTCATCTGTTTGAGTTTTTCCTCGTCCATAAAATTTCTATTTTCTGAATTCCAGTCAATGTGGAGAGAGACAATATCTGAATTTTGCAGCAGATTTTCAAGAGAAGTTCCAATCACAAAATCGGGATAAACAACATTTTTTAAATCAACTCCGAGAATCGTGCAGCCAAATGTCTCAAAATAGGAGGCAACCCTTTTCCCGATTCTCCCAAAACCAATAATTCCAACAGTTTTTCCGGCAAGTTCGCTGCCAATAAACAAATCTCTACGCCATAGCTTATCATTCACCACAGCGTTATGAGCTGTCGGGATTTTTCTAAGAAGAGCCAAGGTTAAAGCAAGAGTATGTTCCGAGGTTGCAAAGACAGAATCAAGAAAATCGGTCTCGCCTTTAAGAGATATTATCTCAACATCTCTTTTTTCCAGATAATCAGTGTCTACGAAATCAAGCCCTGTGACAGGAATCCCAATAATTTTAAGCTTTTTTGCATTTTCCAGCAGGGTTTCATTGATTTGGAATTTGAGCCTAAAGATTGCAATATCTGCATCTTCTAAAGCTGTTGCAGCCTCTTTTTCTGTTTTAGCGTTTAAGAGTGAAAGAGAGCCAATACTGCTTAACAATTGAGCCGCTTTTTCAGAAAAACCATTAGATTCCAGATGAACAATTTTGAGCATTAAAATCTCAGCCCCAGAAAAAATTCACAAAGATAATCTGCATAAATCAGCTTGGAATCAGAAAGAAATGAGATAGAATGCGCTGTATCTCCGCCAATTCCGCCAAAGAATCTCTCGCTGTTGTAACCTGTTGAAAACTTTACTTTTCCTTTGAATGAAGGGCGCATTTTGTCCTCTTCATTCTCATATTTGTCAAACTTCTGATATTGAATTGCAGGGCCTAAAACAAACATGGCTGATGCAAAAAAACTGTTTTGAACATAAATGGCTGCACCACCGCCTAAAACAGCTAAATTAATAAAAGATGCAGCATCAGAATCACTCATGTCGCTGATTTTATTCTGATATAAGTTGCCTTCAAGCACAAGTGAAAAGGCTGATTTTTTTTGTATTCTGTGCTGATTAAATGCTGCGCTGTAGCTGAAATTTGTGTTGAAGAAGTAGGTTCCTGAAATTCCCAGCTCATAGCTTTCCATTTTTGGCCGAGAGGCTAAGCTTTTTTTCTGGCCAAGCGGATTTTGGGAATCTGTTTCGTAAAAACCTTTGTAAGAGGTAAAATAAATTACCGCAATAATTTGAGGGGCAAAATAACCAAGTTGGAAATCAGAGCTTTCTGTTTTGCCATATTTTTTATCGCTGTAAAGTCCATTATCAATCGCAACACCAATTCCAGCTCCAAAATTTCCAAAGTAGAGATTTGCTCCAGCGGTGGAAAGAGGTTTTGTTGCAAAAGTCGTTGAATTATTTGAAGATTTTAGCGACAAAGAACTTTTTCTTGTAGCAAAAAAAGGCTTCAGTGTGTACTCTTTTTCAGGAGAAACAGAATAGTCGTCAATCTGATAGGTTGCAACGGGTGTCTCTTGTTCTGATTTAATTGTTTCTGGCTCAAATTTTTCTTCGGAGGGAATTTCTTCGGCTAAAAGTGGAAGAATCATCAAAAAAAAGAGTGAAAATAATTTAAGCATAACATCTCCTCAAAATATACAAATTAGATTTACAGATTTATATTATAAGAAAGAGGAGATGTCAAAGATTATAAAGAAAGATTTTAATTTTTTGAACAAGCTGCAATCGGAGGATTAAATCCGCTCTCTGCGGATGTTAAGTCTCCAAGCGGAGTTTTTGTAGGATGAAAAAGAGGAAGATTTCCAACTAATGAGAATGAACCGCCAATTCCAAGATTGGTTTTAACATTAAGATCTAGTGTTCCAAAACCAAGAGCATGAACACACACAGGGTTTGCAGAAGCGTTTATAATATAAGCCGAAATTTCGCCACTCATAAGTCCTGCCGGAGATGCCGGGTCAGTTGCTTCTGATGGGTCAATATTTATAACAAGGTAAGGATCCTGAACTCCATTCTGACCGTCTGCGTCAGAAGAATAAGCCATAATGCCAACTGAATCTGATGGGTTCTGTTCGCTTTTTTTGTTGAAAACAGCGGCTGCAATACCAGAAGTTTTTGGCCAGAGTTCTGTGCTGCCATAGTTCCCAAGAAAAATTCCATTAAAATTTTCATTTATAAAAATTCCTGCAGGAACATTTTTAGGATCAATACCTGATGTCGGGAGAGATTCAAGAATGCTCGGTGTATCAAAGTTTACCAGAAGGTTGCCGTATTTTAATGATTCAACATCTAATTCGCACTTCGCGCCTGAATTTACTCCAGCAATCGGATGTGATACACAAACATTATCTGCTGGACAATCCATTGCCTTTTTCCATGTTCCAGAGGTGCATGCAAGAAGGATTTTGTTTGAGCTTGCTGTGCACGCAAAAGTTTTGTCGTATTCTTTAGTGCAGGTATCGCCTTCATTCGGTTTGATAATATTTGCAGCTTCATCTTCGTCTGGTGAAGGATCTTTGTCGCCCGCAGGAGTATCGGAATCGCCTGTTGTCGGAGTGTCGCTGTCCTTGTCGTTGTCATTGCCGGCAATTGTTTTGTCTGCATCGCCAGTTGTTGTTGTTGAATCAGAGCTTCCCCCACAAGAAACCAGGATAAGTGATGTCAAAAATGCAATAAATAGCACAATCGTTTTTCTTTTCATTTAAATCTCCTCGTAATTGATTACAATTATTACAGTTTACGGTAAAAACAGTTGGAATTCTATACAAACAGAGTTTTGAGTCAAGATTATATTTTTATCATAATAGAATTTGGAGGAATTATGGTAGAATAATTTTGCCGGCAGTTTTTTCTTTGAGCGATTCTTTGAAAAGAGTTGTTTTTTTTACCGGAATCAGAAGGGAAAACAAGACCCCGTTTTCATTATAATCTTGCGAAAAAATCTCAACGCCTCCCGTAATATTGATAATATGCATTGTTCCGCCAATAAAATCAAAAGGAACTGAAAATGAAACCTGCTCTTTTATGTTAATTATTTCAGGTTCGACCATTTCGAGAAGATATCGTATTGCGCTGCTGTATGCTCTGACCAAGCCGCCTGTTCCTAATTTTGTACCGCCGAAGTATCTGACCACAGCAGCAACAACATTAAATAACTCTACCCGCTCTATTTCCTTGAAAATCGGGAGTCCGGCGGTGCCCGAAGGCTCTCCATCGTCAGAATATCTGAATTCCTTTTCTTCTCCACAACCAAAGCGGTACGCCCAGCAGACATGAGTTGCGTCATAATGTTGTTTACGAAGTTTTTCTATAATAATATCGGCACTTTCTTTGTTGTCAGCAAAAAAAAGATAGGCAATAAAACTTGAGCCTTTCTCTTTAAATTCCAGAGGCCCATAAGACTTTTTTATTGTTTTATACGATTCAATCATACTTCCTTGAGGAAGCCTTTAATTGCAGATTCAATCTGACTTTTGAAAAATCTGAACATAATCGGGATTTTGATGTTCACAGTAATCATCCCGTCATCAATAAGAGCCTCGCCATGGCTTCCTTTTCCTTCTGCATAAATTTTATTTTCATCACGCATAGGTGTAACTAAAAAGCCTTCTTTTTGCGCTTTTGTTCTGAAAATCTGCTCCTTTTCCATAACCCACTGCCATATTTCATCGCGGGTTTTTGTTGTTTTGTGGATAATGTTGAGGTCTGTCATTTTTTACTCCAAAAAATTTTAGTCCTTTACTTTATTAAGCTGTTTTATTTTTTTGTCAACCCTGTCAAAAATTGAATCAGGGGTAAATGTGCCGTTTTTCAACTGTTTTCCGGCAGGTACGCCTGTTAAAATTTCTATTCCTTCCATGACTGTGCTGATTGCATAAATATGGAATTTGCCATTTTCAACAGCATCAACGACCTCGTCCTTCAAATTAAGGTTCTCAACATTTTGAATAGGAATTATTGCTCCTTGCTCTCCTGTTAATCCTTTTATCTTGCAGATATCAAAAAAGCCCTCAATTTTTTCATTTACGCCGCCAATAGGCTGAATCTCTCCATTCTGATTAATTGAGCCGGTAACTGCAATATATTGTTTTATTGGAACTCCGGAAAGTGCGGAAAGGAGTGAGTAAAGTTCTGTTGAGCTTGCACTGTCGCCCTCTATTCCTCCATAACTTTGTTCAAAAGTAATTGATGCAGAAATAGAAAGATGTTTGTTCTGTCCAAATAAAGAGCCGATAAAACCTGCTAAAATCATTGCTCCTTTGTCATGAATTGCGCCGCTTAACCTTACTTCTCTATCAATATTTACAATTCCGTGTCTGCCGGCAAAAACTTTTGCTGTAATTCTTGAAGGAATACCAAACGAAAAATCGCCTATTGAATAGACTGCGAGACCGTTAATCTGTCCTGTTTCAGCACCTTTTACATCGAGTAAAATTGTACCTCGTTCTATTGATTCATAGTAATGTTCTTTTATGCTGGAATGGCGGGCTTCCTTGTTGTAGATTGCTTTTTTAACATATTCGCCAGTTACTATCTGTTTTTTTTCTTTTCTAGCCCAAAATTCAGATTCAACAATAATATCAACAAGTTCGTTTGCGCGAATCATATATTTTTTCTGATCATCAGCAAGTCTTGAGCTGTAAAGCAGAACTCTGTTTATTGCGCTGGCATCAAAGTCAAGCATGTTATCTTCTTTAACAACTCTTGTAATAAATTCAACAAGTTTCTTTGTGTTTTCCTTATTTACATGAACTTCGCTGTCAAAATCTGCTTTTACCCTGAAAATTCGTTTAAAATCATCATCGTAGTTGTAAAGAAGATGATAAATTTCGTCATCACCAATCATAACGACTTTGATGTTAAGCGGAATTGCTTCAGGTTTCGGCACAAAATTAACTCTGTATTTAAAATCTACATCAATGTCGTCCATTTTAAGCATTTTATTTCTAAGCGAGCGTTTGAGAGCTGTCCAGGCATAGTAGCTTTTTAAGATATCGCTTGCCTGAAGTACAAGAAAACCGCCATTTGCCTTGTGAAGAGCACCAGGTTTCATTTTAAGAAAATCGGTAAAAAATGAACCATATCTCTCTTCATATTCAAAGTATCCCATAATATTCTGGAAAATATCACTTTTTCTAACACCGGCCATGTATAAAGAGCGTGCAAGTAAATTACTCCATTGATTTATATCATTTTGATTGTGAAAAATAACTGTGGGATTACCTGTTGTGCCGGAAGATGAATGCATTCTTATCACATTATCAAGTGGCATGGTTAATAAACCATAAGGAAAATTATCTCTTAAATCCTGTTTTGTTGTAAAAGGAATATTTGATATATCATTAAAATTTTTAATATCACCCGGTTTTATAGCAAC
>CAZISX010000031.1:23944-28773 GCA_964542005.1 uncultured Spirochaetales bacterium
TCCCATAATATTCTGGAAAGTTGGATTTGTTTCATAAACAACAGGAGCACCCTTGATGTTTTTGTTGTTTATAAGAAGATTCACCCGATATTCTTTGAATTCAGGCATTTCGTATTTCTGGGTATCAACCTTGCCTTCTGTTATGTCTCTAGCAAGAAAAAATTCCTCAAAGTTTTCAAGAATATGACTCTCAAGACCTTCTAAATAAAGCTGAATAGAGTCGTTGGTTTCATATTTCTTTTTAAGCTCTCCGGTCGGGTCAGAAATAATAAGGCTTACCATTGCCTGCCTGAGTCCAGTTGCTTTTTCTTTGTATTCTTTTTCAAGAACCCGTTCTTTATGGAAAAAAGTAATAAGCTTGTCTTGAAGTTTTTCTTCATTAATTCTGATAATTTCCTTCTGCTCGTCAGAAAGATTGTCATACTCCTCTTTGCCTATGACAACTCCTTCTATTACAGGATTAATTACAAGGCCATTTTGTGTAGATTTTAATGAAAATCCAAGTTTTTCGGCATCAGCTTCTGCTTCGTTGTAGTTTTTTTCGCTTTCTTCCTGATACCAGCGTGTAACCTCACTCTTTTTTATTTCAAAACTTTCACTCTCAAGCTGTCTTGGAATTTGAAACATGAAATAGTCAAGCAAATCCTCCAAATCATTAACAAGATTTTCTCCCTCACCCGGAGGCATCATAATTAGACTTGGGGCATCAGGCTCGTCAAAGTTGAAAACATAGCACAAATCATCTGGTGTCGGCATGGTTTTGGCAACCTCTTCAAGATACTTTTTTACATTAGAGGTTTTGCCTGTGCCAGGCTCGCCAGCAACAAAGATGTTAAATCCTTTTTTTGCAATAGTAACACCAAACTCAAGTGTTTCAAAACCATCTTTTTGAAAAAATGATTTTGTTTTTACTTTAATATCTTTTGTTGTCTTGTTTTCTATAAAATCTAATTCAGGATTGATGCGAAGCTTTGTGGTTGCAAGTCTCAGTTTTTCAATCTTTGTCATGGTGCCTCCTAATTTTTATTTTGGCTGTTTAGCCTATCCAGTTTATTACTTTTTAATATTATATCAACTTCTTCAATTGTTATGTAGCCATTAACAAAAAGTTTGTCAATATCAGGAACAGAGCTTTTTTCAAGCATATAGAGTCGCTCCATAAAAAAAGAACGGTGCTTGGTTTTTATCTCTCTGTAATTATTAGATATTTTTTTGATAGGCATTGATTTGTCAAGAATCGTGAAAATTAGAGCCGCAAATATTAAAAGAAAAATCCCACGGACAAGGTGGGCGGCAAAGAGTCTTGCGGCAATTTGCGGGGAATTCGCGTATGAAAAAACAATTTTTTTAGCATAAAGTTGTTCCAGAAATTCAACAAAAAAAGGATAAAAATCACGGTCGGAAGATAAATAGTTCAGGAAAAAAGGTTGGTTAGGAGAGATGCCTTTGACTTCAGCCTTTAGTTTTATAGGAGAAAACATCCAAGTATAAGCATTTTTTAGCTCTTTTTTTTTAAGAGATAAGATATCTAAGGATTCAAAAATTGCCTGATAATCAGGAAGCTTTACATCCTGCTCCGATTTTTTCGGCATTTCCTCTGAAAAGTGGTAACTGCCTGATTTTTCAAAAAAAACTGTAAGAAATGCTAGAACTGTGGCCGCAGATTTTATCTTCATATATAAAAGCATGGTGATAAAATTTTCTTCAATCAAAATTTCGGTAACAGTTTTGACAACAGAAATCTGCTTTTCTCTGCATTTCGCAAGAACATGAGGCGGGAGCAGTGTTGCTTTTGAAAGAAAATGAACTACGGCTTTGTCTATAAAAATAGGGTCTGTTTTCAAAGATAATGGCTTGCCATCGGTAAAAAATATTTTGAAAGAGTTCTCGGCTGTTGTTACTGAGAGAATTCCTGTTTTGTTTTCAGATGCTATCTCTTTGAAAACATTTATGAAAGGAGTCGTGTCGAGAGATCCGCTTATAATGCTGCTCATTCACTCCTCCGAACTGAAAAAAATCTGAAAAGAGAAAAAAGATAAAGAAGAATAGTTATAAATAGTGTAACAAAAGGAATCGGTGATTCGTAAACTATGCGCCAGACCAAAAAATCAGCCTTTGTGTAACAGCAAAAAATTGATATTGGAAGGGCTGCCGAGATTGTGAAAAGAATTCCTTCAAGTGTTCTCCCTAAAAAAAGATGGCCTCCACCTGGAAAAATAAGAGCTAAGGTTGTTCCGGCTGCATTCCAGTGGTTGACATGAAGCTTTATGCTTTTCTCTCTTTTCGCAAGATCTGAATCAGAAAAGTTTGTAGAGCTTATTCTTATCAATCTGCACTGCGCACAGGTTTCGTGCAAAGTCCCTGAAGAACAATCTCCGCAAATTACACTGCCACATTCAGGGCACAATCTTATCTCTGGGTTTTTGAAGTAAAATATAAAAATAAGAAGTGAAAAAATAAGAAAAAAGAGTAGCCCCAAAAGTGTTAGGACAACTCTGTCTGTTGCCGATTTTTTATCATTATCCCTGGTAAGTTCTTCTAAAAAATAATCAGGAGTCGGAAATAAAATCATCGGAAAGATAAATTCTTTAATATCGCTTTTAAGCGCAAAGTTTTCATAGGGAAGTGCTTTGTCTGAATCTCCTGATAGAGACATAATTCTTGAAATATTGTAGGCTGTATGAGGTGTCGGGATTTTTTTGAAGGAGCTTTGTAAAAACTTAACCGCTTCCTCAGCGTTTCCAAGTCTGTAGAAAGCAATTCCAGCCATGTTTTCCATGACAGCAGTCATAAATAAATTGTCTGATTTTTCGATTTCCCTGTGTAAATAGTCAAGAGATCTCTTATAGTTACCTGAATAAAACGCAACAAGACCTTTTGCTAGAAAACCATATTTCTGCTCTATATCAATTTCGTGAAGATTGGAAAATGCCGGATTGAAAAAAGCATGAAAAATTGATGATTCTGCTGCTGTCGGATTGTGTTCTTTTATAAGTGTGTATTTTTGAGTAATTACAAGGGCTAAGAAGGAAATCCCCAGAATAAATGAAATGTTTTTTTCTGTCCTGGACATTGACTTGAAAAACAATAGAAAAATAACTGTAAAAACAAAAAAAAGCGGAGTTCTAAATCCCAGGAAAAGAGGCAAAGCAAAAATAAATGGAATCAGTGCCAAAACAGTGGTGTAGAATTTTGAAAATCCTGCCGCATGAAAAAGCTGATGTTTTATTGATTTGAATTTTGCAAAAAAGAGGGCAATTAAAAAGATAAAAGCAGTTATTCCTAGAAACCGCTCAAAACAAAGTGCCGCAAAATCAATAAAACAATATTTAAGCCACGATTTCAGCATGATTTTTATCCAGAGAGCAAAACCGCTGACAATTGCAGAAATATCTGCAGGCATAAATCTGATTGTATTGGATAATTTATGAAAATAGCCATCAGGCAGATCGGGCGAAAGTTTAATTGCAAAATCAGCAGCAATAACTTTTTTCTCAGGGGGCAAATCATTAGTTATTTTAATAAGATGGAGGGAACATTCAAAACAGTTTGGAACACCTTTGTCTTTCAAATCAACATTGAGTTTGTTCAGGATTCCGATTGCTCTTTCATTTTCGGTTTCTTTAATTGCTTCGTCAATATCATCAAAATAATCATAGAGATTCAATATGTCATCAGGAACAATTTCTGTTTTTTCCTGAGAAAATAAAAATAGAGAAGAGAATACTACAAAAGCAATCGCTGCAAAAGAATTTCTTAATATACTGCATATCATGGGGAATTTATAACACAGCTCTTGGCGTATTTCAAATTTATTCTTTTATTAAGCCCAAGACTTTTTCAAATCCATTTTACAATCCCGCCAAAATAAAAAAAGGGGAGCCGAAGCTCCCCTGAAAAACCGAAACAATTTATTCCTAGAATCCGTGCTCAGCAAGTTTTTTGAGGCGGTCATATCTTTCCTTGATATGTTCTCTAAGAAGTGCCTGAAGTTTTGTTGCTTCGCCAGGAAACTGTTTTTCAAGTGATTTGAAACGGGTTTCGCGGTCAATAAGCTCTTTGATATCTTTGCTTGGTTCTTTTGAATCAAGAATAAACGCATTTTTGCCTTCTTTCTTGAGTTCAGGGTTGTAGCGGTAAAGATTCCAGAGACCTGTTTCAACTGCGAGTTTCATCTCATTCTGGCTGTGTGACATATCAATCCCGTGATTGATACATGGAGAATATGCAATAACAATTGACGGGCCGTCATACTGTTCCGCTTCAATCATAGCTTTCATAAGCTGGTTATGATCTGCTCCCATTGCAACTGACGCAACATAGATATATCCATAAGTCATTGAAATGAGTCCTAAATTTTTCTTTCCAATCTTTTTGCCGCTTGCAGCAAATTTTGCAACTGCGCCGTACTGTGATGCTTTTGATGCCTGACCGCCAGTGTTTGAGTAAACTTCGGTGTCAAGTACAAGTACATTTACATTTTCGCCGCTTGCAAGAACATGGTCGAGACCGCCGTAACCAATATCATAAGCCCAGCCGTCGCCGCCAATTATCCAGACAGATTTTTTAACAAGGTAATCTGCAAGTCCGTAGATTTCATCAATACATGCACAGCCTTCTTCTTCGGAAGCTGCATGAAGAATTTTCGGTGCAAGCTCTTTTGTTTTGTCTGCATTATTTTTGTTTGCAATCCATTCTTTGAAAAGATTTTTTGTCTCAGCACTTACTTCGTGACAGTGGCAATCATCACCGCAATTACAGCCATTTTCACAGCATTTGCCATTGATAATTCCTTCCATAATTTCTTCAAGTCTTTCTCTTTTGTGGCG
>CAZISX010000031.1:28783-36480 GCA_964542005.1 uncultured Spirochaetales bacterium
CAAGTGCCATACCGTAGCCATGCTCTGCATTGTCTTCAAAAAGGCTGTTTGCCCAAGCTGGTCCGCGACCTTCATCATTTGTTGTGTATGGGCAAGTCGGAGCTGTTCCGCCATAAATTGAAGAGCAGCCTGTTGCATTTGAGATAACCATTCTGTCGCCGTAAAGCTGTGTTAAAAGCTTAAGGTATGGAGTTTCGCCGCAGCCTGAGCATGCGCCTGAGAATTCAAAAAGAGGCTGCGCAAACTGGCTGCCAACCTGTGTATTTTTAGGCATAAGTGTATCGCGAACAGGAATTGTAACTGAAAAACTGTTGTTTTCTGCTTCAACATCAACAATTTCCTCGAAAGGAACCATTTCAAGTGCTTTTTTAGGAGCCGGGCAGATATCTGCACAGTTTCCACAACCCTGGCAATCCATTGGATAAAGCTGCATTCTGTATTCGTAACCTTCGAGCTGTTTTGCTTTTGGCTTAATTGTAACAAATGATTTTGGAGCTTCTGATTTTTCTGTTTCATCAAGAAGAACAGGGCGAATTGCAGCGTGAGGGCAAACAAATGCGCACTTGTTGCATGCGATGCAGTTTTTATCAAGCCATTTTGGAAGCTTAATTGCAACGCCGCGTTTCTCAAAACGGGTTGTTCCGATTGGGAATGAGCCGTCAGGATTAAACGCACTTACTGGAAGTGAGTCGCCTTTCTGAGCTGCGATTGTCTCAACAACTGTCTCAACAAAATCAACCTCTTCGTAGGTTTTGAAAGGTTCATGAACTTTTTTAATATCAATTGCAACTTCTTCGCTTGCAAGCCATTTTTTCTTGTCATATTTTACTTCGGTGAGAGCATCAGCAGTTTTATCAACTGCATCACAGTTCATCTTAACGATTTTCTCGCCTTTTTTGCCGTAAGTTTTTTCGATTGCCTTTTTGAGATATTTAACAGCATCTTCAAAGGAAACAACTTTTGCAAGTTTGAAGAAAGCGGTCTGCATTATCATATTGATACGGTTGCCGAGGCCGATTTCGTCAGCAATTTTAACAGCATCAACAATGTAAAGTTTTGCTTTTTTCGCAGCAATTGCTTTTTTGAGTGATGCAGGGAGTTTTTCGCCAAGCTCTTTTTCGTTCCAGGCAGTGTTTAATACAAAAATTCCGCCCTCTTTCAAGCCTTCGGTAAGATCGTAGCGGTAAACATAGCTCTGGTTGTGGCACGCAACATAATCAGCATCTGTTATAAGATATGGTGATTTAATCTTGTTTTTGCCGAATCTCAAGTGGGAAACAGTGATTCCACCCGATTTTTTTGAATCATAAGAAAAATAGCCCTGAGCATAGAGGTCTGTGTTGTCGCCAATAATTTTGATTGCGTCTTTGTTTGCGCCAACTGTACCGTCACTGCCAAGTCCCCAGAATTTGCACTGAACAGTTCCTTCTGGAATTGTGTCAAGATTTTCATATTTTAATGAAGTGAAAGTTACATCATCTTCAATACCGATTGTGAACTTGTTTTTAGGGCTTCTTGATTTAAGGTTGTCAAAAACAGCCTTAATCATGCCAGGGGTGAATTCTTTTGATGAGAGGCCATATCTGCCTGAAACAACTGTGATTTCTTCTTTTCTTTCATAAAGAACAGTTGCAACATCTTTGTAAAGAGGTTCGCCGTCTGAGCCTGGCTCCTTTGTCCTGTCTAAAACAGCAATAGATTTCACACTTGCAGGAAGAGCTCTCAAGAAATGTTCTGCTGAGAAAGGACGGTAAAGATGAATCTTAACAAGACCAACTTTCTCCCCTTTTGCAACAAGATAATCAATAGTTTCTTCGATTGCTTCACAGCCTGAACCCATTGCAATTATTACTCTTTCAGCTTCCTGATGGCCGTAGTAATCAAAAAGATTGTAGCGGCGGCCTGTTATTGAGAAAACTTTTTCCATTTCCTGTTCAACAATTCTAGGAACTGCGTCATAGTATGGATTGCAAGCTTCTCTAGCCTGGAAATATATATCAGGATTCTGAGCTGTACCTTTCATTACCGGTCTTTCAGGGCGGAGTGCTCTATCTTTGAACGCTGCGATTGCTTCGTAATCAACTATTTTTTTGATATCTTCATAATCAATCATCTCAACTTTTGCGATTTCGTGGCTTGTTCTGAAACCGTCAAAGAAATGGATAAACGGTAAACTTGCTCTTAATGCTGCAAGATGGGTAACAAGACCTAAGTCCATTGCTTCCTGAACAGAGTTTGATGCAAGCATGCAAACACCAGTCTGGCGGCATGCCATGACATCCTGATGATCTCCGAAAATTGAAAGTGCGTGAGAAGCTAAAGCTCTTGCACTTACATGAAAAACGCCTGGGAGAAGCTCTCCGGCAATTTTGTAAAGGTTCGGAATCATTAAGAGAAGACCCTGTGATGCTGTGTATGTTGTAGTCAGTGAGCCAGCAGAAAGTGCGCCGTGAACAGCACCGCTTGCGCCGCCTTCAGACTGAAGTTCTGCAACAAGAACTTTTTCGCCGAAAAGATTTCTTTGTCCATAAGCTGCCCATTCATCAGCAAGCTCGCCCATGTTTGAACTTGGGGTGATAGGATAAATCGCCGCTACTTCGGTTAATGCAAAACTAGCATGGGTTGCCGCGGTGTTACCGTCAATCGCCTTCATCACTTTTTTTGTCATATATTCCTCCTTCAGTTATTTTACGAAATCTGATGTCTGTCGTGGAGTGCAAGAGATACAGTTTTTGCATCTATTTGTTCAAGCCTTGAGCCGGCAGGAACGCCCCTTGCAATCCTTGAAATCATAACACCACTATCTCGTACACTATCAATAATATACTGAACTGTAGCCTCTCCTTCAATTGTTGAAGAAATGGCCAGTATTAGTTCTTCTGTTTTTTCGTCTTTAATTCTCTGATTAAGATTTTCAATAAAAAGATGCTCAGGAAGTACGCCTTCAAGCGGGGAGATTACACCACCTGTGATGTGGAAACTGCCTGAAAATTCTGCAGTTTTATCAATAATAAGCATGTCTGAAAAACTCTCTACAACACAAATGACTCTCGAATCTTTTAAACAGTTGGAACACTTCTCGCTGCGACCTTTGAAATATCCGCAGATTCCACACCGTTCAATTTCATCTAGTAAAGAAACAGCTTCTTTAAGTGTGTGTCTGAGTTCCCCGGAGTTTAGAATAGAAAAAACTATCTTTTCCGAATGTTTGAGAGAAATACCAGGAAATTTCTTAAAAAAACCTATAAGTTTTTTTATCAGTTCAACTTCCATCAAAAAAGTCCTGGCATACCTGCTCCCATCTTGCCCACAACCTTTGTCATTCTCTCTTCTTTAGCTGCGCGAACATTATCAATGCCCTGATTTACGGCAGCAACGATTAAATCCTGAATCATATCAGGGTCATCGCCTTTCATAAGCTCGTCTGCAATATTGATGTTGCAAAGCTTCATATCGCCTGTCATCTCTATTTTTATAGCGCCGCCGCCAGCTTCATATTGAAATTTTTCTTTTTTGAAATCTTCCTCGAGAACCATGATTTTTTTCTGCATTTTCTGCGCCTGTTGCATTAAACTCTGAATGTTCATTACGACTCCTCCGTCAAAAATTGGAATAACAATAAATTGCTCAAATACAATAGCAGTGCACAAACAAAAATCAAGATTTTGGTTTAAATTGTCTCGGCAAAAGGATAATGTCCTGTATGCGTAAAGTAGAAAAGTCAGGTTTAACCGTGTTGAAACATGGAGCTAAAATCTGCCAAAAAGAGCTGTCGCGTTACAGCCGCCAAAACCGGAAGCTGTTTTTAGCATTGTCGAAATACTTTGGATTCGTGTTTCAGTTATAATATTTAGATTTTCCGGAACGCCGTGAACAGAATATCCCAGCGATTTGAAGAGCTTATCGTCCCGCAACGAAACAAACCCCAAAGCAGTTTCAACAACGCCGGCAGCACCAAGCGTATGTCCAAAATATCCTTTTAAGCTGTTTAGAGGCGTTTTTGACATTCCAGCAAGATTGAATGCTTTTGATTCCATTTCATCATTAAAAAGTGTTGCTGTTCCGTGGGCTGATATAAAATCAATCTCTTTTGGAGTACAAACACCTTTAATCGCACCTTTTATCGCGTAATCAAGTCCGTCGCCTGTTCTTGATGGTCCTGAAATATGGTTCGCGTCATTGCTTGTGGCTCCGCCAAGAAATCTTATCTCTTTCCCATGCCATTTTGTCTGATTCCGGTTTAAAACAATTGCTCCGGCTCCTTCACCAAGCGAGAGTCCAGCCCTTGCCGCGTCAAAAGGTTTGCAAGGTTCCTGCGATAAACTCTTGAATGAGCTAAAGCCCGAAACTGTGAACTTTGTCTGAATATCGCCCGCAACAATCACAATGGTGTCATAAAAACCCGTTTCAATGAGATTTGCTGCTGCAATTATGGCTGAAACGCCTGAGATGCAGGCGTGACAAACTGTTTGCGGCATCTCATTATTTTTGAAAAAACGGGCAACTCTTCGTGCTAAAACAGGGAGATAAATCCTTTCATCAAGAGGATTTGTGCTGATAAGATCAATGTTGCCTTTTGTTGTTGCAATTACAAATCCGGTTTTTGATTCCGCGTTAATGCCTGACTCTCTAATTGCGTTATAAGCAGATAAAATCATTAGCATTTCCAGTGTTGTATAATCTGATGGATTACCAATTTTGGAAAAATTTTCTTTGATTTTTGGCCTTTCTATTCTGGCTATGGCGAGCGGCTCCGGAAATAGCGACAAATCTGTTATTTTCTCAATTGCAGTTTTGCCAAGCTCTATGTTTTTTACAATTTCATCAATTCCAAACCCCAGACCTGTGATTGCGTAACAGCCTGAAACAAAAAGTGGAATCATTGAATTATGCCCCATCTTTTTTTCCATTCGATAAAAAATTCGGGAGAGGTTAAAACAAGCTCTCTGGCACTATTTAGAAATATCTGAACTGTATTTCCTTTTGTAACAATTTCACCCGTATCAGCTCTTTTTATGGTGTAATCAAATATAATTTTTGCCGCTTCCGAATTGATAAAAACAGTCTCAACAATTGCTTTGTCGCCGTAAGTCAGAGGTCTGCGGTAATCCATTTCAACATGAACCAGCGGCGTTACAAAACCCTGATTAAAGGTGTCAAGATAATCAAACTCATACTTTTTTCCGAATGCTTCTCGGCCATCTTCAAAATATTTCAGGTAGTTGCCATGCCAGACAATAGCCAGAGCATCAACTTCGGAAAACCTGACTGTAAACTCTTTTTCAACGCTTAATTTTGTACTCATAATTAATCCTTTTTTAAGAAAACTTTCATCTCGCAGCTTGCACAAAGAGTCAAATTTGAAAAGACCTCGCCGCGGATAAGAATTACGGCCATAACATCAGCAATTACAGTAACTTCAGTTTTTACAACCTCGCCTGCAAGCGGCAATCTGATAGCAGTGAAATCTTTCACCTGCCCGATAAATCCAACCGGAACAGGCTGATTGCTCTCTTTACAAATCCAGCCCATTCTTGCTGCAGCACTTTGAGCTATATTTTCAATAAGTCCTGAAGGTGTAAGTCTTCCATTTTCTGTTAATATGCAGTCATCTTTCACTGTAAACTCTGTTATTGATTTTGTCTCGTCAGAAAAGATTAGTCTATCAACCATAACAATCGGAGGCCGCTGCGGAATAAGCTCAAGAATATCAACATCTTGCGGGTTCATCGTATTAAATACTCCCAAAGAGGACCTTTTCGCCCCCTTAATCTCATTGTTTTTATTGCTTTTTCGTGGCTGGCATCGGGAAAAACCCATGTTTTGCCTGTCGCTTCCGCCATTTTTTTAGCTTTTTCAATATCAATTTCAGGAGAAATATAGTAGTATGGCGACATCATACTTTCATCTTCTTTTATAATATTTTGAGACAAAGACTCTCTATAAAGCTCTGTTCCAGGATAAATTCTCATCCCGACAAAAGGAAAAAATATGCTTTTTTCAATTTTTTTAGAGTTTTCAAATCCTTCAGTAAGCGTTTCCATTGTTTCGCCAGGCCCGCCCAGAATAAGAAAATGGGCATAGTAAATCCCCAGATTTGCTGCGATTTTTGATGATTCAATAACATTGTTCACAGAAAAGCTTTTTCCATATCTAATAAGTACAGAATCGCTTAATGAATCTGTTCCAAACTCAATATGTGTGAGACCGCCTTTTTGCATAAGCGAGAGCATTTTTTCGTCAATATCGTGAAATGAAAAGTAGGCACCCCATCGAAATTTAAGGTTTTTTTCAAGTATCCGGTGCATCAATTCTTCATTATATTCGCGGTCAATATTAAAAACCGAGTCTGTAAAAAATATATAGTCGTAACCTCTTGAAGTGAGTGATTCTAGAGTCTCAACAACCTCTTTAATCTCAAGCGTTCTTACAAGCTTTCCTTCAATCAGCGGATATGTGCAGTAAATACAGTTAAACGGACACCCTCTTTTTGTCTGCACATTGAGCATTCCACTCTCTTTCCAGTAAAAGTCTGTCAAATTATCCCACGGATGATTTAAAACCGAGTTAGCAGCAATCGGGGTTAAAATTCTTTCATTTTTAATAGTTTTCCAATTTTTTGGGAGGTTACCTCCTGGATTTTTTTCATTTTTTTAAGGATTTCTCAGAGAGTCAAGAAGCGCGAGGAGTGCTCCCTCGCCTTCCCCGTAAATCCCAAAATCAGGCATAACTTTGTCGAAAATTTCAACAGGAAAAATCGAGTATCCTGCTCCGCCTAAAATAATAGGAGCATCTGTTTTTTCTCTAATTTTTTTTATAACAGAACCAATTTTTATTATAAAATTGTTCTGGGTATAGATATTCACATCATCAACATTTCTCATTGAAACTGCAATTACCGACGGATTGTATTCGGCAATAATTTCAAGAAGTTCCTCTGGTTTGTGAAATATGAGATCATAAATTTTAATCTCTGCATCAGGTCTGTTTTTTTTTACCGCAGAGGCAAGGTAGCCTATGCCAACCGGATAAACCGGATAAGGAACCTGATACTCATTTGCTGAAATAAATAGTATTTTCATTGTTTCCAGAAATCATAATAATTAAACCATTGAAGCGGATATTTCCGCGCCATGCTTTCGAGTGAATTTGCATAGGATGAAATTCCTTTTTTCACCGCTTCTTCAGCCTCTGCACCTCTTTTTGAAAAAAACCTGATAGGCTCAGATGCAAAAAAATGGTAGTGTGAAGAGGTTTCCTTCATTGCAAAAACAGTTATAACCGGAGTGCCGAGTCTTTGTGCAATATGCCAGACTCCTTCAGGGAAAAGGGCATTTTTGCCAAAAAATTGAACTGATACGCTTCTAGCTCCAGGCAAAAATCTGTCGCCATGCAAACAAATTATCTCGCCATTTTTTATAGCGTTGTGTATCTGGACAATATGAGAAATATCATCGCCAAGTGCTATAATATTTACATTCTTTTCCGACATCACTTTGCTCAAATACTTTTTTATTTTCTCATGTTCTGCATCAAGCATCACAATATTTACTTTTCTTGAAAGTCTGTTTAACATCTGCCCGGCAATCTCCCAGTTTCCAAGATGGCCGCTAATCAGAATCGCCCCTTTTCCCTCAGCAAGAGTTTCAAGTATCTTCTCTTCTCCATCAAAATTGTAGGAAAAAGAAGTTTTCACT
>CAZISX010000032.1:0-3408 GCA_964542005.1 uncultured Spirochaetales bacterium
TTAATCCTCTTTCTGTTATCAATGAATCATCTGCAAGAAAATTAAGGAAAAACGGGCAGAAATCTTCAGGCGAACGGAATTCTGAATCCCCAATACCTTCAAAGCTTAGTTTTATCGGCAAATAATCATCTCTTTTTTTCAGAATTTGTTCAATCGCAAAAAAAGTCGTAGTTTTGCCAAACTGTCTTGGTCGGTTTATTACAAAATATTCACCATTTTCAATAAGTTGGATAATTTTTTCGAGTTTTTTTGAGGTGTCAACCATGTAATGTTTTGCTGTTAAACAGGTGCCTGTAATATTAAATTTTTTCATTATTTTCTCCGGTTAATTCATAAAATCGGGGGATTATATCAGAAGAATAGAGATGTGTCAAAAAGGAGCTTCATGCTAAAACTTTCTGTGCTATTTTGGATTAATCTTCGGGCTGAATAAGAACTTTTCTAGGTTTTCCGGCTGCACCGTCTGGCGGGCCTACAATTCCATCTTCTTCAAGTCGTTCAACAATTCTTCTGGCACGGTTGTAGCCAATTTTGAATTTTGTCTGAAGCATTGATGCGCTGCATGTTCCGCTGCGTCTTATATATCTGATTACATCGTCCCAGATTGCGTCTTTTTCCTCGTCGCTTCCGCCTTCGCTGTCGCCGGAATCGTTATCAGATTCAATAAATTGCTCAGGATTTGAGGAGAGAATGATTGAGTCATCAGTTGTAACTCCTTCTGGAAACTGAGCTCGTATAAATTTTATAACAGACTTTATTTCGTCAGTTGAGACATACGCACCATGAACTCGCATTGGTTCTGAAGAGCCTGGCGGAACATAGAGCATATCGCCGTTTCCGAGGAGAAGCTCTGCTCCGTTTGTGTCGAGAATACATCTTGAGTCAAGTTTTGATGCAACTCTAAATGCGATTCTGACTGGAAGGTTTGATTTGATTGTGCCGGTTATTACATCTCTTGTTGGTCTCTGGGTCGCGATTATAAGGTGGATTCCGGCTGCTCTTGCTTTCTGCGCTATTCTCATTACTGCAATTTCGACATCTTTGGCTGCAACAGTCATTAAATCGGCAAATTCATCTATAATAACAACAATGTATGGCATCTTTCGTATTTGAGAAATCCCTTCTGCAAGCTGTTTATTCATTGTTTCTATTTTCTGGTTGTAGCTGTCAATATCGCGAACCATGTTTTCAGCAAGGAGTCTGTATCTGTTTTCCATTTCGTCAACAGCCCATTTAAGAGCGAGTGCTGCTTTTTTCGGGTCTGTCACAACAGGTAAAAGCAGATGGGGAATGCCTTCATAAATATTGAATTCATTGGCTTTTGGGTCAATCATAATAAATCTGACTTCGTCCGGTGTCATTGTGTATAAAAACGACATAATAACAGTGTTGACTCCGACCGATTTTCCAGAGCCTGTTGTTCCAGCTACGAGAAGGTGGGGCATTTTTGCGAGATTTGCAGCAATTGGTTTACCTCTTACATCCTGACCAAGTGCGATTGGAAGCCCTTTGTCCTT
Organism: uncultured Spirochaetales bacterium; assembly: GCA_964542005.1. GTDB lineage: Bacteria > UBP6 > UBA1177 > UBA1177 > CALOFP01 > CAZISX01. The sequence goes on from CAZISX010000032.1 coordinate 1,518, forward strand.
GTGTTTGTCAAATTCGTTGCTCGAAAGAATATCGCGAAGTCTGATTGTCTCCTTTATTTCGTTTGGCACTTCAATTCCGATGTATGGTTTGTCAGGAATTCGGGAAACAACTCTTATTCTTTTGCCGCCGACAGAGATGCCTAAATCCTGCTCCATTGCTGAAACCTGATTTACCCGGACTCCTTCGCCGAGCGCAACTGCGTACATTGTTACAACCGGGCCAACCATCGCATCAACCACAGAGACTATTACTTTGTGTTGCTTTAATTTTTTCTCAATTATTACAGCTGTTTCCTTGATTTTTTCGCCGTGCAGCTCTTTTTTTTCTAAAGGAGCGTCCTGAATCAGTAAATCAAATGTCGGAAGTTTGTAGTTTTCCATAGTTCTTAAAACTACGCGGTCGTTATTGATTTCTTTTGTAAATGTCTGGATTTCCATCTCTTTTTCTGTGCCATCATCAGGGAATTCCTCTTCTTTTGTCTCTTCCTCAGGTGGCTGGTCGTTGTTTTCATTAAAAAGAATTGTTGTCTGGATAGAGTTTTCCTCTTCCTGATTTTCCTTGTTTCCTCTGGTTTTTGATTTTTTCTCTTTTTTCGGTTTTTCTGGTGTAATTTCAAGAGGTTTTAGGAAACTTTCTTCTGGTTCGTCTTTCTTTTCTCTTATTTCATCATTTTCAAAAAACTTTGTGTTTTTAACCTGTTCAATAAAGCCGCCAGTCATTTTGATTGCTGCTTTGCCTGGTCTGAAAAGAGCTCTCGAAAAAGAGAATTTGAATGTAAAAATTATATAAATAGCGAAAACAACTATAAAAATAAGCCAGCTTGCCGTGTGGCCGAAGTAGAAAAAGACATTGTTTAAAAGTTTTTTGCCAAACCATCCGCCATTAATTTCCCAGTTCAGCGGATCAAAAGCAAGAAGCTCAAAAAACGGAAGTAAAAAGAGAAACAAAAGAGAGTTTATCGCAGTATATTTAATAGCTTTTCTAACAAAAAAGGAGAGATAAAAAAGAGAAATAATCGGTGGTAGAAAAAATCCTGAATATCCAAACAAAGAGGCGATTATTTTTGAGATTTCATAACCTGCGTACCCGGTATAAAACGAGTCAAATCGAGACTCTGCATTGAAATTAAAAAGAGACATCCATATAAAAATCGTAAAAAGCGAGGCTAGGGCAGTTGTGATTTCAAGCCAGAGGAGTTTTGTTGATGACATGTTGAAAAAACTCCCGCTATTTTTTGCAGTGGAAGGTTTTGCTTTCGATTTTGTTTCTTCTTTCGGTTTAACCAATTTGCGACTCCTGACAGAACATTTTTTGGAATCTAACAAAAAGATTGAAATCTGTCAAGCATTTGAAACTATTGAGGGGATTTTTATTGGAGTTTAGGTGAAAATGTTTAGTTGCTGCAGATTTTTTCCGAAACTAATGTTTCAATGTTTGCACATCTGCCAAGCTCTCCAACATTCATTTTGCATACTTTTGATGGGCATTCTAAATTGTCGAAACAATAATCACCAGTGTTTCTAAGCGGTTTGCATGTGTATTCTTTGTAATTATCTGTATTTCTATCACAGAAAAATCCTTCTCTGCACGCACTATTTGAACAATTCATCCCGTTTCCAGGAAGTTGCTGACAGCTTTTGATGTAGTTGCCGGTTTCTGAATCTATCAGAGGCTCTCCATTTGAATCAAGAGTTGTTTTGCAGAAAAGATTATTTTCGCATTCAATATTTTCTGAATCACATCTTTCGCCTTCTTTAATTGCGCCTACGCAAATTGATTCGAAGAAACCTTCGGATGACTCAGTTACAGCGCAGTAAAGAGTTTCTGTAGAACTGTAGCAGTAGTCTATATTGAAGCAGCTTTCTCCTTTTCCAGGGATTTTTGCACAAG
>CAZISX010000032.1:3418-4822 GCA_964542005.1 uncultured Spirochaetales bacterium
ATTTGTAACTCTGTCAGTGCATTTTTTATCATAGAAAATGGCTTTTTTGTATGCATTAAAGCAAATATCAGCATTTTCCTTATTCCAGCGGAGTTTTGTCCAGTCTAAATTGAAAAGCTGGTCAGCATAGTTGAGTCTTTTGTAATCAAGACATTCATTAAAGGTTGTGTAGTGAGAGGAATCATTGCTTTTTGCACAGCATTCAAATTCTTTTTCGCATTCTACTGCTATCATACTTTCAAGATAACCTTCAAGTGTTGTTGTATCTATCTTTACGGAAGAATCTTCTTCTTTTTTGCAGCCCAAAGAAAAAACAAGACCCAGAATTATAACAAATATAATTGATTTCATTAAACTTCTCCTTCTTATGTTAATTGTCATTCATTTCAATTTGTTCATCTGTCGAGTAGCTGTCGTCTGTTGTTTCATCTTGATAGCTGTATTTTGTGCACATTAAGTCTGAGTATTTGGTTGCGCATTTAGCTGATATACATTTAGAGCTGATACATTCATTATCATCTAAACAATCTGTTCCGCCGGATTTTTTTTCTTTGCAGATATAATCGTAACCATCTTCAGTTGTTGTATTTTCTGTGAAATATAGAAATTCTCCACATTCGTTGTCATAATTGCCTGAACATTTTTCACCAGCAATTGATTTCTGGAGAGATTGGCAGATGTAGTTATAGTTTTCACCATACTCATTTGGTATTAATTCGCTTTCGCTATTAAGGTTTGGTTCTTTTGCGCAAACAACTTCTTTTTGAGAGCTGTCGCATGATTGTGTCTGGCCATAACTTTCTCTGCAATTTTCGTTTTCTTTTGGAAGCGGTCTGCAGATATTTGAAAGATCGCAGAAAAGGTTCTGTTTTGAATCACAAATAAGAGCATTCCCGCCGCAAGTTTGACCTTGCTGAGAGAATTTTGTGCAGAGGTTTGTGGAATTGTTGCAGAAAAGACCATCTTTGCAGTTATCTGTTATGTCACGATAATCTGAGAAAACGCAAGGCTCACCTTCATCAGCAGTTCCTCTAAGAGTAATCTTAAATGCACAAAACTCGTTTAATGATTTGTTCATATTTTTTATGTCGGTAAGAAACTGCTCATTAACAGTTGCATCACAGTTTATAGTTGCATAAGCTGCTTTTGCTTTTGTAATACATGTTTTTGCAGCACCTCCATTCCATTCAAGCTGAAGCCATTCAGCATTTTGGATGTCAGATGCATAAAGCTTTTTATAGAACACAATACAAGAATCAATTGAATCATAGTGTTTTGGCATTGTGCTGGACTTGCAGCAACTAAATTCCATTGAACAAGAAAGCTCTGCCATATCAGCAAAAAAGGATTCCTGAGAGTAGCTCTCTGACTTGTCTTCTTTTTTGCATGAAACACAAAAAAAAA
>CAZISX010000032.1:4832-8677 GCA_964542005.1 uncultured Spirochaetales bacterium
GTCGTTTTGTTTTACACAAAAAAAAACTGCAATCAAACAGTAAAACAAAACGACTCTAAACATTTTTAATCCTCCTAAATAAACAAACACAAAAAAAACAGTCATAACTTATACAAAAAAAAACAGAACTGTCAAAAATAATATGAAAAAATTATGCTATTGTTTTGTTAAAGTTATTTGTGAGTTCTTATAAACAGTTTTTTTTTTGAAAATTAATTTGTGAATCAGGCAATTCAGTTAATCAAGAATCAACCGGATTAGGAATTTCTTTGAAGCATTTTCATCCATTCTCTAAAATTTTGCCAATTATCTTAGAGAATATTCCTATATCAACCGGTTTGGTGATGGTGCTATTCATTCCTGCAGCTAAAAACCTCAGCTTATCTTCTTCTCCTGCATAGGCCGTTATTGCAATTATTGGAATTTTTTTACCCTTTTCTCCAAAATTTTTACGGATATATTCTGTTGCCTCGATGCCATTGATTTTAGGCATCTGAATGTCCATGAAAATTATGTCAAAATCCCCTTTCGCAAATTTTTCAATTGCTTTTTCGCCGTTTTCCGCAACAACTAATGACGCGTCAGGATAGTGTTTCCTGGTGATAAGTTCAAAGAAAAACTGGTTGTCTTCATTGTCTTCTGCCAGTAGAATATTGAGGTTGTGAGGATTTCGGGGTTTATCATTTATGGCACTTTTTTCAGTTTCTTTTTCTTTATTCCCGCAAATATCAAATGAGATTTTTACTATGAAATTACTCCCTTTTCCGGCCACGCTTTCAACATGAATTGTCCCATTCATAAGCAAAACAAGTTCTTTTGTAATTGCAAGCCCGAGTCCTGCGCCCTGATACTTTTTTGTGTAACCCATATCTCCCTGAACAAATCTCTCAAAAACCAATGAAATTTTATCTGCTTCAATTCCGATTCCGGTATCTTTTACTGAGAATTCAACAGCAACGGTTTTTCCTTTTGTTTCTGCTGCAATGTTAAGTAAAACAGTGCCGGAATCGGTGAATTTAACTGCATTTGAGAGCAGATTGAGAAGTATCTGCTGCAATCGGAGAGAATCCCCAAAAACAAGTGGAGGTATTGTTCCTTTGGTTGAAACAGAGATTGCAATTCCCTTCTCGTCAGCCTGATGTTTTACTGTTGAAATTGAGTTTTCCGCAATTTCAAGAAGCGACATTTCTGCTGAGATGATTTCAATTTTTGAACTGTCAATTCGCGACAAATCAAACAAATCCTCAATAAGTGAGAGCATATTTTTTGATGCTCGTTCAAGAAGGCGAACCAACTCCTCTTCAGGTTTGTTTTGGAGTGATGTTTTAAGTATTTGTGTTGCGCCAATAATTCCATTCATCGGAGTTCTGATTTCGTGACTCATGTTTGCCAGAAATTCTGATTTTGCTTTGCACGCACGCTCGGCCGCTTCTTTTGCTGCCAAAATCTCTTCTTCATTCTTTTTTCTTTCAGTCACATCCATTGCTACAACAATAAGCCCTTCGCGTCCTCCGTTTTCATCAAACATCGGTACTTTTACTACCTCAAAAAATCTAACTGTTCCGTCAGGTCGAGGGATAGCTTCATCGCCTCTGGATATCTCTTTTTTCTGCCATGCAACTTCGTCTGATGCTTCACACGCCAGAAAAGCATCTTTGTAAAAAGTGCAGTATTCAGCAAGTTCGGAGTCTTTTTTCCCTTTATAATCAACACCTTCCAGCTCAAATATTTTAAGGTCGTATTCATTTGCCTGAAGCCAGCGGCCAGATCCATCTTTTAAACAGATAATAAGAGGCATCGAATCTATCAGCATTTTCAGCTGTTTCTCATTTTTTTTAAGCGTTTCTTCCGCCTTTTTACGCTCAGTAATATTGCTGATAAGTCCGACAACATTGACTATATTGTTATCTTTATCTTTTATGGTTGATACAGAGAGATCTCCCCAGAAAAAAGAACCATCCTTTCGCACAAACCTTTTTTCAAGAGTGTAGGAATCCACTTCTCCTGTAATTATTTTTGAAAACCATATTTTACTTTTTTCTCTATCTTCTGGGTGTGTTATATCAATGTTGGTAAACTCTTTCATTTCTTCGCTGCTATATCCAAGAATGTCTGTCCACCATTTGTTAAAAATTACATATCTGCCTGTTTTATCCGTGATGGAAATTCCGATATTTGCAACCTTGAAAATAGCATTCAGCTTTTCGTCACTTTTTCGAAGAGCCTCTTCTCTCTCAACAATTTTATTGGTTGCTCTTTTTACCTGATTTTTTAAAAGAACAATAAAAAACCAGGCAATCAGGAATAAAAATCCTGAAATAATCAAGGCGTTGGAAATCCATTCCGGCATAACTGCAACAGTTCCAACAGAGCCGTGCAGCCATTTCAATCTTGCCTGACTTAAAACTGAAACATCCTGATGTTTCCACTCGTTAAGATATTTGTCAAAAAGTATTCTCAAATCCTCGTTTTTACCTTTTGCTGTGGTGAAATAAATGTCAAGAGGATTAAAAATTACGCCGGTTGAGCGTAAACCGTAATCTCTTTGTTTCGCTACACCGAAAGTAACATCAACAAGACCTGCATCAACTTTTTGTGCAGCCACAGCTTTTAGAACATCTTCATAACTCTCAAATTCCACAATTTGACAGGAAATGTTAAGTTTTGATATTAATTCCTTAAAGTTTTTGGCAAAAACATCGCTTTTCAGGACTCCGATTTTTTTCCCTTTTATCTCTAAAACACTATTTATTTCAGATGATTGTAATGTGTAAAGCTCGCCCCAGACAGTAAGAAGCGGACTCTCACAGTAATCCATATAGCGTGCCCGCTCATCCAAGTAGGCAACACTTGTTAGCATATCAACTTCTCCGGTTTTGATTCGGTCTAATCCTTCCTGCCATGTGCCGTAAACATAGGTAAACTTGATGTTTTCCTTTTGTCCGATTTCGGTCAGAAGATCAATATAAAGACCGTTTATTTTACCATCCGAATCTTTAAATATTAACGGAAAACTGTCAAAAGCACCGACTTTAACCTGCCGAAACTCGGTTGCGTAGGAAAAATGAAACACAAAAAAGAAAAGAATTAACACAGTTTTACAAAAACAATTTTTTTTCAGGCGCAGCATTCAAACTCCATAGTGTTGAATTTTTTAGATATTTTTATCAATTTTATTGTTTGGCAACAAATTTTCCAATCAGCTGTGAAAGCATTCCTATATCGAGCGGTTTTGTGATGCAATCATTCATTCCGGCGGTAAAAAACCGCTTTTTGTCCTCGTCTCCTGAATATGCAGTTATTGCAATTATTGGAACAGCCTTGCCTTTTGTTCCAAAATGTTTTCTGATATATTCTGTTGCATCAACACCATTCAGATATGGCATTTGAATATCCATAAAAATTATGTCAAAATGGTGTTCGGCAAATTTTTCAATCGCAATTTTGCCGTTTTCTGCAATAGTTAAGGTGGCAGAAGGATAATATTCGTTTGTTAGCCGTTCAAAGAAAAATCTGCTGTCTTCATTGTCCTCGGCCAATAACATATTGAATTTCTGATGGCATTGAATTTTTCCTTTTTTCCCAGTAATTTCGGTTAATTCCTTTGTGTTTGTGCAGATTGGAAATGGAATTGTTACAGTAAAATCGCTTCCAGCCCCGAGCTTGCTTTCAACAGAAATTGTTCCGCCCATGAGTGAAACTAATTCTTTCGTGATGGAAAGGCCAAGTCCGGCACCCTGAAATTTTTTGGCATATCCTGTTTCACCCTGAGAAAACCGCTCAAACAGAGCTGAAATTTTCTCTTTTTCAATCCCGATTCCTGTGTCTTTTATTGAGAAAATAAC
>CAZISX010000032.1:8687-12952 GCA_964542005.1 uncultured Spirochaetales bacterium
AAGTGAAACAGAGAGTGTTATTGAGCCAGAATCTGTGAATTTAAGGGCGTTTGTGAGCAAATTAAGCAAAATCTGCTGAACTCTTAGCGGATCACCAAGAACAAAAGATGGAACAGAATCAGAAATAGAGTAAGTAAGCGAAATCATTTTATTTTGTGCCTGTTGCCTAATCATGGAGATGCTGTTTTCTGCAATTTCACGAAGCGACATTTTTATGGATGATATCCTTAGTTTCGATGCGCTGATTTTAGATAAATCAAACAAATCATCAATAAGCTGAATCATGGTTTTCGATGAGCGGTCGAGAAGTTGGACAAATTCGTAGCCAGGCTTGTTTTTGAGATATATTTCAAGCAGTTGCACCGCACCTTTGATTGAATTCATCGGAGTTCTCAGCTCGTGACTCATGTTTGCAAGAAAATCTGATTTTGCCTGATTTGCAAGCTCAACCTCCCGTTTTGCTTCAAGAAGTTCTTCATTTTGCATTTCCAGCTCAATCTGATGAACCTCAAGCTCATGAATCAGCTTAAGTTTATCCGACTCAGTCATGTTCTCTTCTGATTTCCCCGACTTGTTTTTGAGCAATTCCTCAGCTTTTTCACGAAGTGTTGAGGCTGCTGATTTGTTTGTTTTATTCAACAATTACTCCTATTTTCCATCAGTTTTTAATTGTGTATCATGGCTCTTTTCATATAACTTTTTTGCTTGAATCAGCTCCAGGTTTGTTTTTTTAAGCTCAAATTCAAGCTTTTTTGCAACTGTTATATCAGAAAATGTGATTACCAGTCCGTCTATCCGGTCGTCCAAAGTGCGATAAGGCATAATTCTGACATTAAACCAGCGGTTATTTTTTGCTGTAATAGCGGTTTCTATAGTTGTCAGCGATTTTAAAACTTGTATTGCGTGATATTCAATTTCAGGATATTGCAAATCAATAACAAGATCGGTAAAAGGTCTGCCAACATCGGTGCTCCGCAGCTTGATTATATCTATGATGTTGTCGGTAAATCTTCGTATATTCAGCTCCTTATCGAGAAAAAGAGTGGCGATTTCGGTGCTGTTGAGAAGGTTTTTCATGTCATTATTTGCCTGGACAAAATCACTCAATTTGCTTTGAAGCTCTGCGTTTACTGTTTGCAGCTCTTCATTAAGACTCTGCATCTCTTCTTTCGAGGTTGTCAGCTCCTCGTTTGTTGACTGCAGTTCCTCGTTTGTTGACTGCAGCTCTTCATTGATTGATTTGAGTTCTTCCTGTGAAGTCTGCATCTCTTCGCGGTTGCTTTGGAGATCTTCATGGCTTCGCTGGAGCTCAAGTTTCAGTTTTTTTATAATATCGCTTTCTTTGCCTCTTTTCGGATTTGTCTGATATTTGTCGATAGATGGAGGAACATCTTTGAAAACTATCATAATCATCCCGTTTAATGGTTTAGGAGTTTCAATCTGCTGAATTGTAACATCAACAAACTGAGTACCACCATTTGTTCCGATTTTAAGTTTTTGTAAAATCACAGGCTCAAAGCTTTGCATTGCTTTACGGAAAGCGGCAGGAAGTTCGTGCTGTAATCCGATTCTTGCCATAGCGTGGATATTCCAGTTTGCCTTGCCTGCAACTGGTTCCAGATATTTTCCGGTACGACCGGTAATATAAATAATATCTCCATCGCTATTTACTAGAACGCTTGCAGGCGCAAATCGCTGAAGCAGAATCTGGTCAGCAAGTGTCTGGATATTTTCGACATTTTTTGGGAATACTATTTTTTCACTTGTAATTGTTTTTTTGCGATGAAAAGATGTAGGAAAATCAATGAGTTCAGTCGATATGGTTTTTGAAGAGCTTTTGTAAATTTTCAGTTTGGAATCAATTTCAGTAAACTTTTCGCATTGCGCTCCAAGCGTTTCTGCAGAGCCAAGTACCAAAATTCCGCCTGGATTAAGGCTGTAATTAAAAAGTGCCATCAATTTTTTTTGAAGTTCAGATTCCATATAAATCAACATATTCCGGCAGGTAAGAATATCAAGCTTTGTAAAAGGCGGATCTTTAATAACATTTTGAACAGCGAAAACAACCATTTCTCGGATGTCAGAATTAATTCTGTAATTTTCACCGTCAATTTTAAAAAATTTGTTTAACCGCTCGTGTGACACATCTGATGCAATGTGAGGAGGAAAAATTCCTTTTCTAGCTTTTTCTATAGCATCGTTATCAAGATCTGTCGCAAATATCTGCAATGATAAGTTCTTAGTATTGTTTAGTTTTTCCATAGCTTCCTTGAATATGATTGCTAGGGAATAAGCCTCTTCTCCGGTTGAGCAGGCTGTAGCCCAGGCACGAAGCACTGTTCCATCCGGCAATTGATTTATCAAATCAGGAAGAATCTTCTCTTTAAGCATTTCCCAGACAGCACTGTCTCTGAAAAAATTTGTAACACCAATCAGTAGCTCTTTAAAAAGTATCTCAACCTCTTTCGGATTTTCCTGCAAAAAGCGGACATAATCCTGTATTTTATCTATCTGGTGAATTCCTTTTCTTCTCTCAATACGGCGGAACAGGGTGTTTTTTTTGTAACAAGAAAAGTCGTGGCCGGATTGTTCCCGCAGCAGGATAATGATTTTATAAATATTGCTTTTGTTTTTACTGTCCATTTCAGCCTTAACTGATGGGATATGTTTAAGAAAATCAATTAGTTTTGCCGGCAGCTCCTCGGCTGAGGCAATAATATCGGCAACAACTGATTCGGCGGCACTTCTTGGCATCCCATTGAATTTGGCTAATTCCGGATTTTGAACCAGAACAAGACCGTTTTTTTCTTTAATAGCTTTTACTCCCAAACTACCATCAGAACCCATGCCGGAAAGGATAATTCCGATACTTTTTTCCTCCCTGTCATCAGCAAGCGAGCGGAAAAAAATATCAATCGGCAACCTCAGTCCGCGGGTTTCAACCGGATCAAACAAATGAAGCGCGCCATTGAGGATTGACATGCTTTTGTTTGATGGAATCACATAAACACAGTTTGGTTTAATCCTGAGAATATCTGTTGCCGAGCAGACCTTCATCGGAGTAATTCTCTGAAGAAGTTCCGGCATAATTCCGGCATGAGTCGGGTCAAGATGCTGGATAACGACAAATGCCATGCCGTTATTTTCAGGCATATTTCCAAAAAACTGCTCCAGTGCTTCAAGTCCGCCAGCCGATGCACCAATAGCTACAATCGGAAAATCATTCTTCTCGGTTTCGATTAAAGGTATGTTTTTTGATGTTTTAGGCATTTAGTTGGCTCCGGCATTTGGTTGAAAAATTCTTTTGTTTTTAACACTATTTTTGTTGACGCATATAACATTGAGTTCTGTGACTTTTTCCGATTCTTTTATCTCTCCGGTTGAAAAATCAACAAACCATGCGGATTTAAACAATCTTCCGGTTGTTGATGTCCAGAATCGCTTATCTTCTTTGCCTGAATTTAAAAATATCGGATTTGTTGATTTCCAGTTTTCTCCCTCATAATCAAGTAAAGATGCAAGCTCATTAACATTAGGAAGCTTCCATCCATCATCAGAATTGCAGAATTTCAGCCCAGTTTTTTTGGGAAGCAATCTCTGTTTCCCACGATTTTCCAGTGTAAGAGTCAAGCCATGAAGACTGTTCTTTATTAAATCTTGACGAACCTGTTTTTGTCGTATTTCCTGAATAAATACAAATATTATATCCTTTCTCAGTGCTGCTTTTTTTGATAAAAGCACCTGTTAAAAGTTCAACTGCAATACCTGTATTTGCTGTCCAGGCAAAAGAATTTGGATTAAGAACTAAAAATGGCGGCGAGATTAGAGCAAGATTTCCGCCTGATTTATCCAGCTGATAATTGACAATACTCCTTATTTCGTGAGCTGTGGGAACTCTCCAGCCAGCTTCATTTGTTGACTGACACAAAGGAGTCTGTGAGCTTAATGTCTGTCCAGCATTTTTTTTCCAGATAAAACCAGTCTCACTATCTTTTACCGCAGAATCATCATCTGCAATCTCTGAAAAACGATTTTCATTAAACACTGGAGCAAAGTAACCATCCTGCCCCGGAAAATCCGTGCCGTCGCATTCAGTCACATCCTCATTTGAATAACAGATTGTCTGGCCAGTTCTTACCACTTTAAAATCAAGCTCGTTTAGCGAAATTGCTGAAGAATCTGAATCCGCAGATACAACATTATCAGCATCGTCATTATCCAAATCAGCAAGGGCGCGCGTTCCTACACCCACAAGAAAATGCTGG
>CAZISX010000032.1:12962-18771 GCA_964542005.1 uncultured Spirochaetales bacterium
TCCAAATCAGCAATCAAATCATCATTTTCATCAATAATTTCTGAATCTTGAACAAAATCAGAATCTGCAGAATCATCAATATCTTTGTCGGAATTTGTAATGTCTGAATCTCGTTCCGCTGCCGGAGTCGGCTTTTCAGCTCTTTGCGAACACCCTGAAACAATAAAAAGAGCCAGCAAAACACTTATGGTAAACAATTTATTCATAATTATACTCCATTTTTGGACAACCAATTTTACTTATTTTTGCAGAAAATGGAAAAGATTTGAGAAGATTTAGAAACATTTTTAGAACAATAGTTCTTTGTAAAAAATAACGCTAAATAAAGCGAAACTTTTTTCTGCGAGTTTGTGTCTAAGCAAAGTTGATAATGAAAAAAGCATTTTTTTTAAGGTTTCGGGCAAATAGTTTGTTCAATTTTTGTGGAGGACGCCATGAAGAAGAGTTTTTTATTTTTTATTCTTTGCACCACTTCAGCATTGGTTTTGAGTTCATGTAACGACAAAAATGATCCTGCGGACAATGGAGACAATCCGCTGGCCGAAAATCCTGTATGCGGTAACCAGATTATTGAAAAAGGTGAGCTTTGCGATTCTTTTGCTTTTGACTGCAGCTCTTTTAATGATAGTTGGAAAGGGGCGGCAACCTGTAAAAGCGACTGCAAAGGCTTTGATTTTTCCGGTTGTAATTTTGGCAGCGGAGATTCGGGAAATCCTGATGATCCAGGTGTAGAAAAAGATGTTTGCGGCAACAGTATTATTGAAGATGGTGAGGCTTGCGATAAAGATAAAATAAGCTGCACCAGTTTTGGCTATGTTTCTGGTATGGCAAATTGCGTAACTGATTGCTCCGGCTATGATACATCAACCTGTAGCAATGAGCCTGCGTGCGGAAACGGAACAGAAGATGCGGGCGAAGTCTGCGAACCTGGCCAAACAGCTCTTTGCACAGATTTTGGTTACAACTTCGGGAAAGCATTGTGTAAGTGGGACTGTTCACGCTATGACACTTCAAGCTGCACTGAAGAGCCATCCTGCGGTAACGGAACAGTTGAGGGCTACGAACTTTGTGACAGCGAAGCAGTTTCCTGCACAAATTTTGGCTACACATCAGGAATGGCTTCATGTGATTCAGATTGCTCAGGTTTTGACACAACAGCCTGCGGATATGATCAAAATGATAGCGACTGCGAAGATATTATGATTTGTATGAATAGTTGTTACTCTAATGATCAGTCATGCTACGAGTCTTGCTTTTTAAACGGTACAGAATCGGGACAAGAGGAATACAACAATCTTGCAAACTGTGCTGCAAATTACAACTGTCAGGATATGAACTGTATTTATGAAAATTGTGCTGCCGAAGGTGAAAAATGTTCTTACACTCAAAATCTAGATTGCGGCAATGGCTACATAGAATCAGGTGAAGAGTGCGATGATGGCAATACTTATGATGGTGACGGCTGCTCAAGTTGGTGTACTTATGAATATGCAACCTGCGGCAACGGATATGTAGAATCAGGTGAAGAATGTGACGATTACAACACTTATGATGGTGACGGTTGCTCAAGCTGGTGTACTTATGAATATGCAACCTGCGGCAACGGAATTGTTGAATCAGGTGAAGAGTGTGATGACTACAACAATTATGATGGAGATGGTTGTTCAAGCTGGTGTAGTGTTGAAAATACTTTTCCATGCGCACTGCCTGATGGTTTTTTGAATAAAAAATCAGCATCCTCTATGATTTTTAGTGTTGCAGGCAATTTGTATGAAACTCCATATTATCAGCAAAATTCTATTTTTATTAATAATGTTGAGGAATTGTATTCAAATGGAAGTATTTTCCATGGTGAAAATTTAGGAGAAGAAGATTCGGTAAGCTTAAGCTTTCAGGATAACGGTGTTTCTGGAGATAATTTTTATGAGTTTAACTATTCTATGATATTTTTTGACAAATCTGTGCTTAAAAAACATCTCAAATCTGGTGAACCGCTTATTTCAGCCAGTGAAATAAAAAGCCCTCTTGTAACTAACATAAAATATTTGATGAATAATGATGTTAATTACGAAATATGTATTAAAGCTGTTGGTGATAACAGAAATAATGATGCCGGATATTTTTACAGCTGTAATGTTAATAACTATTATTTTGAAAACGGTGAAGAGTTTAATATGGCTGGAAATATTAAACTTACTACAGATTTTGATTATGTGAAAAAAGTTTCTGAACAATACTCTTTTATAACAAATGGTACTCCAATTGTTCTTAATAGCAGAGGGTGTGTTTGCGTGAATGGAAATACTGATCAATTTGTTGACTGTCCTCAAACCGAACCTGTGTGTGGCGACGGAAAAAGAGAGGGAATTGAGATTTGTGACGGAAACGGCATAGATTGCAAAGATCTTGACTCAACTCTCACTGGAACAGCATATTGCGGCTCAGATTGTTCTGGTTATGATATGACTACATGCCAGAAACCTGTTCAAATCAGGAATCTTAATGTCAATTACTCAACAAATTTCATTTTTGACAGTAACAAAATGAATGGCGATCAGGATTACCTTAGTAGTCACATAAACGATGGGATTTCAATGTCTGCGGGTTTTTACAATGATGAATTTCCGATTGGCGGACAGCCTTTTACCTTCACAATTAAACAGGACAACCTTATTGCGGTTATGCAGCAGATTACAACACCAAGTGGAACATTGTTAAATCCGATTGTTCAGCTTATTTTCAACAACTCTCCTCTCAATGTTGGTGAGTACCGTATTCAGGACAAGAATATTTATCTTTATCTTTTAGATGTAGATGTAAATGGCAATGCTTGTTTAAGCGGCATCGCAAATACAGGTGCAATCAATGTTCTAACTTCAGAAAATACAGACCTGGCTGAAGGCGGAAAATTTTCAATGAATGGTTCTGTTTCTGTTGTAACTCCTCTTGAAGCTGGCTTAAATGAAGGTGACGCAGGTATCTCTTTCTGTAAAAATAATCAATAATATCATAGACAAAGTCCAGCAGCAACACTTGTAAATGCTTCTTTTGCAACAACCTTGTCAGCTCCAAAAATATGAGCAAGCTCAGATCTTATTGCTGGAACAAGAGATGTGCCGCCTGTTGTGAAAACAAAATCAACATTTTCCTCTTTTGTTGCCGATTCCTTAAAGATTGATTTTATTGTTTTTGTTATGTCTGAGACATCTTCTCCAATAATTGTCTCAAACTCTTTTCTTGTAATCTTTTCATTGATTTTCATTGAAAGAGACTCAAAGTAAAGTTTGCAGAAATCACTTGTTGTCAGCTCACATTTTGCTTTTTCTATTGATTGAAAAACAAGATAGCCGAGATTGTCCTCTATTAATTGAATCAGATTGCTGATAAGGTGAGGGCTTGTCGAGTGCCTCTTTATCTGGTTAAGTTCTTCAATATCGTGGCGGTTTTTGAAAAATGCGATTAAATGCCACTTTTCAAGCTGGGTCATATATTTTGACGGCATCTCATGGATTATGCCCGACATGGTTTTGTGTTTTGTTCCTTTGCCGAAGTATTTTGAAATACGGTGACGCATAATTAATGAATTGAGCTTTTCTCCTCCTACATAAATACCTGACATTCCTATAATTTTATGACTAATCCCGTTTGTTTTCATTAGCACAAAATCTGAAGTTCCACCGCCGTAATCAGCGACAAGTATGAGCCTTTCTTTTTTTTCTGTTTCATTAATTTGCCTTAAAAACGATAGCGCCGCAGCCACAGGCTCAAACTGAAAAGATATCTCCTTAAATCCCGATTTTTTTGCAGCAGATAAAAGCCTATCCTCAGCCATTTTATCTATTTCAGGCTTTTGTGAAAATTTGACAGGTCTTCCAATTGTAACTGTGTCTATTTCCTGTCCGAGCTTTTTTTCGGTTCTCGATTTTATCTCTTTTAGGATAATTGCCACAATATCATCAACATAGTAATTGTTGTTATTCATTAAGGTTTTTGAAAAAATCTCACTTGGGAGAAGCGTTTTTACACTCTGTAAAAATCTGCCGGCGCAATCGTTTTCAATATAAGCCTCGACAGCCTCCTGGCCGACAAGAAAATTTTTGTTTTCGGGGTGAAGATAAATAACTGACTTTATAGTTTTTACCGGAATTTTGTCAACAACATCCAAATCAGGAAACAGAATCTCATTTTTTTCGCCAAGATAGGAAACAGCGGAGTTTGAAGTTCCAAAATCAAGACCAATTTTTGCTATTTTTTTTTGCACCATTATCCTCTCTCTACAAAAATCATTTCTACCATTTACAAATAACTTGCAGTTTTAAACCTTATCAATTGTATAATTGATGAATTGCCAATGTTTTTACAGAATGTCCACGCATCCATAAAATTAGCTTGGCATTATAATCAAGGTTTTGTAATTCTCCAGTTAATTCTAAAAATATGGAGATTGAAGGATTGTGGATAAGATGTTGTTATCGCAAAAGTATTCTTCTGCAAACAATTTTCTGAAAAATTCTAAGCTGTCGATTTTACTAGAAATTTACCTGTCTTGGGGTTGTTACCGGATGGTCTTTGTCTGTTACAACGCCAGGTGCTCCAGTTACACCGCGTCCCCAGCACCAGACAGTTTTATCTTTTTTGAGAGCGCAGGTGAAGTTACCACCAGCAGCTGCATAAATGTAATCATCGCCAACCTTGAATGGCTCTGCCTGTAAATCATAATTTGATGGAAGTGTTGAATAGGCATCCCCAGCTTTTCCGTTTCCAATCTGTCCATATTCATTTTCGCCCCAGCAGTAGAGCTCATTATCACTATTTACAGCGCAGACATGATTACTTTTTCCGCTAACTTGAACCCAGTTTGCTTCAGTTCCAACCTGCTGCGGAACAAAACAAGTTGTAGGGTAGGTTGCTTTTTGTCCTTTTAAATCGCCATTTATGGAAGTGCTTTCAAATCTTGAAATACATTCACCAGAGGCAGTCTTTGCTTTCCATATATCTGTATATTCAAATCCAGAATCAAGTGCTGTCGGAGGTGTAAGGAATACCTTGCCATTTCCAATTAATCCCCATTCAGCATTGCCCCAGCACCATAAAGTTCCATCAGCCTTAATTCCACAGGAATTTTTGTCCATAGTCGCAATATCAAGCCACTTATCTGTTCCAATTTTTTTAGGTGCATGATATTCTGAAAATGCGTGAGTGTTTCCAGGGCGCATTCCGTCTAGGCCATCGCCTTTACTGCCGTCACCAAACTGACCGTAATCATAAGAACCCCAGCAGTAAAGAGAATCATCTTCTGTCAGAGCACAGACATGGTATCTTGCAGCAATAATTCTCTTGAATATAGGCCATTTTGCTTTGTCTGTGTTTAGAACTCTTACGCGATAAACAGTTGCACTGCCGCCTTCGTAACTTGCATCATAGCCTATCTCACCATTGCAAAGCTGACCAGTGTTGTTAAGTCCCCAGCCATAAAGTGTATCGCCTTCGTATCCAAAAATTGTATTGCTTCCGCCTGCAAAAAGTGTCTCGAATTTTAAAGATTCTTTTGAAACAGGATCTTTTTTTATTTCCTGAGGAGTTGGATATGCAGCTGTGTTTTGGTCTGCACCTCCAACACCATTAGCCATTTCTCCGTTTTGATTCAAGCCCCAGCAGAAAGGTGTTCCATTTTTCTTTAAGGCACAGGTTGCATCACCAATTGCATAAACTGATTTCCATGCTTCATCACTAACTTTGAATGGCTGCGGATAAGCTGAATCTCCTCCGTTTTTTTGTCCATTTCCTATCTGGCCTCTGCCGCCTAAAC
>CAZISX010000032.1:18781-22008 GCA_964542005.1 uncultured Spirochaetales bacterium
CAGTAAAGCTGACCGGAGTCTTTAATTGCGCAACTATGCTGAGAACCTGTAGAAAGAATTTTAACAGCAGGAACTTCTGTGTCAGCGGTGTTGTCTCCATTGTTTGTTCCAGGTGAATCATTATCCGGCTTTGGTGTTGTTGAATCATCGCCAGTGTTTGTCGAGTCATCCGGAGTTGTCTGGTTGTCGTTGCCTGCCGGAGTTGTTGAATCATCCTGAGGTGTTGGGTTGTCATCACTTGTTGGAGTGTCATCTCCATAAGTAGCTCCAGGATCATCGTTTACAATTGGACTTCCGCTGTCGCTTGATGCGCAGGATAAAATTGTAAGTGCTAAAATAATTGATAGAGCTAAAAAACTTTTTTTCATATAGGCCTCCTTTTTTTTGTAAAAGTAAACACACGGGTGATTAATAATAGTTGGAGTGATTTGTTTTTGCAAGCAAAATTTAAATAAAAACAGGAGATTAAGTGCTATGATTTAATGCAAATAACAATTGTGTTGCCAGAGATTTTGTATGAAATAGTTGTGAGTGTTATTTTAAATAGAGAACGGTAAATCACCAAATTACTTTACTTTTTGTAATATCTCGGTATTTATATTGAGGATTTTTTACTTGTGGAGAGAATAATGGAAATGAATAAATGTTACGATCACAGCGGACTTGAGAAAAGATGGTATGATTTTTGGGAAGAATCTGGTTATTTCAAAGCTAACCCGGAAAGTGATAAGCCTAAATATTCTATAGTTATTCCGCCGCCTAATGTTACCGGTTCTCTTCACATGGGACACGCTGTAATGCTTATTATTCAGGATATTATGTCAAGATACAAGAGAATGAGCGGCTTTGATGTTCTCTGGCTTCCTGGAACCGACCACGCAGGTATTGCAACCCAGATGGTTGTAGAACGGGAAATAGCCAAAGATGGGCTTAGCCGTCATACACTTGGCCGCGAAAAATTCCTTGAAAAAGTTTGGGAATGGAAAAATAAACACGGTAACAGAATCACAGAACAGGCAAGACTTATGGGCGCATCGCTTGACTGGTCAAGAGAGAGATTCACGATGGATGAAGGTTTAAGCGATGCGGTAAAAGAGGTTTTTGTCAGACTTTACGAAGAAAAACTTATATACCGCGATTACTATATTATTAACTGGTGTCCGCGCTGCAGGACTGCGATTTCTGATCTGGAAGTTGATTATATTGATTTAGAAGGTGCTCTTTACTATATAAAATATCCTGTTTCAGGCAGCGATGAATTTCTCACAGTTGCGACAACAAGACCTGAAACAATGCTTGGTGATACTGCTGTTGCTGTTCATCCTGAAGATCCGAGATTCAAACATCTTATTGGCAAAAAGGTAATCCTCCCTCTGATGAATAGGGAAATTCCGATTATTGGCGATGCCGAGCTTGTTGATATGGAGTTTGGAACTGGCGCAGTTAAGGTTACGCCAGCTCACGATTTTAACGATTTTGCTACAGGCAACAGACATAATCTTGAAAAAATTAATGTAATTGACGAGACCGGACATATTAATCAGGCGGGCGGAAAATTTGCGGGGCTTGATGTAAAAGAGGCCAGAAAACAGGTTGTTGAAGAACTCCAGGACATTGATCTTCTCTTAAAAATAGATAAACACAGCCACAGTGTAGGTCATTGCGACCGCTGCAAAACTGTTGTTGAACCGATTTTATCAAAGCAGTGGTTTGTTAAAATTGAACCTCTTGCAAAACCAGCTATTGAAGCTGTTGAAACCGGCAAAATTATTTTTACGCCGAAACATTATGAAAAAACATATTTTGAATGGATGTACAATATTAAAGACTGGTGCATAAGCCGCCAGCTCTGGTGGGGACATCAGATTCCGGCGTGGTACTGTCAGGCGTGCGGCGAGGTTATGGTTGCGAAATCAGCTCCAGACAAATGTTCAAAATGCCACAGTACAAATCTCAAACAGGAAGAGGATGTTCTTGATACCTGGTTTTCTTCAGCTTTGTGGCCTTTCTCAACACTAGGATGGCCGAAAAACACAGTTGATTTAAAGGCTTACTATCCGACAACACTTATGGAGACAGGTTTTGATATTATCTTCTTCTGGGTTGCCAGAATGATTATGATGGGACTGAAATTCATGGGCGATGTTCCTTTTGAGAAGGTTTATTTTCATGGACTTGTTCGTGATGATAAGGGACAGAAAATGTCCAAAACTAAGGGCAATGTTATAGATCCTATTGATATTTCTGAAAAATACGGTGCTGACGCACTTAGATTCACCTTCGCGATGATGACACTTACAGCAAGAGACATCAAACTTTCAACCGATGCAATTGAAGGTTATCGCGGCTTTATAAATAAGGTATATAATGCGACAAGATTTTCTCTTATGCAGTTTGGAGAAAATGAGGTAATTGAGTTTAATCCGAAAGATTATATTGAAGATGATTTTGCTCCTGCCGACAAATGGATTCTCTCAAGAGTTCACAAAGTTATTGAAGAAACTAAACATTCTCTTGATGAGATGAGAATGCAGGATGCTGCGGCTGCTGTCTATAAATTTTTCTGGTATGAATTCTGCGACTGGTATATTGAGCTTGTTAAACCTACATTTTTTGGGACAGACGAAGCAGAGAAGCTTGTTTCAAAAAAAGTTCTTCTCAAAGTTCTTGATGCAAGCTTGAAGCTTCTTCATCCTTTTATGCCGTTTGTGACAGAGGATTTGTGGCAGAATCTTCCGTTCAGATTTGATAAAAAAGAGAAATCAATAATGATTTCAGCATTTCCTGAATCTTCCGAATTTCCTCTTTTTGAAGATGATGCAGAATCCATGGAACACATTATCGAAATAATAAGAACAATCAGAAATATCAGAAGCGAAAATAATATCAAACCAAGCCTTGAAATGGATGTTGTTTTTGAGATTCAAAATGCGAAAGTTGAAACACTTATCCGCGGAAGAGAAAGCTACTTAAAAAAACTTGCGAGAATTCAAGCCATTACATATACTACTTCCTACGAACCTGGAGATAAGACAGCATCAGCTATTGTAAAAAGCGGTAAAATCTTTATTTCTCTGGAAGGACTTGTTGATTTCTCTGAAGAAATTAAGAGAATCGAGAAAGAGCTTGTGAAACTCGGCAAGGATTTTGAGATCGTTGACAAAAAGCTTGTCAATCCTAACTTTCTTGAAAAAGCTCAGGCCGATGTTGTTGAAAAAGAAAAGGCT
>CAZISX010000032.1:22018-35867 GCA_964542005.1 uncultured Spirochaetales bacterium
CGGCCGCGGAGATATTACCACTAATTCAATTGTTGGTCATTACGAAAGCGGTTCCGGCGTTATTATGGCAAAAGAAAACCTCATTGTCTGTGGAACAGATCTTGCCGAATATATTTTCAAAAAGATTGATCCTGAGCTGAAGATTTCTTTTAAAAGAAATGATGGCGAATCAATTATTGATACCGATATAGTTGCTGTTGTTGAAGGTCATTTAAGCTCAATCATTACCGCTGAACGGGTTGTTCTTAATTTTCTCCAGAGATTGTCAGGTATTACAACTATGACTCATGAATTTGTCCAGTTAGTTCCAAAAGGCTCAAAGCTTAAAATTGTAGACACAAGAAAAACTGCTCCAGGCTGGCGTATGCTTGAAAAATATGCTGTTAAAATGGGTGGGGCAAGTAACCACAGAGCTGGACTTGATGATGGCATTTTGATAAAAGACAATCACATTAAATCGGCAGGCTCAATCAAAAAAGCTGTTGAAAAAGTGAGAGCTTCTGTTCACCATCTTATGAGAATTGAAGTTGAAACAGAAAATCTTGATCAGGTTAGGGAAGCACTTTTAGCAGGCGCCGACATAATTATGCTTGATAATATGAGTAACGAAAATATCCTTAAAGCTATTGAAATTATTGGCGGAAAAGCTCTTATAGAGGTTTCTGGCGGCATAACAAAAGAGCGACTTATAGAAATCGCAGGTTTTAATATAGATTTTGTTTCAATTGGTGCAATTACACACTCTGCACTTTCAAAAGATATTAATCTTTCAATTGAAAAATAGAGCTATGATTTTTCAGAAAATTTTTTCTTTTTTGGCACTTCTAACTTTATTATCAACACTTTCATCTTTCATTTTTTTTGGATTCTTTTCAGACAAAGGTGGAATTTCAGCCAAAGATGAGGCAGGAATTGCAGCATTTATAAATAAGGAGTACACTCCAGGAGATATTATTTTTTCAACACCTGTTTGGGATGTCGGATTTACAAAATATCTGGATGAAAAAGTTACGGGTGTTTCATTCACTCTTTCAAACCAGAATCTTGATGATTTAAAGCACGAATTGTCTGACCCGGAAAATTCAATCTTTTTTATCCTCGAAAGTAAATCCAAGTGGGATGAGATGAACAAAAAGCTCAATTTTTCTGCAGAAAAAATAGAATCTATCGGGGCGAAAACTTTGGTAAAAGCAAGGCCAACAGGTGTTTTACGAAAGAAAGTGTTTGATTTTGTTGATAATATTTTGAACGCCCAGAGCGTTTTTATGACTGATTCTGCTGGCAGGAAACCTTGTTCAGTCGAGAATAACCGCTGGCAATGCAGCGAAAAATCGTGGAATTATATTGGAGAACACCACTCTTTAATGGGCAGTAGATGGCAAAAAGCTTTGTGGGCTCATCCTGTTGCCATGAAGAAAATCCATGTTGTTTTTCCGAACAAAGAAAACAGCAATCTGCTGATTTTCGGATCTGCTTTTCTTCCGAGGGCTTTGAATGAAAAAAATGGAGCTCCTGTTGAGGTTGAGATTTTTGCAGATGGAAAATCTATTTATTCCTATAAAAATTACAACATTAAGAAATATTACAAAAATGAGATTTCGCTTCCTGAAAATTCTCAAACAATTGAGATAACTATTTTTGCTGAAAATGATGGCGCAAGACATTTTGTTTTTAATGGATATCTGGCAAAAAAATGAAACTAAATAATTTTACCAAAAAAGATTTGTGCATATCTCTTTCCATATCATTGTTTTTATTCCTTTTTATCTTTTTTACCGGTTATCTTATCGGGCTTGTGAGGGATGAAGGATTCTATATCAGAGCTGCTGAAATAAGCTCTGACTGGATTGATTTTTCTGTGAAAAGTGTTGCAAAAGGTGAATTTACAAAACCTTTTTCCAGGGAAACAATTACTAAATATTATGAGTATAATCATGAACATCCTACATTTGTAAAAAACATGTTCGGCCTCTCCCATTACCTTTTTTACAAGAAACTCCATATTCTATCTTATGTCGGCTCTGTCAGAATTGTTGCCGCATTTTTTGCCGGCCTGATTGTATTTCTTATGTATCTGATGGGTGCAATATTTTTTAACAGACTTACAGCAATCTGTGCACCATTCCTCTTTTTTGCAATGCCTCATGTTTTTTTCCATTCCCATTTGGCATGTTTTGATGTTCCAGTAATGGCGTTCTGGTTTGGAACAATGCTGCTTTTTGCTATTGCTGTAGTCAAAAAAAGTCATAAATGGGCAGTTTTATCCGCTGTTTTTCTCGGTCTCGGCATTGCTTCTAAGCATAATATGTTTTTTGTTCCACTGCTCTTTGTAGCTGGCTGGATTTTTTCATATATTGTTTCCTACTCAAATCTTGAAAAAGAGGAGAAGGGATTTAAAGGGTTTTTCTTGGCAATTCCAGCACCTTTTTGGTATTTTGTTACAGTTTCTATTCCACTTTATTTTTTATGCTGGCCATGGCTTTGGTATGATACTGTGGAGCGATTTAAGTGGTACTACTATTTTCATGCAAAACATGTCAACTATACAAATTATTACTTTGGAAAAGAGATAACAGATGCCCCTTTTCCTATCAGTTTCCCGTGGGTAATGTCGTTTTTTACAACACCGACCCCGATTCTTATTATGTTTTTTGCCGGAGCATTAGTTTTGTTTCTTGGTTTTTTTAAAAACATTAAAAATTACAGAGTTTCTCAGGTTTATATAGCTTTTTTGTCGGCTGTTTTTTTTCCGATAATTCTTATCTCTCTTCCAAGTGTTCCTATCTTTGGCGGGATTAAGCACTGGTTTACAGGCTATCCGCTTCTTGTTGTTGCAGGGTTGTATGGGTTTTTCGAGGGCATGAGCTATTTGTTTAGAAATTACAGTGTGTTACGCCAAAATTTGATAAAATCCGCTGCAGTTGTAATTATTTTATTGTCACTTATTCCGGCTAATATAAAATTTGCAAAACATGGTGCAGCCTATTTTAATGAGCTTATTGGCGGAGCGCAGGGTGCAGCCTCACTTCAAATGCAGCGAAATTTTTGGGGATATGATATCCTTCCTCTGGTAGAAACGCTAAACAAAACAGCCGGAAAAGGTGCCCGCGTTTTTATTATGTCGTGGAATGAGGGTTTGAATGGCTATTCGTTTGAAGCCTTGAAAAAACAAGGAGTTATCCGCTCTGATTTGATTGGAACAAATGAGCTTAAAGAGGCTGATTTTGCATTCTTTTTTTATGAAAAACAAAATGAATTTGTACTTTATGATATTTATAATGAATTTGGAACTTCAAAGCCTCTGGCAATGTCTGAGGCTGATTCTGTTCTCTATTCTGCACTTTTCAGGAGGATTAAATGAGTTTTATGATGAGTTCCGAGGTTAAAAAATGGAAAATATTATTTCTGGGCTCTCTTTTTTTTAACTTAATTCTTATAGCTGCTGTAATTGCAGGATTGTCAAAAAGCGGAA
Organism: uncultured Spirochaetales bacterium; assembly: GCA_964542005.1. Classification (GTDB taxonomy): domain Bacteria; phylum UBP6; class UBA1177; order UBA1177; family CALOFP01; genus CAZISX01. The sequence continues at coordinate 25,491 of CAZISX010000032.1, forward strand.
ACAACCCCGCAAAAAAAGAGGCTGAAGCTCAGGTTGTAAATAAAGAAGCAGTCTCAAATACAGCTCTTCCTGCAGATGTTTTGGCAAATAAGGCAGTTTCACCGGATGAAAATAGTCCAAAAAATGAGGCGCAAAAAACTACTTCTTCTGTAGCCCCTACCGGCGACCTTATTCCTGTAAGTATTGAGATAAAAGATAACTTTTTCACCTCTTTTACAGATAGTTCTGATATTCAAAAAATTGCGGAAGAAAAAAACCTCCCAAGACTTGGCCAGCTTTTGTCGGCTCATATTTCAAGAAATCTTGTCTGGGACATTGATCTTAGAAAGGATATGAGAAAAGGAGATGCGGTTTCCTTTATTTTCAGGATAATTCCAGAGGAAGAGAAGACAAAAAGAGCTGATTTTCCTGATGATATTGAAATGTTGGCTGTAAGCTATCATTCCCAGAAACTGAATAAGGATTTTGAAATGCACTTTTTTAAGCCGCAAGGCTCAAAATTTGGTAAATTTTATTATTCAGATGGTAAAATGATAGAAAAACTTCTTAAAAATGGTCCAATAAAAACAAATGATTACCTTCAGGTAACTTCACTTTTGCATGACAGAAGACCAAAACACGAAGGAATTGACTTCAAAGCCCCCGTCGGCTCGCCAGTTTATGCGCCATTTAACGGGAAAATTTTGAAGACTAACTGGAAAGTTAAATTTAATGGTGACAGTATTGAAATGCAGGCTGATGGAAAGCCAGTTGTTGTGAAATTTCTTCATTTGGATAAAGTTCTTATTAAACCTGGCGACAGTGTTAAAGCTGGTCAAAAAATTGCAGAAAGCGGAAATACAGGAAGATCAACAGCTCCTCACCTTCATTATCAGATAAATGCTGGCGGAGAAAAAGGAAAGGTTCTTGATCCCTTTGAATTCCATGAAATATATTACGAATCCCTTAATAACGCAGATCTAGATGGCTTTAAGAAAAAAGCTGATGAGAATAATCTTTTGATGCACGGAAAAAAAGGCTGAAATAAAGTAGTTGTGCTTAATTACTAAGAGAATAAAAAATTGACTTTTTTTTGTCATAAATATAAGCTGGATGCGCTTATTGAGTTCGTTAATTTTTTGGTTATTTTATAAATGATGATAACTATCCAGGAGGTTCCAGTGAAACGATTTGGACTTGTTCTTGTCTTACTAATTCTTACAGTTTTTTCTTTCTCGTTGTTTTCGGCGGAAAAACTTGTAATCTTACCGACCGTTGCAGAGAAAAAAGATGAAAAAGTTCTTGCGAAAAAGGTTCAGGATAATTTGCCTGGACTTTTTTCTATTATTAAGGATTTTGATGTGCAGATGTACACCAAAGCTCTTAAAAAAGAGTCTGCAGAAATTGATAAGTGTCTCAAGAAATCAGATCCTAAGTGTATGCTTGAAGTGGTCAAAAATGCAAAAGATGTTGATTTTGTTATGGTTTCCAAGCTTGATGGCAGGAAGTTTTTCCTTTCAGTTTTTGACAAAAAGGGAGTCGCAATAGGGAAAGAAACTGTTTCTTCAAAAGCTGATGCAGATGAAGATGATATTGCTGGAGATATTTTTTCTGCACTTAAAACTATAATGGCTAAGGTGGAGAAAAAGTCAGGATCAAAAGATATTCAGACAGCATCTTCTTCAACTTCTTCTTATTCTAGTGGAAAATCCAAGATTGCTTCTTATAGTGATGTTAAAAATGAGATAAAAAATGGTCTTGACCTATATGCAAAAGGCGATTTTGACGGTTCCGAAAAATCTTTTAACAAAGCTGGTACAGAGATGGATTGCAAATGTCAGCAAAATGACATAGCAAAAGAGCTCGGCAAGCTTGTTAAAAGTGTTCGCAGAAATATTGAGTCTGCAGATTCTTCAATTGAATCAAAAGAATACAAAAAAGCACTTTCCGCCCTTTCCTCAGCTCAGAAAGATGATGAGGCTATCCGCGAGAAAGGCTACAGCATGATGGTTTATAAAAAAGAGCAGATAGAAAGAACCAAATACAAAATGCCTGATGAAAAAGATGCTCAAATTGTTGATGAAATTCACAAAGAATTTCTCGGAAAAATCGGGGAAGCTAAAAAATGGAAACTTGGAGAATTTAATAAGGTTGAAGATTGGGTGAATTCCAGAATCAAAGGCCGGGAAGGAGAAGATAAAAAAGAGAGAGATTTTGAGGAACAGCAGAAAGTAAAAGAAAAACAGTCAGAAGCTGATCTTAAAAAGACTATTCAAAATCTTAAACTGAAATGGGAAAATGATGACACCTCTCTTGAGCAGGAAATTGTTAAGCTTGAGAATCAGCTTACAATGATTGAACAAAAAGAGAAGGGCGTTATTAAGGTATCAAATAAAGCAAGAGAAGATGCAAAAGATAAAGAGTATGCTGCTGCTGAAAAAAGATACAAAGAGAGTATAGCAAAAATTCAGAAAGAAAAAGATGAATATTTCAATAGACAGAAAGATAGGCAGGAAAAAGAGTCAAAAAGAATAACAGATAAAGTTGCTGAACTTGATAAACAGAAAAAAGCAAAAGAAGAGCTTCTGAAAGAGAAGGAAGCTGTTTTAAGAGGAAAAGACGACGAGTTTGATAAAGAGGAAAAATCTTTTGTCGCAAAAAATGAGTCCGAAAGAATGAAAAATGAGGATGATGACAGAAAATTTAATGTAGATGTTGAAAAAGATTACCAGAAAAAGTTTGATCAGCTTAATAAAGATCTTGCCCGCTATGATGCACAGGAAGATAAAAAGAAGTCAGAACTTGCTAAATATGATAAAGAAATTGAAGAGTTTATGGCTAAAACAGCTGAAAAAATGGGCGTTATCCAGGCCGATATTGAAAAGAAAAGAGCTGAAATTGATCAGAAATATCAAAATGATAAAAAAGCGGCTCAATCTAAGTCAGAAGCTGAGTATCAGAAAAAACTTGGTGATTTGACTGCAAAAAAATCTTCTCTTGAAACTCAGGTTGCTCAGTTTGGTGATGATACCGAAAAAGCAAGAACTAAGAAAGAAGCAGATTTGAATAAGTCAAATGAAGCTAAGATTCAGGAAATTGAGAAGAAAATTGCTGTGTTAGAGGCTGAAACAGGTAAGACAGAGCAGCAGTATGAGTCAAAAATTGCTCAAATGCAGGATGCTTTGGCAAAAACTGTTGATTCAGAGGAAAAAGAGAGACTTCAGGAAGAATCTGCTCTTCGTCAAAAAAATGAAAAATTTGTACAGGAATCAGCTTCTTACGATGAACAGATTGATAGAGCAAAGGCAGCTTTTGATGAAGCTTCTTCTAAAATAGAAGATGAATATGGTGTGAAAATTAATCAGGCAACAGATGCTCAGAGTGTAGAAAATGGCAAAATGCTTGAAGCTGTTGATAAATTCAAAGCAAACTGGGGCGATGTTGTTAATAAAGAGGTTGACAGACTTTCCGCAAAAGAAAATGAATTTCAGGCAGCAATCGACACTAAACAGTCTCAAAAAGATCAGATATCTTCAAAATATGATGAGAAAATGGGTGCTGATGTTAATCAGGTAGAGGCTAAAATCAATCAGATTGAAGAAAAGTATGCTCAGAAAATCAGTACAGTTGATGAAGATGTTCAGAAAGAAGCTGATAAAATAAGGGCTGAATCTCTTAAAAAACAGGATTCAATTGCTTCAGAAGAAACAAAAAAAGAGGAAGCTTTGAATAAACAGATGGAAGCTCTCTCAAATGAAGAAAATACAATATCCCAGGATTACGACAAAAAAATAGAAAAACTCAATCAGGATATGGCTGCAATTGATGATAAATATGCTCAAAAAGCAGCTCAGTTCAATAATGATTCTCTAAAAGATAAGATGGATCAGGAAGTTTCTCAGCTAGAGAATCAGAGAATGGAAGAGGTTAATAAAGCTCAGGAAATAGTTGATGCTATAAAATCTGCAAGAGCAAATGCAGCGCAGACTTTTCAGGACCAGAAAGACTCTATAAAAGATAAGGCTGAGCTTGGAAAAGTTCAAAGACAGTATGAAGCAGATCTTAGAAAGATGGAATTTGATCTTTCTGCAAGCGAAAGAAAGCTTAAGACAGCAGAAGAATCTTATGCCAGAAAAATTCAGTTTGCAAAATCAGGTTATGAAAGAAAAATTGATGAAAACAAGAAAAAATTAGCAGATATCGATGCTGAAAAAACTAAGGAATCTGTTGAAATTAGCAAATCTATGAAAAAACTTGTTGCAGAAAAAGATGATGCTATCAAAAAACAGCAGGGAAAAGTTAAATCTCTTGCTGATTCTCACAAGGCTGAACTTGCTAAAAACAAAAAGCTTTCAGCTCAAATTGGTGCTGACGCAGAGAAAAATGTTAAAGCTGTTCTTTCTTCTGTAAAGAAAAGAGTTGCAGCTCTTAATGCTGATAAAGAAAAAGAGATAAAAGCTGCAAAAGCTGAGGTTGCAGCTATAACAACAAAAAGCAAAGAGTCCTCTGACAAGGAAAAAGGCGCGATTGATAACGAAATCAAAGATTTAACTGCAAAACTTAAGGCAGCTTCTTCAGAAAAAACCAGCTGGATGAAAAAATCTGATAAAGTTGATCAGAAAAAAATTGATGAAATCAAAAAGCCTTTCCTTGCAAATATTGAAAAAATGAAAGGTGATGCAGCAAAATATCAGAAGGAAAAAGCTGATAAGCTTAGTGCTTTAAAAAGTTCAAGTGATTCCAAAATTGGAGAACTTTCTAAAAAGAAAGCAGATGCAACATCCAAAACAAAAGGGTTTGATGCAGAGGTTAAGACTGCTCTTAACAAAGTTGTTGATAAGTATAAGAAAATTAAAGAAGGCTACAATTCTGACATAGCTAAACAAAAAAGTGAAAAAGCAACAAAGATTGCCTCACTCGAAAAACAGAAAAAACAGCTTTCTCTGGATAGAGCTTTCATAAACAATGGATTCAAAAAAGTTCTTGAAAAAGAGATGGCTGGTTTTGCTGCTGAAAGAAATTCAAAGTTGAAGTCTTTAAAAGCTGATCTTGGAAAAGTTGTGGCTGAGCTTTCAAAGCATGAAAAATCCCACTCAACCGCAGCTCAGAATGCTACTATGAAAATAGATGAGGATTATCAGAAAAATTCAGAAGCACTTGACATGAAGCTTGTCGGAGAAAACGAAAGACTCCAGAAGGAAATAAAAGAATTTTCTGATAAAAAGAAAGCTGATAAAGCTGAAAAGAACAAAGAATTTCAGGCTTTTATGAAAGAGAAAGATGCTTACAAAAAAGATATTGCTTCTCGTGTTCAATCTGCTCAGAAAGATAGAGATGCTAAAATTCAAAAAAGAGTTGAAGAGAGAAAAAGACTTCAGCAGAAATGGGATGGCGAAAAAGCTCTGAGAGTTAAGGGATTTGAATCAAGAGTTGCTTCTTTGAAAAGAGAGCTTCAGACTTTAAGAGACAGCGTTTCTAAAATTCAGGGAGATATTGAATCAACAAACAGCGCATCTGCTCAAAAACAGGAAGAGATGAAGGTTGGCGATTCAAAAGAAGCTTCTGATAAACAGAAGGAATGGGTAAAAAGAGAAGCTGGTGAAGCTAAAAAATATGAAGAAGAGAAGGGTAAGGTTACTTTTAAATATGAACAGATTGAAATAAAAGAAAAAGAGAAAAATGACCAAACCAAAAAAGAGCTTCAGGAAAAGATAGACAAACTTTTAAAAGAAAAAGAGAGTCGTAAAGCTAAGAGACAGGATGTTCTTGCCAAAGAAAAAGAAAAATGGGCAGTTCAGCAGAAAAAATGGGCTGAAGATAAAGTGAAGAGAGAAGAACAGGGCAGAAAAAATGTTGTGAGCCGCGAAGAAGAGGGCAAGAAAGACAAGGTTGCTGCAAAAGAAAAGAAAGAAAAAATAGAGAAGGAATATCAGGAAAAGCTTCAGAAAGTACAGGAAAAAGAGGGCGAAGCTGTTGCCAGAAGATTTAAAACTATGTATGAAGTTGAAAAGAAAAGAGATGTTCAGCAGACAGAAGCTACCAAAAAAATTGAATCAAAACTTTCAGAAATGGTTTCCAAAAGAGGTATCGAGTACCTTAATGACAGTGATGTTCGCGGAGCTATGGAGCAGTTTGTAAAAGCACTTTATTATAATCCAAAAGATAAAACAGCTTTGGAAGGAATGAAGGCTCTTAATGGAATCGCAAAAACACTTTACCTTAAGGCTTATGGAATGAGAGATTCAAATAAGAGTGAGGCTAGAAAAATACTTAATACACTTTTAAAGAGTCTTCTTCCTACTAATGAGTATTTCATTAAATCAAAGGCTCTGCTAGAGGAATTATAGTGCCGGAATTTTTGATAAGAATTATCTGGGGGGCATTTATGCTCCCCTTCTTTTTTTGTTCTCTTTTTGCTGCTTCTTTTTCAATCGAGGATTCTTATAATTCTTTCTATTTGTCTCCTGAACTTTTTAAGGAATGGACGAAAAATAATAGTGATTCCTATGACAAAGATATTTTTTTGGCACAGTGGTATTTGCCGGCAGAGGGACGAAAATATGGGCGAAGAATATTTACAAACAAAATAACAAGTTATGCTAACTCTAATGTTTTTTATGCCTATCTTTATGTTGATGCTAAATCAAAAACAAGCTTTAATATAGTCGCTTCCGGTGTTAAACAGGGGATTGTCAAGATAAACGGCAGAGAAAAGGGAACTCTATCTCTTGCAAAAGAAACTGATTACAGCATTCTTAGCTTTAATCTTTCAAAAGGTGTTCATTATATTGTTTTATCTGTATCCGAGCAATTTGCGTCTTTACCAATAGTTTTGCTTTCAGACAGAAAAATTGAGCTTTCAGAAAAAAGAGGTTTTGATTCCAATGTTTCTTCATCAGTTTCTGTTGCAACTTTTAAATCTAAAATTCCTGAAGATGTTTTTGCTCTTCACAGAGAATTGTATGATAATTTTTGTTTTCCTTTTTCAGGTGATTCAGCAAAAGATATTGATGAATTTTTAAAAATAGCTCTTCCTTCTGAAAAAGGAACCAGTATAATAGGTCTCCTCTCTGTGATGGAAAAAGATTCGTCAGCAGAAGATGAGTTGAAAAAAGCAGGGTTTGACGAGGACTCTCTGTTGTGGTGGAAAGAACAATTTAAAAAAAGGAAGGTTTGCTCTAATGATTAAAAAAATATTCAGTCAGACAGGGGTGAATCTGTTTTTTGGATTAACACTTGCTGGTTTTGTTTTATTTTCATTTTTTTTGCTCAAAGAGTTTTCCAGCCTCAAAAAAGAGGTTGCATCTCTTTCTGAGTCTATTGACAAAATTGATTCAAATTTAGCACCCGCCTCAGTTGTTGCAGGCAATGATCCAAAAGCAATCGAACTTTTTGGTTTTGCAGATCTCCAAAAACAGCTTCAAAGCATTAAAAAGCAGCTCGATGCTGTTAAAAAACAAGGGAAAAACTACACTCCAACAGAGCAGAAAGAAGAAGAAAATCGAATGGTTTCTCTTGCAAAAGATGTTAATGCCAATGTCTATAAAATGGCGAGCCAGTTTTTTGAGACACAGCTTAAAGGCAAAAATTTTGAAGAAAATGAAGTTAAGGCAATAATGCAGACCTATACAAAATCATTTAATGAGATTCAGGATGTTCAGATTAAATGGTTGAACGGTGAAATCACATGGGAAGATATGCCTAACGAACTTAAGCCTGTTTATACAAATTTTTATGATAACCTGCGCAGAGATGTTGGCGAAAAGGGTGCATCTGAAGCTTTCAATATTTTTGTTCCAGACCCTAATATGCGTCGCATTCTTTTACAGCAATAGAATCTATAAAATCACAATTTCCCAATATCGTTTTTGTTGACTTATTTAATTCATATAAATATACTGACCTCGTTCATTGAACGATTTATAAACCTTATTTTAGGAGGCTATTATGGCTCATGTTATTGATGCTGGTAAATGCGTAAATTGTGGTGCTTGTGCATCTACATGTCCTGTTGAAGCTATTGCTGAAGCTGGCGGCACACATAAAATCAATGCTTCTTCCTGCATTGACTGCGGTGCATGTGTTTCTTCTTGCCCAGTTGAGGCAATCACTGCTGGATAAGCGGTTATTTACTCAAATTTGAGCCCCTCGAAAGAGGGGTTTTTTTTTACTTACAGAATTCTTTAAATTGACCTTAATAATAAACAATGTATAATTGTTTGGTCTTTTTGATATTAACTATTTTTGGAGATAACGATGAAGTTAAAAAAAGCTTGTCTTATGATTGTTCCTATTCTTCTAATTGGTGCAGGCTGTTCATCAAGTTCCGGCGGCACTGGAGTGTCAGAGGTTACAACCTGCACCACAGACACAGAGTGCAATTCAAACAAAACCAACAAATATTGTCTTACAGAAACTTCCGAGTGTGTTATGTGTCTTGAAGACAGCCATTGTAACATAGCAAATGGTTTTACCTGTAATCTTTCAACAAATACCTGCTCAAAAACTACGGCAGACAATGAAAATCCAACAGATTCTGATATTCCTGGCGAAGAAGACAAAGATATTTCTCAGTCAGACATAGAGCCAACAGACAAAGACGCTGTGCCACAGCCTGATAACGATACTCCAGTTTCTACAGCCTGCAAACCTGGAGATGAAAAAGAGTGTTATCCAAGCATTACCACAGGATATGAAATTGTTTTTGGAGGAGATTCCCTTTGTAAAAAAGGTAAAAAAGTATGTCTAGAAACCGGAAAATGGTCGAATGAATGTGGCGGCTCAGTCATGCCAGCTGTCGAAGATTGTGAAAAAAATGGTATTGACGAAAATTGTGATGGCAAAGTTGATAATGTAGATGATTTAGATGGTGATGGCTATACAGTTTGCGATGGCGACTGCTGCGAATCAACAGACTGCGCATCAGATCCGAAGCTTGTAAATCCAGGAGCTGTTGAGATTATTGGCAATGGTGTGAATGATGATTGCAGTGATGCTACTCCTGATGATAAGGCTGCAAGCTGCGATACTGGGCTTACAGAAGCTGCAACAGATCCTATTCATTATGCAAAAGCAATGGATATTTGCCAGGCAACAACAGATGGTGGCAAATCGTGGGGATTAATCAGTGCGAAGTTTGTCTTCCCTGATGGTGATGAGAAATCTGATGATTTGCCTAGCCACACAGTTCCGGAGGGTGCTCATAAGATAAAAGGGCTTTATGGCAGCTTGACGACTCCAAAACTTGGCGAAAAAATGACATATCTTAAAACTGCTACAACAACAAATTCAGGATTGCCTGATGACTGGTTTATGGCACATGGAGAGAAAATTCCAAATGCTGAAGGCTGCCCTGATGTCCGTATGGAAGAAGAAGAGGATTATTTTGACGCAAATGATGCTGTCATGTTTGAGCTTAAAATAAGAGTTCCTTCAAATGCTTTTGGATTCAGCGTAAACACCTATTTTTACTCAACAGAGTATCCTAAATGGGTTTGCTCTCCTTTTAATGATATATTTGTAATGCTGCTTGATTCAACATATCAGGCTCCTGAAGACAAACCTGAGCTTGCAAATCCTTATGACAAAAATCTTGCTGTTTATATCCCTGTAGTTGGAGGAACGCAGTATCCTGTAGGGGTAAATCTTGCAAGCCAAATAATTCCTTATGATGCCAACGGTCTTGGCCTTTTCAGACATTGTAAAGATCAGCAGGTTGCCATTGCTAATGACCACCCTGAAGATTTTGATATGAAGCCATTCGACTATACCGGATGTTTGGAAGATGATGGCAATGGTAATACCGGAATTGATTATCTTAAAGATACAGATTTTGCCAATTTAAAAGGTTCTCTTTATGCAGAAGATGGATATGGAGGCGGCACAGGTTGGCTTGTATCTCGGGGCAATGTTGTTCCTGGAGAAACCATAACTCTCCGTTTTGCAATATGGAATACATCAGATCATGCACTTCCATCAGCAGTCCTTATCGACAACTTCCAATGGCTGAGCGCAGCATCAAAACCAGGAACAAGTGGCGGCAGCTAAACGGTTAAAAATATGAAATTTCTAATAACCAATCACCGACGATATGCTCTCAATGCCAGATGAAACTAATGACTCTGATTCAGATACTCTGACTGATGACGATATTCACCATTTTTAGCAACCACTTGACGATAAAGCATTAATTGTTAAAAATTACAGATGTTGATTGTGTTTGTCAAATATTTTCTTAAGCTGAAAATAATCAGAAAGAAGGCTTTGTTTATGACTATATCAGACAGTCACTTCGAGATAGTTACGAGCTGAAAGTTTCTGGGAGAGGTTTGAGGATAGACTTCAAAACCTCTTCCACCAGCCATTCTTTAATCGAGCCTGATTCGCTTGTAAATCCAA
>CAZISX010000033.1:0-3555 GCA_964542005.1 uncultured Spirochaetales bacterium
CTGGTGCAGGAGCTCCGGTCATAAGGCATGAGCCTGATGTTGTTTTAGGGAACGCAATTACATCACGGATTGCGTCAAGTCCGTTGATAAGCATCATCAGTCTGTCAAATCCAAGTGCAATTCCGCCATGTGGAGGTGCACCAAACTCAAGTGCTTCAACAAGAAATCCAAAGTTTTCCGCGGCTTCTTCATCGGAAATGTTAAGGAATTTAAACACTTCGCGCTGTTTGTCTGTGTTGTGGATTCTAATTGAGCCGCCGCCGACTTCGTAGCCGTTTACAACTATATCGTAAGCTCTTGATTTTATTGCGCCTAAATCATCGCCTCTTTTTGCTGCCTCAAAATCAAAATCTGTGAACGCATGGTGTTTTGCAACCCATGCGCCGGATTCTTCATCCTGCTCAAACGCCGGAAATTCTGTAACCCACAGAAAATTATAAGAATTTTTATCATAAAGATTGAATTCAGCCGCAAGTCTTTTTCTTAGGTTGCCCATAGCTGTCATTGCAACAGATTTTTTGTCAGCAACAATAAAAAGAACACTGTTTTCAGGAATAAGATTTTTAAGTGAGAGAGCCTCTTCCGGCGTGAAAAATTTCATAAGCGGACTGTCAAGTTCGCCTGATTCTTTTCTCACCCAGCCAAGTGCTTTTGCTCCATCGCCCTGAACATCTTTTTCAACTTTTTTAAGCTGGTTTTTGCTAAACTCAGCTGATTTTCCTTCAAGAATTATCCCTTTTATCACCTGTTTTTCGTCACTTGCAGCAACTTTGAATGCATTAAATCCCGACTCTTTAAATATTGAATCAAGTGTAATAAGCTCCATGCCAAATCTTAAATCAGGTTTGTCTGAGCCGTATTTATCCATAGCTTCTTCAAACGGCATCCGCAAGAATGGTTTTTTGACATCTAAGCCTTTGGTTTCCTTGAATATTTTAACAAGAAGATTCTCAATAATATTCATAACATCTTCTTCAGAAACAAAGCTCATCTCAATATCAACCTGGGTAAATTCAGGCTGGCGGTCAGCGCGCAAAGCTTCGTCACGAAAGCACTTAACAACCTGATAATACTTGTCAATTCCAGCAACCATAAGAATCTGTTTAAAAACCTGCGGCGACTGTGGAAGAGCGTAGAAAGCACCTTCTGTTATTCTTGAAGGAACAATAAAATCTCTTGCTCCGCCTGGAGTTGATTTCACAAGCATCGGGGTTTCAACCTCGACAAAACCCTCTGAATCGAGAAATTCATGAACAATTGCGCTAACTTTTGAACGGGTTATAAGACTTTGTAGAATATCCGATTTTCTTATATCAAGGTAGCGGTATTTTAGTTTAATTGTGTCTGCCGCATCTTTTCTATGGTCATAAGGCATTGGCTTGGACTTGTTTAAAAGTATAAAATCGGTCGCTACAATTTCAATCTCGCCAGTCGAATATTTATCAGTTCTGTTGTCGCCTCTATCGCGGACAGTTCCAGTAATCTGGATAACATCTTCAAGTGTTAATTTCTTAGCTTTTTCAACAAGTTCCTCGTTTTCAAAAACAATCTGAGTTGTGCCGTAACGGTCAAAAAGCATTATAAAAATCATAGGTCCGAGCTCTCTTTTGTTGTTTACCCAGCCTGAAAGTTTTACTGTTTCACCGCTATTTTTAAGCCTCAGCTCTCCGCAAGTGTGTGTTCTGAACATATCTGCCTCCAAAATAATTTTTTGCGCCAACATTTTCACAGAAAGAGGCGTTAGAGTCAATAAATTATTACCTATTTTTTGACAAAGAAAGCGATTTCTGGAAAGATAACAAAAACGCTGCGAAGGAGCTTGCATGAATGTTCTGAAACGATATCTTGAACTGGTCGAACTTTTAAACAAAGCATCAATCTCTTATTACCGGGATGACAACCCTTTTTTAAGCGATGAGGAATATGACAGATTATTCAAGGAACTCCGGAAAATTGAAGATGAAAATCCATCAATAATTTTAGCTTACTCTCCTTCAAAAAAGGTTGGGGCTATGGTGAGAGATGGTTTCAAAAAAAGCAATCATTCAACAAAAATGATTTCGCTTGATGATGCGTTTTCTTTGGAGGAAGTCGTTGATTTCTTTAAGAGATACGGCGCATTAAATCCTAAGGACGGATTTGTTGCCGAGCTTAAAATTGACGGGCTTGCCATGAACTTGTTATACAAAAACAGCAACTTTTCTTTAGCTGCAACCCGTGGTGACGGTGTTACAGGCGAGCTTGTTACAGAAAATGCTGCAACTGTGAAAAATCTTCCGCTGATGCTTCAGGCAAAAGAGATTCCGGCCGAATTTGAGGTTCGCGGCGAGGCTTACATGCCAAAAGAGAGTTTTAACAGACTAAACCGGGAAAGAGAGATTTCGGGCGAGCCGTTATTTGCCAATCCGAGAAATGCGGCGGCAGGCTCGATAAGACAGCTTGACCCGAAAATCACAGCATCCAGAGATTTGAGGTTTTTTGCTTACGGTCTGGCAGATAACAGCTCTTTGAAAAACATCAAAACACAGGTTGAACTCCATGATTTTCTTAAAGAATGCGGCTTTGAAACACCTCAATTCTTTCATATAAATTCTATTAATGAACTTGCTGATATTATTGAAAAAACTGCACAAAAGCGGGATGAACTTCCTTACGACATTGACGGACTTGTTATAAAACTAAACAGTTTTAGCGAGCAAAATGAGGTTGGCGTGCTTGCCAGAACGCCTAAATGGGCTGTTGCCTACAAACTGCCTCCGGTCGAGATGAAAACCAGACTTCAATCTGTAACTTTTCAGGTTGGACGAACTGGCACAATCACACCTGTGGCTGAACTTGAACCTGTCACAATCGCAGGAGTTGTTGTTAAAAGAGCAACACTCCATAATTTTGAGGAGATTCAAAGGAAAAACCTCAAAATCGGAGATATGGTTTTTGTCCGCCGTGCTGGTGATGTAATTCCTGAGATTGTAAAAGCAGTTGAGCAACTTCGAGATGGCTCGGAAAAAGAGATTAGAGAGCCTGAAAACTGTCCTGAATGCGACTCTAAACTTGAAAAAGAGGCTGATAAAGTTGCCCTTTACTGTCCGAATATTAATTGTTCAGCAAGGCTTATGGAATCAATCATTCACTTTTCATCAAAAAAAGGCTTTAATATTCAAGGACTTGGCGAAAAACAGATTGAGTTTTTCTTTGAGAACAGACTAATAACTTCAGTTTCTGACATTTTTAAAATCAAAAATTATGCGTTTCAACTTGTAAATATCAAAGGATGGGGCAAAAAATCGGTAATAAACCTGCTTGATTCGATAAACAAATCAAAAGAAATTGAGTTTGAAAACTTTATTTTTGCGCTCGGCATCCAAAATGTCGGCGAATTTCTGGCTGGGGAGCTTGCGAAAAGATTTACGCTTGATGAACTTATGAAATGTGATGAATCCTCTCTTCTTTTAATTGAAAAAGTCGGTGATATTGTTGCAAAATCTATTGTAAGCTACTTCAAAAACGAGACAAATAGAAAAGAAATTGAGAATATGATTGCTGCTGGCGTTAAAA
>CAZISX010000033.1:3565-6019 GCA_964542005.1 uncultured Spirochaetales bacterium
GTTTTCATTTCGGAGCATATAGTCCGCTCGAACATAGCAATTACCGAGCTGAAAACTTGGCTGATACAAGAATACCTCACCTCTTTTCACGGCATTTTGAGTTTCAGAAAGACTCTTTTTTTGCGGGCAAAACATTTGTAATTACTGGAGAATTATCAAAGCCCCGCGATGAATTCAAAGCTTTAATTGAAAAATCTGGAGGCAGGGTTTCAGGCAGTGTCAGCAAAAAAACTGACTATCTTCTTCTTGGTGAAAATCCGGGATCAAAAAAAGAGAAGGCTGACGAACTTGGTGTAAAAATTATGAGCGAATCTGAGTTCTGGGAAAAAATTTAACAATGGAGAGAATCATGAGCTTTTCCGGTTTTTCCAATGAAACAATCAGTTTTTTTAATGAGTTGCGGCAAAACAACAACTCGGCATGGTTTGCTGAAAACAAAGAAAGACACGATAAATTTATCACAACACCATCAAGAGAATTTATCAAATCAATGGGCGAAATGCTTCTTGTGCTTGACAGCTCAATCCAGGCAGTTCCAAAAGTAAACGGAAGTATTTTCAGAATAAATCGTGACACCAGATTCAGTTCAGACAAAACACCTTACAAAACAAATCTCGGATTATGGTTCTGGAGCGGCATCCGCCCCAGAATGGAGTGCAGCGGTTTGTATTTTAATCTTGAGGGCGAAAATCTCTATCTTGCAAGCGGTATTTACATATTTACAAAGCCGCTTCTCTCAATTTATCGTGATGCAGTCGCAAACCCGAAGCTTTGCAATGAACTTATTGAAATAACAGAAGAATTAACTCAAAAAGGATATGTTGTCGGGGGAACGCACTACAAAAAAGTTCCTTCAGGCTATGCTGCTGGCGGTGCTCAGGCTGAATTATTAAAAATGAACGGGCTTTACTGCGGGTTTGAGACTCCGGTTCCTGCCGAGTTTTATTCATCCGAACTGCTTGATTACTGTTTTATTCACTATCAGGCTCTTCTGCCGCTTCATCTGTGGCTGAGAAAAGTTTTGAACTAACCCGAAATTACAGGTGTTTTGAGACGCTCACTTCGTGATTTTAATCGCTTCCTCTTCGCCATCTTCTCCAAAAGATGAAACCTGACTCATCATGTTTGCGGCAAAAACATCTATAATTGAGAGAAATCTATGACGCAACGCCTCTTCTGAAATAACACTATTGTCAGGAATTACGCCGCCAGCCATGTCGGGATGTCCGCCGCCGCGGCCAATTCCTTTTAGTGCTTCACTGACAATATTTGCTGCATCAAGCTGTCTGCGCTCACTTTTTACAGAGATGTCGATTTTGTGATTGTTTTTGCCGCAAACTACAGCAAAATCAATCTCTTCAAATGTTATCAGAAACGATGAAAGTATGGCTAGAAGATTTTTGTTACAGCCATTTGTAAAAAAAGTGTAGGCAAATCCTTTTTCGATTTTCAGGTTGCTCAGGAGATATTTGTAGGAATCAAGATCTGAAATTGTCAAATCATTTCTGATAACAGAATTTACAAAATCATTGTCAGCTATTGAAAAAAGATGGGAATAGGCGGAAACATCTTCCATTGTTGCAGAGCGGGTGAGGTGAAGTGTGTCTATGTTTATCCCTATCATCAAGGCTCCTGCAATGCTTCGCGGGATTCTGATTTCAAGTTCTTTAAAATAGCCGGTTATGATTGTTGAACATGCGCCATAAGATGGTCTTATGTCAATATATTCAACATTTTCAATGCGTTGGACTGTATGATGATCAATTACAGCTATCTCAATCCCCAGCAAATCTGTCACATTGCTGCTTCCTTTGCTTCCGTCAACAATAATTATTTGGTCTTCTTCACCAATTTCATATCTTGAGATGTGACGAAGCGGAATTGAGAGATCATCAATCATTCGGATAAGAGAATCTCTAAGAATTTCGCCTTCATAGACAAGTCTTGTTTCAATATTGTATTCTTCGAGAATATGGGAAAGTGCATAAGCTGAGGCTACTGCATCATGATCTGGAAAATCGTGGGTTTGAATATAAATGTAAGGGAATTTATGACAGAGATGGATTAATTCTTTAGGGTCTTTCATTGGAAATTGTGTCCGCCAGGTTTCTGGAAAATCCGGAGTCCGAATTTTTCTGAAATTGCGATTATGTGGTCAAAAATCTCGCCCTGAACCTCTTCGTAAGGCTCAAATTCGGTTGCGGAGGAAAACGCGTAAATCTGGAGCGGCATTCCGTTTTCAGTTGGCGCAAGTGTTCGTACACTCATCGGCATGTCGTTTCTTAATTTAGGATGATTTTCGAGTTTATCCCGCAGATATGCTTTGAAAATAGCGAGATTTGTAATTCCTGTAATCGCGCCATTGCCCAGAATATCGTTAAAAAGAGCAGATTCCAGCCTCTTTTTTTCAACAAAACTGACAATTGAAAAAATAGCGGAGTATTGCGAAACCTC
>CAZISX010000033.1:6081-8533 GCA_964542005.1 uncultured Spirochaetales bacterium
GATCTTGAAATCCGCCGTGCGCCTGACTCTCTCATTGAGCGGTAGTTTGTAAATGTTGCATCAATAAACTTGTGTGTCGGAATAATTGTCGAGGTGTTATCCCAGTTCAAAATTGTGAGATGATGAAGCGAAATATCTGTTACAACGCCGTCAGCATTGAACTGCGGAAGGAGAAGCCAGTCCCCTTTTTTGATAATATTGTTGTAGGTTATCTGAATTCCTGCAACAAAAGAGAGGATTGTTTCCTTGAAAACGAGAAGAAGAATAGCTGTTGCAGCACCAATTCCTGAAACCAGATAAAGTGGCGATTTCCCCATTAAAATCGCGACAATAACAATGGAGCCGAAAAGAAAAACCAGAATATTTATTGACTGGATAAATCCTTTTATCGGCCTCTCTTTTGAAACCTCAAATGTGTTGTAAATTTCAATGCCTGAAGCAA
The DNA here is from genome assembly GCA_964542005.1 of uncultured Spirochaetales bacterium. Classification (GTDB taxonomy): domain Bacteria; phylum UBP6; class UBA1177; order UBA1177; family CALOFP01; genus CAZISX01. The sequence goes on from CAZISX010000033.1 coordinate 6,524, forward strand.
GAATTGCGGAGATTGCATACATAATGCAAAGAGCGATATAAGCCAGCGAAACTCGCTCTATTCCTCGTTCTAACTGCGGAATAATATTGGCAAAAATATAAATAATAACGCCAGGAATAATATTTGTCAGCCAGCGGAGAACCTTTTTGTCAAACAGAATGTCATCCCAGCGATTTTTGCTTTTTTTTACAAAAAACTCAATAGCTCGAATCAGGTATTTTTTTGTAATCAGCTGCATGGCAAAAGCACAAATAATTACAGCCGCAACCTTTAACAATATTTCCACGCAAGCATATTTGCTGAGTAAAGATAGTATGTTATCCATTTTATTTCTCTAAAGGAATGTATTCGCCGCAGTTATTCTGCTGAACAGCGATCTCGTTTGCTCCAAATGTTTTAATCTCACAGCAGCCATCTTTTTCTTCGTTGATTGTGAAAGAATATCCGGCACTTGAGCCGCCGCCAAAAGCAATAAATTCTGATTCATTTACCTGTCCTGACTCCATTTTTAAAACACAGTGAGTCGTAATATCCTTGCCAACCTGTTCTATTATTGCAGCTTTTTCATCCACGCAATCGCAGGAAGCACTCTCTTTTTTCTCTTCGCCACAAGCAGTGAACAAAAAAGCGGTCAAAACAATAATTAAAAGCACACAAAATCTCATAACTCCTCCATTAAATTCGTTTTTTTGAATCCAAAATAAAAGTGACCGGCCCGTCATTTATAAGTGAAACCTCCATGTGATCGCCAAAACTACCAGTTTTAATCCAAGGATAATAGGTCGAAAGTTTTGCGGTAAACAGTTCAAAATAAGCAAGTGCTTTTATAGGCTCCATTGCTCCGTCAAAACTTGGTCTCCTCCCTTTCCGAACGCTTCCAGCCAAAGTGAACTGGCTGACAGCAAGAATTTCGCCATTAATCTCGGCAACTGAGAGATTCATTTTCCCCTCAAAATCTGTAAAAATCCTTATTTCAGCAATTTTTTTTGCGCAATAATCAAGATCGCCGTCTGTGTCATCAAGCTCAATTCCGACAAGAACCAGAAGTCCGGCAGAAATAGAGGAGACAATCTTTTCATCAACCTGAACAGAAGCTTTTTTTACTCGCTGAATAACTGTAATCATAAATTGCCCCAAAAATTAAAGGTGCCCTATTTTAACAAAAAAGAGGGATATTGCAAAGAATAGTTGCAGGACATAAACTGGAGCAATTCAATTAAAAGTGCAAAGATTAGGGATTAAGCCATCTGCTGAATTAATGAAATCATGAACAAAATAAGGCAGTAGAGAAATATCAGAACTCGTAAGCTGCGACAATTTTTGCCGCAATATCGCTTCGCACAATGTCGGCAAGGCCAAGTTTGACCATTTTTATATCAGAAATTCCGGCAAGTCTTCTCATTGCGTCTGTAAATCCGCCGTTTTCGGCTGGAATATCGCGCTGGGTTGAGTCACCGACAACAACCATTCTGCTCCCCTCGCCTATTCTGGTGAGAAACATTTTCATCTGGGTGATTGTTGTGTTTTGCGCTTCATCAAGGATTAAAAACGAGCGCGGCAGGGTTCTGCCTCGCATAAAAGCGAGCGGAATAACTTCAAGCTGTCTGTTGTGCTGAAGCCGTGCCGATTCCTCAAATGAAAACATCATTTCGAGCGAGTCGTAAAGCGGACGGAGATACGGGTCAACTTTCTCTTCGAGTGTTCCTGGCAAAAATCCAATCTTTTCACCAGCTTCCACAGCCGGCCTCGACATTACGATTTTATCAACCTTCCCTTCCCGCAAAAAACGGACTGCAAGTGCGGCTGCAAGAAAGGTTTTCCCGGTTCCAGCCGGTCCGTCAACAAGGACAACCTTGTTTTTGAGAACAGCTTCAACCATTTCAGCCTGACCATCTGTTTTTGCTTTTATCTCGATTTTATTTCTGTCTCTTAGAATAATTTCTGACATTTTCCACCCGAATTTTTTGAATGATTTTAGACAATTATTCCTCTTTTTTCGCTCTGAGAGAA
>CAZISX010000033.1:8543-21283 GCA_964542005.1 uncultured Spirochaetales bacterium
CCATACCATGTAGCCGCAAAGAGCTAAAAACGCAACAAGTCCGGCAACTTCCGCACCTTTTGACTCAAACCACTCTGTGTTTACAAAGTTAAGTCCGCCGAAACGCATAATTGCACTCAAAACACCCATCAACGCGCCGCCAGCAATAAAACCTGAGGCAATAAGTGTTCCTCTTTCCTGTCTTGCGTTGTTGAGATCCGCATCTTTTGAACGGGTTGAAACGATGTGAGAGATAAGTCCGCCGACAAGAATCGGGGTATTTAAATCAAGTGGGATAAACATTCCGAGAGCAAACGCAAGTGCCGGAACTCCAATCATTGTAAGAATAAGTGATAACGCTGCGCCAGCTCCATAAAGAACCCACGGTGCACCTTTTCCTGACATCATCGGCTCAATTACTGCTGCCATCGCGTTTGCCTGCGGAGCAACAAGCGCGTTATCGCCTGTAAATCCGTAAGTTTTCTGAAGAATCATGATAACGCCGCCAACTGTAGCTGCGGAAACTAAAACGCCGAGGAATTTCCATGTTTCCTGTTTGTAAGGAGAAGTTCCGAGCCAGTAGCCGATTTTTAAATCTGTGATAAATCCGCCAGCGGTTGATAATGCTGTGCAGACAACTCCACCGATTATGAGTGCTGCAACCATGCCGGAAGTGCCTGATAATCCTACAGAAACCATGATAAGCGACGCTAAAATAAGTGTCATCAGCGTCATGCCTGAAACAGGGTTTGAGCCAACAATCGCGATTGCGTTTGCCGCAACTGTTGTGAAAAGAAATGCGATAACCATAACAATGCCAAGACCTACAAGCGCATGAACTATATTTGTTACAACACCGGTCATAAAGAATATTAAGAGAAGAATTGTGGTTGCAAGTGTACCGAAACCTATTATTTTCATTGAAAGATCGCGCTGGGTTCTAAGAATTGTTCCTTCCTCTTTTTTGCCGCCGCCGATTTCTTTAACAGCAAGCCCGAAAGCCTGTTTAATAATGTTTCTGGAACGGTAAATACCGATTACGCCAGCCATAGCTATGCCGCCGATACCGATTGGACGAACATAAGCTCTGAAAATTTCTTCTGCCGACATCTGTGCAAGAATTTTTGTCATATTTACGCCGACAGGAATTGTCTGGCCGCCATCGCCAAAGTATGCGATAACAGGCAGAATTACAAACCAGCCAACAAATGAGCCTGCGCAGATTATTGCCGCATATTTGAGCCCGACAATATAACCGAGACCCATAACTGCCGCGCCAGTATTCATCTTTAAAACAAGTTTGTATTTGTCTGCGAGAGCTTCGCCTGCACCAATCATTCTTGTTGAAACAGTCTCTGCCCATGCGCCGAAAGTCGCAATCGCAAAATCGTAAAAACCACCGATAAGACCGGCAACAAGGAGAAGTTTTGCCTGATTTCCCCCTTTTTCACCGGAAACAAGAACCTGAGTTGTTGCGGTTGCTTCCGGGAAAGGGTATTTTCCGTGCATATCTGCAACAAAGTATTTTCTGAATGGAATCAGGAACATAATACCTAAAAATCCGCCAAAAAGAGATGCGAGGAAAACCTGCATAAAGTTGACCTGAATTTCAGGATATTTTGCCTGAAGAATATAAAGAGCAGGAAGTGTGAAGATTGCTCCGGCAACAATTACGCCGGAACATGCGCCAATTGACTGGATAATAATGTTTTCGCCGAGCGCATTTTTTCTTTTAAAAACTGTTGAAAGACCAACCGCAATAATAGCAATCGGAATCGCTGCCTCAAAAACCTGACCAATTTTAAGTCCAAGATAGGCTGCCGCAGCTGAAAAAACAACAGCCATAATAAGTCCCCAGATAACAGACCATCTTGTAACTTCTGGATAAGTCTGATGAGGATTCATTAATGGAGAATAACTTTCGCCCGGTTTTAACTCTCTAAACGCATTTTCTGGTAGACCTTTTACTGGTCCGTTGTCGTGTGAAGACATTCAACTTCCTCCTTTTGTTTACATTAATGGCATAGTCAGGATACAATTAGTGGCTGAAATGTCAAATATTTAGAATGATAGAAATTACAAAAAAAGATACAAGAGCTTTGACAAGCAAAAGAGTTCAGTTTATTGGAACTATTCGGATTTTAGTTTAAATCCAATTCCGCGGATTGTTCTTACACAACCTCCAATTTTGCTTAGTTTTTTTCTAAGAGATGAGATCTGAACATCAATAACCCGGTCAACCATTGTGTGATTGGTACCATGAATATGAAATATTATCTCTTTTCTGGAGAGGGTTCGTCCAGGATGGGATGCAAGAAGGTAAAGTATATCAAATTCTGCTTTTGTCAGGAAGAACTCCTCTTCTTCAGCAAAAACGCTGAAAGATTCAGGATTTAAGGTTATTCGACCTGCAGAAATAGTATTTAACACCTCTTTTTTGGTCAGTTTTTTTCTGAGCCTGAAAAAAGCATTAACTTTGGCTGCAAGAATTCTTGGGGTAAATGGCTTAACAACAAAATCATCGGCACCATAATATTCAAGCGATGCAACAATATTACTTGTATCCTGCATAGAAGACATAATCACAATAATTGTGTTTTTAAAAGCAACGAGCTTTTTGAGTTCGCGACAGATATTCCAGCCTTTGTTGTCCGGTAGCACAATATCAAGAAGGATTAAATCAGGCAACCACTCTCTTGCAAGCTCTAAACCACGGAAAGCAGTATCCGCTTCCATTATTTCGTAGCCAAAAGGGGTAATATTATCTCTAATTATTGTTCTGACAAATTTCTCGTCATCAATAATAAGGACTTTATTTACCATCCAACTTAAGCTTGTAGCCTATTCCTCGAACTGTCTGAATTAAGTTGGAGTATCTATTAAGCTTTTTTCTAAGCCCAACAAAAATAACATCAACAGCTCTCGGGGTAATGTTGGCTTCTGCATCACGGATTACAGAAATAATGTAGTCTCTGGAAAAAACCTTCCCCGGCTTCTGAATAAGAAGATAAAGAACATCAAATTCAGATTTTGTCAATTCCACTGTTTCGGAACCGATAAAAACTTCTCTGCATGATGGCTCAATCTTTAAAGGGCCGGCCTCAAGTCTTTCCTCGAAAACCTTGTCATTAGTCTGTGCAGATCTGCGCAGAAGTGCTTCTATGCGGGCAAGAAGAATGTTGTTGGAAAAAGGCTTTACAACATAATCATCTGCATAGAACTTCAATCCTGTTACAATATCAACCTCATCATTTCTGCCTGTAATAATAATGATAGGAATATGTGCAGTCTCTTTTTTCTGTTTCAAAAGAGATGAAAATTCCGTCCCATCCATGCCAGGAAGAGTAAGATCAAGGAGAATTAAATCAGGAGTAGACTGCAAAATAGAAGACCAGGACTCCTCGGCTGTCGTAAACGCCTTTACCCGGTAATCAGCAGCTTCAAGGAATTCTTGTAAAATTCCACGGTAGACATCATTGTCTTCAATCACAAAAATCATAGGTTTCATAGTTTTACTTCTCAAAAAAATTTGTCGTGTTATTATATAATCCTTATTCTCTTTGGCAAGATTATTTTTCATAATATTTTTAGCCCCATCATTTTCAAACCCAATTGTTTTTCTTTTAGCATCTTGTTGTGGATAGAAGAATCTAAACTTGACATCTTATTTGATTACTGTAAAATTCCAAGAATTGACTAACCGACACCGGAGTTCTCATGAAAACGGCTAACGCTTTATTTTTATTTGGGTTTTTGCTCCTTATTTCCTGCGGAACAATCCAGTCTGTTTCCGCGATACAGGATGCAGACAAATCGCGTAATGATGCTCTTAACAAAATCACAGAGATTACCTCTGATAAATCTTTGGTTGTTGAAGACGAGTTTGGCAACAAAACACTTTTGGCAACAACAGGCGGAGAAGCAGCTTATTATTACTTTATGGCGGAAGCTTATCTCAAAAAAGCACGAGATTTGCAATCTAAAGGAGAGCATGAGCGGGCAAAAATTTCTGCTGAAAAATCACGCGAGTTTGCTCATAAAACCGTGTTACTTATGGAATCTATGAAAAAAGTTGATGAGCCAAAAAATCAGACTGAAGATAAAGTAAAAACACCACAGGAAAGAGCATCAACCATGACAATAGAGCCTGCAAAAACTCCTGATCAAAATACAGGAGAAAACAAATGAAAAAGCAACAACTTATAATTACTGTGTTTTTATCAATTGTTCTTATGTCCTGCATTACCGGAAAAAAATCAATGGCAGAGGTGGAAAGCGAAAGAGAAAGACTGGCCAGCGAAGAAGCCAGAGGCGCAAAACTTTGCATTCCGGCTGATTTCGCTGCGGCAAAAAGCGAGCTTGACTTTGCAGAAACCGAGCTTAAAGAGGGCAACTATATTGCTGCAGAAGAACACCTTTCAAACGAGAAAAAACTTGCTGCAAATATTTCTAAGAATGCGGACAGCTGCATTCCTAAAGATAAGGATAAAGATGGTATTCTTGATACAGATGATAAATGCCCAGACAAAAAAGGGCTTAAGGAATTTGAGGGCTGCCCCGACACAGATAGAGATGGCATCTCTGACAACAAAGATAAGTGCCCTGAAATTGCTGGAATTCCGGAACTTGAAGGCTGCCCTAAAATTATAAAAGATGCAGACAAAGACGGCATTACCGATGATGTAGATCGCTGTCCTTACGATCCTGAAGACAAGGATGATTTTAAAGACAGTGATGGATGTCCGGATCCCGACAATGACGGCGATGGAATTTTAGACAATGTTGATCAGTGTCCGAACAATGCAGGGCCTTCAACAAACCAGGGATGCCCTGTTATGGATAAAGACAGAGACGGCATTCCTGACGAAATAGATAAGTGCCCTGAAATTGCTGAGGATATTGATGGTTTTGAAGATCATGACGGATGCCCAGACCCCGACAATGATAAAGATGGCTTATGTGATTCATGGGTTACTGATGAACAAAAAAATACAACCCACAAAGAAATCTGCACGGTTAAAGAAAAAGATAAATGTCCAAATGATGCCGGAATCAAAGAGAATTTTGGCTGTCCTGTTCTTGACACCGATAAAGACGGTGTTCCGGATATTATAGATAAATGTCCGTCTCAGCCTGAAGATAAAGATGATTTTGAAGATGCAGATGGTTGCCCTGACCCGGACAACGACAATGACGGATTCTGTGAAGAATGGGTAACTGATGAAATGATTTCAACAATATATAAAGATATTTGTAAAGACAAAATTAGAGATAAATGTCCGACAACAGCTGGAGTAAAAGAAGAAAGCGGATGTCCTAAAAAGTATAAGCTGATTGTTGTTACAGAACAAAAAATAGAACTTAAACAGACAGTTTTCTTTGAAACCGGAAAAGCTAAAATAGAAAAGAAATCGTACGAAATGCTTAAAGAGGTTGCTGATGCGGTAAAAAGCACTCCTTCAATAAAAAAAGTTGTTGTTGAGGGTCACACCGATAATGTTGGCGGAAGAGAAAACAATATTAAACTTTCACAAAAAAGAGCCGAATCTGTGAAAGAATTTCTGGTTGATGAAGGCGTTGAAGGGAAGAAGCTTCAAGCAATCGGCTATGGGCCGGATAAACCGATTTCTTCCAATTCCACCAAGAAGGGTCAGGCAAAAAATAGAAGAGTTGAATTTAAAATAGAACAATAATTATAGGAGTTTGCGATGGCTGATAATACTAAGAACAAAAAAGATGATGAGTTTCAGAAACATGAGGATGATGTAATATTTCTCAATCAACGCTCTACACCCCGAATTTCTGTAGAATTAGAGGTAACCCTTACTGGTGCACACAATTTTTTTACAGGATTTACTCAGAATATAAGCGAAGGCGGAATCTTTATATCTACACATCAGGTTTTCCCGATTGGAACAACTTTTCAAATATCCCTCACTGTTGAAAAGAGAAAAATTGATATACCAGCAAGAGTTATGTGGGTTCGTGAAGACACACCATTTCTTCCGAAAGGAATTGACCCTGGAATGGGGCTGATTTTTACCGAAATTAATGATGAGGACAAGGAACTTATTCAGGATTTTCTTCGCAGAAAAGAACCTCTTTTTTATGATGCGGACTGATTCAGACCTTCTCACACCTAAAGAGCAGGAAATCTTATTACATGCAATCTCTTTCCTGAAAAAATATAATCTGCAGTTGCCAGCACTTTTTTTTACAGAAACTTTTTATCCTATAAAAAATATTGTAATAAGCTCCATAATAGTTTCTGAACCACTTGTCTCCTGGTTTCTAAAAGAAGAACACTGGTCATCTTTTTGTGGAGCGTTAAAAAAAGAGGCTGGATTGGTTTTTTTAAAAAGGGAACTTAATAATAAAAAGGCTGTCTAATGGATAATTCTATCTTTTTATCAATTTGTGCTGGAAAAAAAAGAGCTGAGGCTATTCTTTTTTCTATCAATGAAGCACCTGTTATTTTTAAAACAGAAAAGCAGCACTCTTCGGAAAGTACAAAGGACTCAATAGTCAAACTTGTACAGGAATGTGAAAAAAAATCAGGCTGTAAGGTTGGCGAAGAAAGCTCTAAACTATCTAAAAAGAATATTGACCACCTCACTCTATCATTTTTTGTTGATTCACCAATGCGCACAATTGCTCTTGGCATTTCTGAAGATATCTCTTTAAAAGCACTTGTTCAAGCTCTTCAGAAAGAGCCTGTAGAGCTTGCCGGAACATTCCATTTGATGCAGTTTTCTCCAGCCGAATTAATTGATAATATTAGAAAAATCCAGCCAGAGCTGATAATTGTTGCTGGCGGAACAGAGCTTAATGCTTCCAGATATACGGCAGGTCTTGCAGAAATAATTTCTTCAATTGATTTTAGAAAATCACATGACTATGCTGCAGTAACTTTTATTTTTGCCGGCAGCTCTCTTGCCAGAGAAAAAATCCAGAAAATTATAGGTCCAAAAACCAATTTTTTTTACACGGATAATATACTGGAAGAAAAAAAAGAAAAAACCAGCCACTCTCTTCTAACCAAAATAATTAGCGACATAACAACGCAAAGGATAAAATCAAGCAAACCCGGACTTATCGAACTAACAAACGATTTTGATGTTCCTCTGGTATTTAGACACGAGGCATTTTTCCAATTTTCTTCCTATTTTGCGGAAACGCATCCTGACTGTGAAATTACAACAATAGACTCCGACAACTCATTTTTGACCATTGCATCTTCAACATTTAAAGACAAGCTTCCTCACCATAAAAACTCGCTTTACTCAAAAAAAATAATACTTGAAAAATTCAGCTACAATATTGCTCAATATTTCAGAGAACACACCCCGACAGAACGCTCTTTATTGAGAAATGCTATCTACAATCGAATAATATCCCATGAGTCAGAAGAAAAACCGCTAAATAATGAATTAATTAAAGCACTTTTTAACTTTGCAATTAATCATCATTTCAGAGAAAATCTTTTCCAGAACAAACAGGAAGTTGATGATTTGGGAAATATTTTTAATGAAAAAAAGCAGCAAACAAAATCAGAATCCTCCAAAAAACAACTTATCATTATTCCGGGAGAACTTGCTGAGATACATCCAAGTCCAGCCCACCTGCTAAGTGACATATCCTTCAATTTATCCAAAACGACTGGATTTGTTGATGTTTTTGTTGATAAATTTTCTGCAGCAGTCCATATAGGCTCATTTATTAAGACAAGAGGAATCAAACACAGATTGTTGCTCGAAAATTCTTTTTTTTCAAAGGCTGGAACAATTATAAACCCTACATCTAAAACCCGGCGGCTAGGAGAAAACAGCGTTGTAATCAAAATAATAGAACATGGAAATGAATATAAAAAACAATTGAAATGGGGAGAAAGCTTTAGCGTAGATCTCGCAATAAATTCTGTTGTTGTAATAACGCCATCCGGAAAATTTGATTTTGGGGCAGGTTATGGAAAAGAAATTACCAAAATAATTGATGAAAATGAAACAATTTTCATAGATTTAAGAGACAAGGAACTTTAAAGGCCAAGAACATCTTTCATTGAATAAATCCCCGGTTTTTTTTCATAAATCCAACCCGCCGCCATAACAACTCCATCTACAAAGAGCGATCTGGAATGAGCTTTATGGGTAATTTCTATTCTCTCTCCATTTCCAGCAAATATGACGGTGTGATCGCCAGCAACATCGCCGCCTCGTAATGAGTGGAAACAAATACTTCCATCAACTCTTTCTCCTGTGGCACCCTCTCTGCCATAAAGCGCAACAGATTTCAAGTCACAACCTCTTGATTTAGCTATAATTTCTCCAAGTTTCAACGCGGTACCTGATGGAGCATCTTTTTTATGTTTGTGGTGCATTTCTATAATTTCAGCATCAAAGTCTGCTGTAGCTGCTCCTATTTTTTCCATAACTGAGAATAAAATATTCACACCAACACTCATGTTTGGAGAGTGAATTACGGCAATTTTTTCACCAGCTTTTTCCAGCAATTTAAAATCCCCCTCCCCGAGTCCGGTTGTCCCTGAAACAAAAGGTTTCCCTGCAATCACCGCCATCTCAAGAGCTTTGCGAAAAGATTCCGGGGAACTGAAATCAACAATAACATCAAACTCTTTACCACAAACCTCTTCAAGGGAAATAATTTTGACATCATTTTTTCCGAAACCAGAAAACTCGCCATAATCAAAACCCATAGCCGAATGAGCACTAAATTCAACCGGAAAATCGACCGATATTTCTCCTCTTTTCAAAAAAGAAGATGCTATCATCTGACCCATTTTACCACAAGCTCCAATAAGCACTGCTTTGATTTTCATTTTACCTCCAAAAAACGAATTATTATCAAAAAGCATACTATATACCTGAACCCTTCGATTCTCCAATTAATTCTTGAAAAATCTTTTTCAAACCTCTTAATCAAGAATCGAACGATTCAGGATATAATAATTTCAATTTCGCAAAGGATTTTATAGAGTTTTGTCAGCCTCAGAAATCTTGAGAAAGATGATAATGTGTATTATTTACATTAGAAAAGTTGACGCAATATTAAAAATGGCTATAAAATTATGCTGCATACTAATAAACAGTGTTTTTTAAAATCTTTTAGGGAGTCGACAATGAAAAAATCTATTATTTTAATCACATTAATTGGTTCTTTAGCAATGATTTCGTGCGGCGGGAATAGTGCTTCAAATAGCGGAAAAGAAGCTCCTGGCGAATATGCGGATGCTCCTGAATGGGTTCTCTCTGGCGGAAGTGCTGATGGAAAAGAAATTTGTGGCGTTGGGACCGTTGAAGGAACAAAAAACCTCTCTCTTGCAAGAACATCAGCCTACGGAAGAGCCAGAACTGCGATAGCAAGAATGCTTAATGTTAAAGTTAAATCAATGTTGAAAGATTATCAGGCAACAACAACTGGCGGAGAACAATTTGGCACAGCATCAAATGATGAACAGCATATTGTTGATGTTTCAAAACAAATTACCGACATAAACCTTTCCGGAACAGAAGAAAGAAAAATCTGGATATCAAAATCAGGCAAAATAACTGCCGGTCTTGTATGTCTTGCTACAGAAAAATTCAAAAATACTATTTCTCAAATGAGCCAGCTTGATGAGGCTGTAAGAGCCGCTGTTGTTGAGAGAGCTGACAAATCTTTTTCTGAACTCGATGAAGCAACAAAAAAAGCTGGTTCACAGCAATAATAATTTCTTTTCTTTTACATCACCAAAAAGCCTAATTTAATTTATTTCGTATAAAAAACAAATAGTTATTTTATCTTTAAATATAAAACTATTTATTAAATAAAAAGTTGACCTCTTATTTCCATGCTGGTATAGTAATGCAAACTATTAGACGGAATTACTGGGTCATGCAGTTATTGAGAGAAAAACAAATAGAGCTTAAAACGAACCTTGAAACTGTTTTTAGTGCAATTGCATTAAATGCTGCTGAGATAAAAAAAACTGATGAAAAATATATCTCTTTTGTTAGCGGATTTATCCACTCGCTTGAATTTTTAAACTACAAAAATGAAATAGAATTATCAATTAACCAGTTTTTTAAAACACTGGAAAACAATACCGAAAAGTTTTCATCTGTCATGGAGTCCTACTCTCATGCCATAAAAAACAAAGACGAAATTATTGATGTTTTTGAACATGTTGAAACAAATTTTCTCCTGCCTTCTTTTTACAGTGTTTCCGAAGGCCACAGAAAAATAAAAAACCTGCTTCAAGAGATAACCTTTCTCTGCCAATATGATGACATTCTTTCTCAAAGTTTTTTAAGTCTTGAGGAAATACTCAATATTATTGATGAGATAGATTCCGGGTCTTTTCCTATAAACAAGGAACAATTTCTTAAGTTAAAAGTTTTATTTTCTTCCATAACAGTTTTTATTTTTGACACACTGGAAGACACTCTCAGCCTGATAGAATCCAAACTCTACCGGATAGGAAGTATATTAAAAAATTCAGCAAGCTATCTTAAAACTGCAGCAGACATTATTGACAAACAAAAAAACAGAGTATTTGTCCATTTTCATCATATACAAACACTTTTTCAATCAATGGATGATACTCTAAAGCATGAAAATGAAAAACTTGCAATAATATCAGTTCTTGGAGAATGTTCTTTTGTTGAGCATTTTACAAAAGAGCTTTACTCCATCTCCGAACGACTTGGTTTTGTTAATTTCAACATCAATATGCTTCTCAACAAAAATGTATTCAACACAATACTTGAAAATACAGCCATTCTTTTTGACAGCGTAGTTCCTAAAACTTCTGATAATGTTGATAATTTTGATTTCAACGCTATCTTTCTCGGCAAATTCAGAATCAAGGAACATAAAGAAATGCTGATAGATATTTTTGGCGGAAACAGCGAAGAGATTCTCGACGATAACATAGAATTTTTTTAGGAGGACCCTACATGCTTACTTACAACATTGAAAAACATGAAGAAAGAACACTTATCAATCTTGAAGGCAGAATTGACAATGAAGGAACCGCTATTTTTCAGGAATCACTTGAAAAATTATTTGAAATAGACACACCTAAGGTTGTCTTTAATTTTTCAGGATTGAGCTTCATTAACAGTTCTGGTATAGGCAAACTTCTTCTTTTTTACAAAAAATTTAAAAACAAAGGCGGCGACATTGTGATCTCTGGAATTAATGATGATGTTTTTACCCTATTTAAAGCAATAAGACTTGACAAGCTTATTGTTATTGAGAGGTAAAAATTAATGGCTACTTTTAAATCAGATGGCAATCGCATTATTATAAGCGGTGATATTACGGTTAGTTCCGGCAACGCACTTCTTACTTTTTTGCGCTCTATAACACCTGGTTCCGAGCCATTAACTTTTGATCTTAAATCCACTGAAAAATGGGACAGCTCGGCAATCCAGATGTTCATGTCTTTCATGAATACTCACAAGCCCAGAAAAATTCTTTGGAAAAATATTCCGCCGGTAATGCAGGAAGATATAAAGCTGCTCGGCATAACAAGCCTATTTAATGGGGAAAATAATGGCTAAGACAATATTAATTGTGGATGACTCAGCAACTTTGCGCGCCTCAGTCAATTTTGTACTGACAGATGCTGAATATAATGTTATTCAAGCTAAGGACGGGATGGACGGCCTCAAAAAACTTGAGGAAATCAAATCCAGAACAGAAGAACTTGATATGATTATAACAGACATAAACATGCCCAACCTTGACGGTATTGGTTTTATAAAAGAAGTGAAAAAAGGAAATTTCAAATATGTTCCAATACTTGTTCTAACTACCGAATCAGAAAATGCAAAAAAAATGGAAGGAAAAGCTGCCGGAGCATCGGGCTGGCTTGTTAAACCATTTAAACCGGAGCAGCTTTTGTGGGTAGTAAAGAAATTTGTCCGCTAAACAAGAGGTAAACAATGTTAAACAGAGATAACCTTTACTCAATTTTTGTAGAAGAATCAAAGGAAATTATTTCCTCTCTTGAAGCTGATCTTCTTGACATGGAACACAACATGACTTCAGAGGAACTGATTAACCAGATTTTCCGCTCTGTTCACACGCTTAAAGGCAGCTCTGGAATGATAGAATATGCCATCCTGACCGATTTTGCACACGAATTTGAAAATATTCTATCCCGAGTTAGAGGAAAAGAGCTCAAGGTAAATCAAAAACTTATATCAGTTTTTCTTGTTTCAATAGATGTTATTAAAAAACTGATTGAAACAGATCCGTCGGAGGTTGATTCCTCCTTAAGTTCTCTTGTTGACAAAAGTATTGAGGATCTCAAGAAATATAAGGGGTTTGATATTGTTGATGATTCCGGGGCAAATCAAAAATCTGGCGGCAAAGAAGTTTTTACTGAAAAGTTTATAAATATTGTCATGAAGTTTCGGCCTGATATTTATCTGACAGGAACCGACCCTCTGATGCTTATGAAGGAAATTTCGGAAGTATCTGAGATTGTTAAAAACAAATGCTATACTCACAATATTCCAAATCTTGACAAGATAGAATATGATAAATTCTATCTTAATTTTGAGATTATTGCCAAAACAACAAAACCTATTTCAACAATAGAAAATATTTTTATTTTTGTAAAAGATGAAAACTCCATAAACCTTGAAGACATTTCAAAAAGATTTATTGATGGAATAGATACTTTGTATGCTGATAAAAAAATTGGAGAAATTCTTGAAGAAGAGGGTGTTTTAGACGAAACAGAAGTTGAA
>CAZISX010000033.1:21348-27943 GCA_964542005.1 uncultured Spirochaetales bacterium
TACAATTCGCGTTGACACCGACAAACTTGATAAACTGGTTAATTTTGTTGGTGAAATGGTAATAGGTGTTGCAAGAATGTCCCAGCTTATAGCAACAACAGCTCTATCGCACAACAGAGATGTCAACGATACAATCGAATCACTTGAACGAATAAGTAGAGATGTTCAGGAACAGGTTATGCGCGTAAGAATGATCCCGATTGAAGGAACATTCAGAAGATTTCAGAGAGTTGTAAGGGATACAGCAAATGAACTTGGCAAAAAAATTAACCTATACATGAGCGGTACAGAAACAGAGCTCGACAAAACAGTTATTGAACAGATTGATGATCCTCTGAAACATTTAATTAGAAATTCAGTCGATCATGGCGTTGAGTTTCCTGACAGCAGAAGCAAAACCGGCAAACCCGTTGAAGGCTCTGTCTGGCTTCGTGCATATCAGCAGGAAGGTAAAATTATTATTGAAGTTGAAGATGATGGCAAAGGAATTGACAAAGAAGTAATACTTCAAAAAGCAATTGAACGAGGTCTTTATAAAGGTGGAGAACTGACAGATCAGGAAATATATAATTTCATAATGCTGCCAGGCTTTTCAACTGCAAAAAAAGTTACAGAAATCTCAGGCCGCGGGGTTGGTCTTGATGTTGTTAAAAGAAACATTGAAAACCTTCGAGGAAACATTGAGATTTTTTCAGAAAAAGGAAGTGGCAGTCTTTTCAGAATCAAACTTCCACTTACACTTGCAATAATTGAAGGAATGAAGGTTGCGGTTGGAAAAGAAGTAATAACAATCCCTCTTCTTTCAATAATTGAAGCTGTTCGCCCCGATATTTCAAGCGTAAAAACGATTGAAGGACGCGGTGAGGTCATGGAATTTAGAGGAGAATATCTTCCGCTTATAAGACTTTATGAAGTTATGGGATTTGAAACAAATATTAACAAACCTGAAGATTCTATTATTATGATTATTGAAGGAGCTAACAAGAAAATAGCACTTATGGTTGATGATGTTATTGGTCAACAACAGGCTGTTATAAAAAGTCTTGATACTAATTATAAACAGATTCAAGGAACATCTGGTGCAACAATTCTTGGAGATGGCAGAATTTCTCTTATTCTTGATATTCACGGACTTGAAAAACTGGCTTTTGGCCTCAATAAATAAAGGAGAAAAACTATGAGTATTTCCAGTAAGCTTCTGAAAAAGACAACAGAAAAAAAAGCTGACGAAACCCTCCAGTTTATCTCATTTAATGTTGGAGATGAAATTTTTGCAATTGATATACTAAAAATCCACGAAATAACAAGCTATAAAGAACTGACAAAAGTTCCATCGCTTCCGCCATTTATCAAAGGTGTTTTAAATCTCAGGGGAATGGTTGTTCCGGTTATGGATTTGAGGGAAAAGTTTGGTTTTAATGCAGAAAAATACACAAAATTTTCTGTTATTATGATTATTGATGTTGCAGGCAGAATTATGGGCAGCATTGTTGACTCTGTCGCAGATGTTCTTCATATTAATAAAAAAGATATTCAGACACCTCCAAAATTTGGAGCTAAAGTAAAATCAGAATTTATTCGAGGTATGCTTAAAAAAAATGAGAATAAATTCATCATTTTGTTAGATATGGATAAAATTCTTTCTGATGAAGAAATTGATATTATGGATTCCATTTAAGCGGGGAGTGAAATATGAACGAATTCCAAGACTTAATACCTGATTTTCTTGATGAATCAAGAGAGCATCTGGCAGACATTGAAGATGATATACTTATTATGGAATCCGCTGTTCAAAAAGGAGAGCCTCTTGACCCTGAAGTTATAAACAGGATTTTCAGAGCCATTCACTCCATTAAAGGCGGCAGCAGTTTTGTTGGCTTTGAAAAAATTGAAGAACTTTCCCACAAAATGGAAGATTTGCTTAACTTTATAAGAAATGGCGATATTATTCCAACAACAAGAACTATTGATATACTTCTTAGAGCGATTGATAAGCTTAAAAACATGATTGAGAATTCCTCTTCCAGCAATGATGAAAATATTTCAGAGTATGTAAAAGAACTTATTGTGATTACAAATGAAGGGCTTGGAAAAGAGACGCAGAAAACTGTTTCTAACACCAAAAGCACATCGGAAGTTATTGAAGGCTATAACTTTACTATTTCAGAATATACCGTCGAAAGAAAACTGGCCAAAGGACATGTTTATCTTTTTAATGTAGACACAATTAATCATATCGAAAAACAGGGAAGAACTATTCTTGAATTTGTTTCCGAGCTGATTAATGTCGGAGAAATTTTAGATACTTATATAAATTTTGAGCTAATAGAAGAGAACTCTTTTTTTATAAGCTTTCTTTACTACTCCATTATGGATGAAGATCTTGTGAAAATGTCTTTCTCCTCAATCCCTGAATCAAATATCACTAAAATTGACTCCACAAAGCTCTCGTCTCTTTTTAGCAAAACCCCAAAAACAGAAGATGGTGTTGAGCCAACAAAACAGCCAATAAAACCTTCTGTTTCGGAAAAAGCAACACCTCAGATTCATAAAAATGTTGAAAAAACTCAGGAAGTCAACGAGTTCTTAAAAAATGATGATGATTCTGACATCTCTGAAATTATTCACAAAACAAAACCTGCAGCAGTAATTCAGGAAGTTGAGGAAGATGATGAATATGACTGGGAAAAAGTAAAAGAATTTGTTACTTTTTATATAGGCAAAGAACAATATTCTGTTCCTATTTTTCTTGTTCAGGAAATCAAAGAAATGCAGCCTTTTTCCTGCCTCCCCAATCAGCCTGATTATGTAATTGGAGTTGTGAATTTGAGAGGTAATCTTGTTCCAATTTTTGATCTGCGGAAAAAACTTCATGTTGAACCAAAGCCATTTGATAAATTTACAGTAATTTTAATCATGAATATCCGAGGAAAAATAAAAGGTTGCGTTGTAGATGCAATAAGCGATGTTGTTCTTCTGGAGGCACAGGACAAACAGTCTACGCCGCTTCTTAGCAGAAACATAAATACAGAATTTGTTAAATTTATTGGTAAAGATCAGAAAAGCAACTCATTTCTGATAGTGCTTGATGTAGAAAAAATACTTGAAAATGATTAGAAGAATTCAATAAATTAAGAAATTTAGTTTTTGAACTCGCAGGAATTAGTCTTTCAGACTCCAAGCGGGAGCTTGTTATTTCTAGATTTTCGAGAAGACTCAGAACATTAAATCTTACAACTTTTTCTGAATACTATAACTTTATGAAATCGTCTGGAGGCTCTGTTGAAGTTCAAAATTTCATCAACAGCATAACAACAAATAAGACCGATTTTTTTAGAGAAAAACATCATTTTGAATTTATTATAGAAAAATTTATTCCACAGGTGGTTTCGGAAAAGAGAACTAGTGTCAACATCTGGTCTGCTGGATGCTCTACTGGCGAAGAACCTCACACTATTGCTATGGTTATGCACAAAAATCTTGTTGAAAAACATGGAATAAGCGTAAAGATTCTTGCAACAGACATTGATACTAATGTCCTGGAAACCGGAGCAAGAGGAATCTATCACGAACGGGTTTTAGAACCTGTTTCTGAAGATATGCTTAGAAAATATTTTCTAAGGGGAAAATCGGATAATGATGGGTATTATAAAGCCAAAGAAACTATAAGAGAGATGATTACCTTTAAACAGCTGAATTTTATTTCAGACAATTATGGTATAAATTCTCAGTTTGACATAGTGTTCTGCAGAAATGTTATTATCTATTTCAACTCAGAAACAAAATCTTTTGTACTCAACAAACTTAATAGCTATATTAAACCAGGAGGTTTTTTTATTATAGGACATTCTGAAACAATGTTCGACATGGTTCCAGGTCATACCTATCTTAACAATCCTATTTACAGAAAGGATAACTGACACTTATGTATAAAATGTTTAACAGGAAAATAGATAAACATGTTATTATAATCCAACCAGGCGAATTCTATGTTTCAACAGATCCGCATGAAGCTATAGCTACTGTCCTCGGGTCATGTATTTCTGTCTGTCTTCTTGACAGGAAAAATGGTGTTGGGGGAATGAATCATTTTATGCTTCCTGGTGATTTTAGAAATGAAGAGATTTTTAGCAGCAAAAGTGGCCGATATGGTATGTTTGCGATGGAAAGTCTTATTAACGAAATGATGAAAAAAGGGGCTAAAAGAGAGAACTTTATTGCTAAAATGTTTGGTGGGGGTCATGTTCTTAATTTTAGAAAAACGGATGGCAATGTTCCTGAGTCAAACATAAACTTTGCAAAGACATATCTTGAATTTGAAGAAATACGAATGGTTGCCTCTGATGTAGGAGGAAATGCTGGTCGAAAGATTATATTTGTTCCTTCAGAAGATGGCAAAGTTCTTCTAAAAAGGCTTGCTCCAACAGGAGCCGGAGATTATATGAAAGAAGAACAAACATACAAAGCCAATGTTTTTGACAAAAAGAAAGACGAAAAATCAGACATGGTACTTTTTGATGATAAAAATTAGCTGATATGAATAAAATAAAAGTTTTAATTATTGATGATTCAATTGTAGTAAGAAAAGTTCTCGAAGATATAATCCAAAGTTCTGATGAAATGGAAGTTATTGGCACTGCGTCAGATCCTTATGAAGCCAGAGAAATCATAAAAAGAGCTCGACCTGATGTTATAACTCTTGATGTTGAAATGCCTAAAATGGATGGACTTACATTTCTTGACAAGCTTATGAGAGCAATTCCAACGCCAGTTATTATGATTAGCTCTCTGACAACCCAAAACGCAGACATAACACTTAAAGCGATGGAACTTGGAGCTGTTGATTACCTTCCGAAACCAACAAAAGGTGTTTTTTCAGCCTTTGATGAAATAAGTGCTGATGTTATTGAAAAAATAAAGGCGGCAAACTCAGTTCCCCGGTCATTCCTTGAACAACATAAACTAAGAAATAAACAGGAAATTGACAACAAAAGAGTTTTGAACTCAAAAGAACTTGATGTTATCAAAAAAACCACAAGATTTTCCAAGCTTTTTCCATTAATTGCGATAGGCGCATCAACTGGAGGAACTGTTGCAATAGAGCAGCTTTTAAAAAGACTTAACAAAGAAGTTATGCCTCCGATTGCAATTGTTCAGCATATTCCTCCATTTTTCTCAAAATCTTTTGCAGATAGATTAAACATGGTTTTACCTTTTAATGTTTTTGAAATTGAAGGAACAAGACCGATTAAAAAAGGTGATGTTGTTATTGCTCAGGGCGGAATGCATCTTCTTCTTGAAAGAACAATTGCCGGCTATTCCGCGATATGCAAGGACGGGCCTAAAGTAAACAGACACAAACCATCTGTAGATGTCCTGTTCCGCTCAGTTGCAAATGTTTCAGGGGGGAGCGCAATTGGAATAATGCTCACAGGAATGGGTGCTGATGGTGCAACCGGAATGCTTGAAATGAAAAATGAAGGATGCTTAAATCTTGCACAAAATCAGGAAAGCTGTGCTGTTTATGGTATGCCTAAAGCTGTTGTTGAAAATGGTGCTGCATCTATTGCCCTTTCAATTGAAGGAATTGCCGACTACCTTAATAGAATTTTTGAAGGAAATTTCTAATGAGAGAAGAAATCTTTTTTGTAATAAACAGCGACATCTCTCAAGTTAATGATATTATACAGAAAATTCTTGTTTTTTCCCAGGATGTCTTCTCCTCAACAGCTCATCTTGAAGTTGCACTTTATGAAGCAATTTATAATGCTATTGAGCATGGAAATTTTGAGATAGATTTCAGAGAAAAAGAGAGAATGATAGAAGAGGGAACATTTGATAAATTTATTGCAGAAAGGTCAAAAACGAACCCTTATGCGCACAGAAAAGTAAAAATCAAATCAGAAAAAGATGCTGAAAAACAAGTTTTCATAATTATGGATGAAGGTCGAGGCTTTGACTGGAAAAAACAGTATGACGAAGTCAAAGATAACGATCTCTATCTTGGGGTTAATGGTCGTGGCATGAAAATAATGACCTCTGTTTTTGACAAAGTTATCTACAATGAAAAAGGCAATGAAGTCTGCCTTGTTAAAAAACGGGACAAGAAATTTTAGTCAAAATCAAAAATTATTTTTACATTTCCAACCAAAAAGACATTAATATAGTAGATTTTATTTTTGGGTGAGACATGTTTAAGCTTGTTGTTTTAATTTCCCTTGTTTTTTCTCTTTTTTCACTCTACTCCGAAGAGAGAACCCTTTCTTTTGATGAAGTTGTTTTGAAAGTAATTTCAGGCAATTATCAGGTTTTATCAAAAAAGTACGATGTTGAGTCTTCCAAATTCAGGGCTGAGAAATCAAGGGCGTCGTATTATCCGGCACTTTCGGCCGATGCTTCTTACATGCGGCAGACTGGAAATCCTGTTCCAAGACCAAACACAACGCTTGTTAAAGGGATGAATGATTTCGATCCTGAGAACAAATCGTACAATGTTTACAATTTCGGCATTTCAGCAAGACAGCTTATTTACGATTTCGGGAGAAATTCTTCAAATATTGATGACCCAGGCAAGCATATCAATTGAAAACCACCG
>CAZISX010000033.1:27953-29781 GCA_964542005.1 uncultured Spirochaetales bacterium
ACTACCACTTCACCCACACGCCGTGGGTTTGATGCCATAATTTTGGTGATTCTTACTTCAGTCCCGTCAATAACAAAGCCATGTTCGTTGGCGGCAATTCCCATGATGGTGAGTGCGCAACTTCCGAGCGCAGTGGCCAGCAAATCGGTTGGCGAAAATGCCTCGCCACGGCCTTTGTTATCGGGCGGAGCATCGGTTATCAGTTCGTTTCCCGAATTAACATGATGTGCTTTGGTGCGCAAACCACCGATGTACTGTGTTCTTACTGTTTCCATGTTAGATTTGTTTTTTGGCAAAAATATCAAAAAAAAACCCCGCCGAGGGGCGGGGCCAAAAAAATGAAATGAAAAAATTATCTCTCTCTAACTAATTACTTTTTGTCGGCGTCAGCTTTTTTATCAGTTGTAGTTGCTTTTGAGGCATCTGATTTTGATTTATCACAGCTTGATGCTGCTGATTTATCACTAAAATCAGAACTTCTTGATGAAAATATTATTAAATCCCGTCTGGTTGAGCTCGCTTATATCCGCTATGCCTCTATTTTGACTGCTTATGAAATGGTTGGTGTTGCTGAAAAAAACAGAGATTCAGCGAAAAGACATCTTGCACAGGCAACATCATTTTTTGAAGCAGGTTCGAGGCCAAAAATTGATATGGTGAGAATGGAATCTGAGCTGAAAAACAGTGAGGCTGCTCTGATTTCTGCCAAATCGCAGCTTGAAAATTTTAAGGCAGAGCTTTTGAATCTTTGCGGAGAAAATGAGTGGTATGATTTTTCAGTTACTCCGGTTTCTGAAGAAATATTTAATTTTGAAGATTCTTTTGATGCAAATTTGCAGGCTGCTCTCAAAAAAAGAGAGGAAATTGAACAGGTTAAGGTTAAAATTGAGAGCGCAGAAAGCTCTCAGAAAGGAGCGTCAAGAGATTTTTATCCTTATCTTTACGGAACAGCAAATATAACTGAAGCCGGCGTAAAGCTTGATGATTTGAGATGGAACTGGGGTGCGGGAATTCTTTTTTCCTGGCCTATTTTCTCAGGGTTTTCAAGCTATTATGCGTCAAAAGAGCTTAATGCAAAAACTGAATCGCTTAAAATTGGAGCAAAAAGTATAGAGAGTTCAATTAAGCTTGAGGTTTTTGCCGCTTTCTCAAAAGTTAAAGAGTCATCGGCCAGAAAAGAGGCACTTGATGCTGCTCTTTCGGCCTCAAAAGAGGCTGCGATGCTGGCCGACGGGCGATATAAAGCAGGAAGCAGCCCGCTAAGTGAGCTTCTCGATGCTGAGACAAATTTAGCAAATGCAATGGCAAACAGTGTGCGGGCTCAATATGAGCTTTTTCTTGCCAAAGTAAGGCTTGAAACTGCAAGAGGATTAATTTTAGAAGGGATAAAAAAATGATAAAATACAGTATCTTAGTTGTTTTTCTGTTTCTTGTTTTTGTTTCGTGTTCTAAGGGAAAAGAGGCTCCTCAATCTGCGGCAGCAGCAAAAAGAGTTATGCAGGTCCAGACAGTTAAGACACAGAAAGAGGGCGTTTCGTTTGAGAGAAGTTTTCTTGTCACGCTTGAAGCGGCCAAACTTACAAATATTTTCTCGAAAGCCACAGGCTATATTACTAAAATATCTAAGGATTCAGGCGAAAAAGTGGCAAAAGGCACACTGCTTGCTCTTGTTGAACCGAGCGATACCGAAAGTGCAAACAGTATGGCCTCAGCTCAGCTGGAAGCTGCAAAAACAGCACTTGAACAGTCCAAAAAAAATGCTGAAAGAGGGGAGAAACTTATCAAAGATTCTCTGATTTCCGAGGCGGAATTTGAAAATCTCAAAACA
>CAZISX010000033.1:29791-32144 GCA_964542005.1 uncultured Spirochaetales bacterium
CTTTCCGCTGAAGCACAGGTGAAAATTCTTGAGGCAAATAAAGATATTGCTTCGCTGAAAAAAGAAAATACAGTTATAAAAGCCCCCTACTCTGGCGTAATTATTGAGAGATTTGTTGAAAACGGCTCTTTTGTATCGCCTCAGTCAGGCTCGCTTTTTTCTGTTGGTGAAATCTCAAAACTCAAGGCGAAAGCTTCAATCCCGCAGGCTGATATCAAATATTTTGCCATGAATAAAGATGTTGAACTTTCGATTGACGGATTAAATGGAACTCTTTTTGAGGGTAAAGTTACAAGAATTTCACCAGCACTCAACACAGCGACAAGAACACTTGATATTGAGATGGAATTTACAAACAAAAGCGGCGAGCTTAAGCCAGGAATGTTTGGCAGAATTATAATAAAATCAGGAACTTCCACAACCGCGATAATTCTTGATCCCCGCTCTGTCATAAGAAGCGGCGACAAAACCTCTTTATATGCTGTCATAAACGGCAAAATTGTTGTAAAAGAATTTACATCAGGAAGAATCATGCCGGACGGTCGAATCGAGGCTCAGACTGGTATTGAAGAAGGTGCTGAAATTGTTGTTATTGGCCGCGATATTGTAAAACCGGGGATGGAAGTTGTTTCATTTCCTTATAAAAAGTAGGGTAAAATTATGACATTTCAAATAGATTCTTCAATTCAAATAATTAAGAATATTGTTGTTGAGACAATGTCTGAATTTAATATAAAAATTGAGCGAATAGTTCTTTTTGGTTCCAGATCAAGAGGAACTGCAAAACCAGAGAGTGACTATGACATATTAATTATTACAGAAAACTTTTACACAGTTCCTGAAAAAATGAGTGTTTCCAAGATAATAAGAAAAAAAAGCGCAAAATATCTTTTTGCAGTTGATATTATGTTAATGTCAGAAAATGAGATCAAATATCTTTCAGACAAACCTGGAAATGTTGTCAGGAACTCCTTAAAAGAGGGAATAACTTTATGATAGATAAAAACTATATTGAAAATTGGATAAAAAAAGCTGAGGAAGATTTAAAAACAGCATCTCACGAACTTTTGTTATCAGACAATGAAATGGTAACTTCATCAATTTGCTTCCACTCTCAACAGGCGGCTGAAAAATATCTAAAATGCTTCCTAGTTTTTAAAAACATAGAATTTTCAAGAACTCACGATATAGAGCTTTTGCAGGAATTTTGTGGAAGAGTTGATGACTCTTTTTATGAAGCTGTAAATATAAAAAACTTTGTGCTTGAAAAGATTGGCGGGTAACTAATGCTTACAAAAATTGCTTTAAAAAACCCTGTCGCAATTTTTATGATTGCGATTGCTTTTGTTGTTTTAGGATATGTTTCATTCAACCGGATTCAGGTTGATCTTTTTCCTAAAATTTCAATGCCTGTTGTAATTGTTGGCGTTATGTACACTGGCGCAGGCCCGAAAGATATTGAAGCTTCGATCACAACACCAATTGAACGGGCGATTTCTTCTGTTCCAAATGTAAGTTATATTGAGAGTTCTTCGAGGCAGGGACTTGCTGTTGTTCGTGCCTATTTTAACTGGGACGCGAATCTTGACACTGGTGCAAACGACTGTATCCAGAAAATTCAGCAGATTATGAATCAGCTTCCGGCCGGTGCGCAGCAGCCTTTTGTTATTAAATTCGATATTTCAAACATGCCGGTTGTCGGACTTACACTCGATTCGCCATCTCTGGACAGCAGAGAGATGTACGATCTTGCATACAACACGATTTCGCCTCAAATCGAGCATATTCCAGGCGTTTCCACAGCCAACATTTCGGGAGGAACAGTTAGAAGAATCAACATCTTAACCTCGCGAGACGGACTTGCGTCAAGAAACATGGGCGTAAGCGATCTGGTAACTGCGATTCAAGGCTCCAACTTCCTGATGCCTTCCGGAAATATTCGCGTCGGCGTTATTGACTACAACCTCTATACCGAGACGAAAATAACAGATGTCAAAGAGATTGGAAATCTGATAATTAAATCGCCTACAAAGAACGAACCATCTGTTTTTATTAAAGATGTTGCGCAGGTCGAAGACGGCGGCGAAGAAATCACAAACATAGTAAATATCAACGGCGCAAGCGGCATAAATCTGATGATAAGGAAGCAGCCGGGAGCAAATACTGTCGATGTTGTCGAGAATATAAAAAAAGCGATTCCAAAGCTTCACGGATTGCCGAAAGATCTTAAAATTACTCCCTCTTTCGACCAGTCAAGCTATATCAAAAACTCAATTAAAAGCCTTATAAACGAATCAATAATGGGTGCGCTTCTCTCAATCGCTATAATCTATTTTTTCCTCCGCACATTCCG
>CAZISX010000033.1:32154-35545 GCA_964542005.1 uncultured Spirochaetales bacterium
TTCCGCTCAACCATGATTATTTCGATTTCAATTCCCCTTTCAATTATGGCAACTTTTGTAATGCTCTACTTTGTCGGCGGCCAGACGCTCAACACAATGACTTTAGGCGGACTTGCACTTGGAATCGGGAGGCTTGTTGATGACTCGATTGTTGTTCTTGAAAATATTTTCCGAAACAGGAAAAATTTTGAGAATGCGAAAGAGGCTGCACTTATCGGCGCAAATCAGGTTGCAATGCCTGTTTTAGCCGCAACAATTGCGACAATCTCTGTATTTTTTCCTGTTGTTTTCCTTGCCGGAATCGCGAATCAGCTCTTTCTTCCAATGGTTTTGACCATTGTTTTTTCCCTCGCAGCCTCATACTTTGTTTCGCTAACAATTGTTCCAATTCTTTGCGCCAGATTTTTGCCGGCAGAGAAGGAACTATCAGTTAATTCAAATAGTTTTAAAGAACGAATGCTTGCGAGATGGGCAAAAGCCTTCTCTTTACTTGATAATTTTTATGCTTCCGTGCTTAAAAAAGCACTTAATCACAGGATTCCGATAATTATTTTTATGCTTATTCTTTTCTTAGGCGGCATCAAACTTTTCTCTTTTATAGGAACAGATCTCTTCCCTAAAACCGATGAAAGCCAGTTCAATATAAGTATCAGAATGCCAATAGGAACAAGGGTTGAAGAGACCTCAAGAGTCGCAAAAACAGTTGAAGATATTGTCTACAACACAATAGATTCCAAATATATTTCAACAGTTATAACAGATTCCGGTGCCAGAACCTCCGGTATGTCAGGCCTTTTTTCCAGCAACAGCGGCCCGCACTCCTCAAGTGTGCGAGTCAACCTTATTTCACCGGAAGAGAGACCTTTTTCAAGCGAAGAGGCTGTCGAAAAAATCAGAAAAGGGATGAAAGGAAAATTGCCTGGCGTATTTGTAAACTTTTCAACAGGCGGCATTGTTCAGCGAATTCTCAATTTTGGATCTGAAAGTCCGATTGACATTGAAATATCAGGCTACGATCTTGAAGACGGCAACAATCTTGCTCAGGAAGTTGCCGGAATTGTTAGAAAAATCAATGGAGCTACAGACATTAAAGTCAGCCGCGAGGACAACTACCCAGAATTTGATATAAAAATAGACAGAGAAAAAGCATCAAGACTTGGGCTCAGCGCGAAAGAAGTTGCCCAGACAGTTCTAACCTCAATGTCAGGAAACATCAATGTTCCTACACAGTTTAACGATCCGGTAACAGGAAAAGAGTATGCAGTCACGGTCAGACTAAAAGAAGACGACAGAAACGAAGTAACAGATATCGAAAATCTCCCGATTATTACAAAAACAGGCAAAATTATTGAGCTTAAAACCATAGCTTCTATAAAACCTTCCGCCGGCCCTGCACAAATTGACAGAAAAAACCAGCAGCGAATCATCCATGTTTCAGCAAATGTTGAAGGCCGTGCGCTTGGCGAAGTTGCCGGAGAAATTGAAAAAGCAATAGAAAAAATAAAGCCGGCCGAAGGATTTACAATTTATATGGGCGGCCAGCGCGAAAAGCAGAAAGAATCATTCCAAAACCTGATTCTTGCCGCACTCCTTGCTCTAATGCTTGTTTACATGGCAATGGCAGCCCAGTTCAACTCTTTGCGCGAACCTTTTATTGTTATGTTTTCAGTTCCGATGGGACTTGCCGGAGTTGCAGCATTTCTTTTTATCACAGGAACACCGCTTTCAATCAATGCGTTTATGGGAATAATCATGATGGTCGGCGTAGTTCTTTCAAACGGAATCCTTCTCGTGGAACTGGCCAATAATCTTCAGGAATTTGGCACACCGCTAATTGACGCAGTAATTGAAGCAGGCAGAACCAGGCTCAGACCTATTTTGATGACAACTCTTACAACACTTCTCGGAATGCTTCCAATGGCAATAGGAATCGGCGAAGGAAGTGAGTCAAATGTGCCGCTTGCCCGTGCAGTTGTCGGAGGACTCACAGTTTCAACAGTTTTCACCCTTGTTCTGATTCCAATTCTCTACACCTATTTAGGAAAAAAGAGAGCTGCAAAGGAATCAATTAGCACAAAAGGGGGCATGTTCGGTTTGTAAAGGAATTTTAAGGGGATTTTCTGGTAAATCGTGAATCGTGAGTGATGCGCCGTTTTGCACAATTTTGTTTTGTAGAGACGCAAAATTTTGCGTCTGATTTTTGTTGTTTGTTTACAAAATTGTTCTTTTTCCGAATTTTTAATTATTTTATGCTGCAAAATTATAAAATTCTAAAGTCACACCTCTTTTCATTTCTTCTTCAGCAATATTATAGGCTTTTTGAGATGTTGAAGAATCAACAATAGCTTCTCCGCAATTCGTGCAAATAAGAGCCGGAACATTTTCAATTACAATAACTTTTCGATCTCTTTTAAAGGTAATATCTGTTTTCCCTGAATTTAAAACACCTTTACATATTGGACATTTCATCTTAAACCTCTCCCCAAAAAATTCCCCCGATTATATCAGAGGAATTTCAAATTGTCAAAAGTGAGCAGGATTCACAGGATTTTTTGATTTGTAGGGGTTTTCGGCGGAAAACCCGTTGCAGGATTTACGCTGTGTTTTGATTTTGCGGATTGATTAAAAAAAAATTGTAGAAAAGTTAAGGCAGTGGCTTAAGAAAAGATAAAAAACTCAAATGGAAATTTTTGTTTTAAAGCTGACTGCTCTGTTCTTTCAGTTTAAAATGGATTTTTTTAAAGAATTTCTGCATTTCAACAAGCCCGCTACTCTCTTTGGTGTGACTAAATTGCATACCAAGTTCAAGCAAAGCATCAACGATGTGCCAATCATATTCAGAATTTCTAAGCTCATCATCACGCACTTGTTTAAGCGGCAAAGAAGCATCTTTCCATTGATTTACTAATTTTTTCATCTGTTCTTTAGAAAGTGACATCTGCTATCCCCAATATTTTTCTGGCATTAAAAAGTCCTTCAATTATACAGAACGGCCATTTATTCAGTTAGAAAAAACCAGAAATTTCTTTTGCCGCTTTTAAAATTGTATTCAAGTAATTTCTCCCAAAAAAATTCCCCCGATTATACAACAGCGGGGGATAATTGTCAAAATGTAGAATTTTCCGGTGGGAAATATGCCGATATTATCTTCTCAGTTTTTGAATCTCAGTAACAGAAAGACCTGTAAATTTTACAATTTTTTCAATAGAAATTTCATCAGCAAGCATCTCTTTAGCAATCTCGATTGCTTTTGCGTGTTCGGCTTCAGCTCTACCTTTCTTGATTCCTATTTCCTCGCCTTCAACCCGTCCTTCGTCTCTGGCAGTTTCTATCGTGTTTCTGAAATCCCTATAGATTTTAATACTTTCCTCGTAGCTTTCGAGCTGTTCTT
>CAZISX010000034.1:0-9369 GCA_964542005.1 uncultured Spirochaetales bacterium
AAGAGAATCAACATCTTTTTCAGGAAAAAGCAAGCCTGTTTCGCCATTTTTAACAATATCAGGAATTCCGCCGACATCTGCTGCAATTACAGCACAATTATTTATTAGAGCCTCAATAAGAACAGTGCCCAAGCCTTCTGTAAATCCGCGATTGTCCACAATTGAAGGAAGAACAAAAATTGATGCTTTCCCATAAAGTTTTTGGAGAGGTTCTCCAGATAAATATCCATGAAAAATAATGTTTTCTGCAATTCCCAATTCTTTTGACAAAGTTTCAAGATTGCGGCGAAGCGGCCCGTCTCCGACAATATTTATCTTTATATTGTTGTGTTTTCTGATTATTTTAGAAGTGGCTTTTAAAAGGTATTCACAGCCTTTTAGTTCAATCAACCGGCCTACAAAAAGAATTTCTTCAGATTTGTTAGCAATATCAATCTGTTGTGCTTCAGGCAATCCGCTGCCCATTGGAATAATTACAGGGCTAGACTCAGGGACAATTTTTTGCAGAAGCTTGGCCATAAAAGAGGAGTTGACAACCGCAGCGTCAGCAAATTTCATAAATAATTTAAGTAGTTGCCGGAAAATCTTGTTTCTTTTCGCCATATTCAAATCACTTCCGTGAAAACTTACAACCAGAGGTTTGCTGCTCACTATTTTCATAACAATTCCAAAAATAATAAGAGGAAATGGAAAATGAACATGAATCAGGTCAAACTTGTTTTTTCTGGCATAATTAAAAGCAGAAACTGCACCAAAAAACATAAAAAGCGGAACAAGCAAGAAATATTTCCGATCCTGTTTCAGTTTTTCAGGAATTGACATGTCATGAGATAAATTCTCGTATTTAATGGGAAAATAACGAAATCTTGAGACATTTATTCCTTCATAAATTTCATCCTTCATCCCTTTGTAGGAAGAAGTATAGACAGCAGTTTCTATATCACTTTTTTTCAGAAGATGAATCAATTTAATAATCCATGGAATAAGAATATCGCCTTTAAATCGCGGAAAAGAGGTGACGATAGAGACAATTTTCAAAAAATCTTTCCCCTTTTTTTATATCCTTTCCAGAATTTTTGCCATGTGTAGTCTATGCCTCCCTGAGTCAGATGCCACCACAATTTTGCAAAACGGTGACGGATTCTCCAATATTTTCCGGCAATTGAATTTTCCGGTGGGAAATTGAATTTTAGCGCAAGATATTTTTCATCTTTAATCGTTGTCTCATTTAAATAGTTGTCAGGACTTTTTTGTGTCGAAGTTCGCCTGAATGCAGCAAGGAAGTCATTGATTTTATAAAAGGAATCAACACCTTCTTTAAAAATAAATCTGAAAATCATATCCCCATCAGGCAGCA
This sequence comes from uncultured Spirochaetales bacterium, assembly GCA_964542005.1. GTDB lineage: Bacteria > UBP6 > UBA1177 > UBA1177 > CALOFP01 > CAZISX01. The sequence continues at coordinate 1,358 of CAZISX010000034.1, forward strand.
TGTGAAGCTTTTCATCATGTTGGCCAAACCGCTCATGAACTTCACGCCGCCAGAACATTGTCTGATTGTAACAGTCAAAACCCTCATACGAAAAGTGCGGAATTCTAGGCTTCGGTGCGGAATAAACAGGTGAAAGAATCGCGTCGGATTCATCAATTTCATACCAGTTGCCATAAACTATCTTTTTTTCAGGATGTTTTTCAAAAATTTCAGCAACTTTAAAAAAAGCTCCGGGCAGATAAATATCATCGCTATTTTGCCAACCAAAAACATCACCGGTCGCTCTGGCAAAACCTTTGTTGAGAGCGTGCGCCTGACCATTATCTTTTTCAGAAACCCAATACGCAATTTTTTCTGAATATTTCTTAATAATTTCAAGAGTTTCGTCGGTTGAGCCGCCATCAATAACAATAATCTCTGTTTCCGGATAATTCTGGTTGATAACAGATAAAATTGTTCTTTCAAGAAATTGAGACTGATTGTAAGATGGTATAATTATTGAGAATTTCATTTGTTTGTCGTTTTTTATTTATCCACAAAATAATAGTTTTCATTAATCAACTGCTCATAATTTCCGACTGCGTAAGGGATTTTTATCATTTATCTTTCCTTAAAAAGTTTCGCTGGATTATATCAGAGGAATAGCGGAATGTCAAAACTGAGCGGGGTTTTATAATACCCTCTATCAGCTTCGCGGACAATAAAATACCCCCACCGCTTTGCGGAGCCCCCTGAAACAAGGAGCTTTTTTAAAGAGCTCCCTATTTTACGGAGCGGTCCGCAGGAATGAGGGTATTATAAATTTTATAATATCTGTCACTCACAATTTTATCAGAACAGTTTTTTACAATAAATTCAATGCAATTTTTTGAATAAAATTCTCTTTTTTCATTGTTTTCAAGTAATTCTTTAACAGCTAACGCAAACGCATCAACATCAAAAGGTTCAACAATTTCACCAGTTTTTCCACTAACAACCATTTCAGGGATTCCGCCAACATTAAAGGCAACAACAGGAACTCCGCAAGCCATAGCTTCCATAACGGTTAAAGGTTGATTATCGCTTTTTGAAAGCATTATATAAATGTCAGCATTTTGATAATATTTTACAACATCTTTTGATGGAATTGATCCAACATATTTTATCTCAATATTCTCAAACTTGTTTTCAATTTTTTGTTTGCAAGAACCCAAAAAAACAACTTCTATTTTTTGATTAATTTTGTTGTCAAGTTTTTCAAGCAAAGGAAGAATCAGGTCGCCACCTTTTAATATATCATTTAATTTTGCTGCTGAGATCAAGAGACTTTTGTTTTTGTTAATGTTATCTTTAAATATGGGAAAAAAATCATTCAAATTTATAGGGTTTGAAATAATACTTTTTCTTATATTTAAAGTAATCGGATTTGTTAAAATAAAATCCGAAAGCCATTTAGATGGCGAAATAAGAAACGGATTAAGTTGTTTTACAGTGTTTTTTTTAATATTAAAATTTTCAACAAATCTTTTAAACAAAAAAGGATACCATAATGCATTTTCACAATTTTCACAGGTATTTATCCAGTTTTTACAATCTAAAGTTAATGCACAATGAGCAGTTCCAATCCAAGCATCATGCAGTGTCCATACAATTGGTGCAATTTCTCTAAGTTTAATCAATGTTCTATAATCAACATATCCGCCGTGAATGTTATGAAAATGAATAATGTCAGGCTGGAATTTTTTTGCCTCTTTTAGAATTTTTGCTGATGAAAACGGAATCCAAAAATATTGATAGCCAAGAAAAGAAGCTAATTTATTAAAACTTTTTTCAATAAACCAGAGAATTTTTCCTCTTGTTTGAATAACATTTTTTTTTTGCGAATATTTTTCAGAAACAAGAAAAAGTGTTTCGAGCTCAAAATATTTTTCAAGAGATTCAGCAAGCCTCATAGCCGCAATTGCTGCTCCTCCGGCAATATCCGCTGTGTTTAGATAAAGAACTCTCATTTTTTTACTTTGTATTTCAATAAATCTTTTAAAAATCTTCGTAATTTATCCCATACCGTATATTTAAAAAATGATTTTTGATACTCAATCATTATTTTATCTTCCATAATAACATCAGGAAATTCAAAAGAAAAAGAATCGGCCAAAGATTCTTCATTAAATTTTGAAGATTTACCACAATGAACTCCTGTTCCGTCAAGTCCAATATTTTTCACAAAAGATTTAACAGGAAACAGGGTGAATCTGTTTTTTAATATGTGATGAGTACAAAATCTAATATCCCACGCATCAATTTTGTTTTCGGCCTGAAGTTTCAGCATATATGGCAAATCGTTGCCTCCTGACACAAGTGTTTCCCGTAATTTTTCATCATTTTTAACTGCTTGCCAAAAATCAAAATTCCAGTCAACATCATCCCACATTTTCTTCCATGTTCCCCACCCCCAGGAAGAATTTCTATAAGCAAGATAAACAGAAGAATTATAATCTTTAGGAACTTTTTTTGGAATATTAAAGCCAGAAACAGAATAAATTCTTTCATCATTTTCATATTTATTAAGCGCTGAGTTCATATATTCCAAAAAATTTGGAGCGGTAACTATATCATCTTCAACAATTATAGCCTTGTCATTGGTTTCAAATACCTTTGTTATTCCTTTTATAATTGAATCTGCGCAACCAATGTTTTTATCTGCTTCAAAAAATTTGATAGATTTGAAACCTTTAATTGATTTTATAAAATCGCGGACAGCATTAACATCATCAATATCTGCCTCTTTTCTGGGAGCATCTGAAAAAATAAAAAGCTCAGTCTCTGCAGCCAGAGTGTTTTGAAGAAGAGCTTCAACAACTTTTTGGGTATGCTCTGGACGGTTAAAAACGAATAATGCTATTGGTGCCAGACTGTTTTTATTTATGTTCATCTTTTATACCAACAATTTTTGTTTGGAAACCAGTTCTAAATAACACGCTTTTCAGAAAACATATAGCATTAAATATTTTCCATCCAAATAATTTTTGAACGAACATAAAATGTCTTGGCCAAGAGTGATGAATTCTTTCTGCAAGCTCAATTTTATAGCCAGCATCAAGAAATAAATTTAATAAATTTTGTGGAGACCATGTGAAAAGATGCTTGTTAATGTCGTTGAGGCTAAAAGAAAAACCTGTTTCATGAGGAACAACACAAATAAATTTACCACCATTTTTTAATTTTTTTTTAAGTTCAGAAACAACAAAAAAAGGCTCCCTCACATGTTCCAGCGCATGATTTGAAATAATAATATCAGCCCATTCATCTTGAATAAATGATATGTTTGGATGTGTTTTTATTCCTTTTTGATAAGCATATTCTCTAGCTGAATCATTTATTTCTATGCCGATTTTTTCAGCACAGTCAATGTTTTTAAGAATAAATCCACCACCGCAACCAAAATCAACAACATTAAAATCTTTTTTGATATGTTTTTGAAATTTAAAAAGCTCTGCTTTCCCACCAAATTCACCGCATTTTATCTGCCATGAAAAGTATTCTTGGTCATACATTTTTTAGTTCCTTGTTTGATTTTTTGTTAATCCGGCAACATAGCCAAGAGCAAAAAAAAGTCTGCTTAACAAAACAATAAAGTAATCTCTTCTAAAAAAATAATAAAAACTGAAGATTAAAAACAAAAACAAGCGTGCAAAAAGCAAAAGAATCTTGCGTATTCCTTTTATAGAAAACAGATCCTCATTTCTTATTAAAGCTATTCCAATGCCGGAAGAATATGCCCTTTTTATAAAATTTAAAATCGTATAATTTTTGTTTGTAACTGCATGATAAACAACAATAGCTGAATTATAATAAAGCAAAAAACCTTTGTTTATTGCTCTATAAAAAAACTCCGATTCTTCCCCCATCACAAGTTTATTGCCAACCATTCCAAAGTTTGACGAAAAGCCATTCAGTTCTTTCAGAACAGTTTTTTTGATAATCATATTAGCACCGCTAAATCCAAAAGGATATTTTTTCACATCAAGCCAGCCATCATCTCCAAAAGCTCTTATTTCAAGCTCATCTTTGTACCATTTGGGTGGATTATCTAAGTACCATGGCAAAATTTTACCGCCAATTATATCTGGCTTGAACTCATTTATTCTTTTTATAATATTTTCAACCCAGCAAATCTCTGCTTTAGCATCATCATCAATATAAGCAATATATTCACCCTTGGCCTCTTCCCATCCTCTGTTCCGTGCGTTACTGAGCCCCAGTTTTGTTTCCAAAATATATCTGAAGTTATTATATTTTTTGCAATACTCCTGCGTAACCTCCGTTGTTTTATCTGTTGAATTGTTGTCAACAACAATGACCTCAAAAAATGTTTTTTCAATAGATTGATTTGCAAGAGAATTAAGATTTTTTATAAGGAGTTTAGCTCTGTTATAGGTGCAAACAACTACTGATACAATCATTTTTCAAGCACCTTTACAAAAACATCAGACATTGTTTTAACAGTCTTCTCCCAGCTGAACAAAGCAGCTCTTTTTAGTCCCTTTTCTTTTAATTCATCACGCAAGTTTTTATCGTTTGCAAGCATTAGTATCGAGTTGTAAAGCTCTTCTTCTTTATGAGGATCAATATAAACAACGGCATCTCCACCAACTTCGGGCAAGGAAGAAGTGTTTGAACAAATTACTGGGGTTCCGCATTGCATAGCTTCCAAAACAGGCAACCCAAAGCCTTCATAAAAAGATGGAAAAACAAACATTAGTGCACCGGAATAAAGTGCTATAAGATCAGACTCTTCAACATACCCCGTCACAATAATATCTTTTTTAAATTCTTCTGCATTATCAATTTCTCTGAAAATTTTATCATAATCCCATCCTTTATAACCAATAAGAACAAGGTTCGTGTTGTATAGCTTATGGTTATTTTTTGCTTTTACAAAAGATTTAATAAGTGAATCAATGTTTTTTCTTGGCTCCAATGTGCTAACTGTTAGAATGTATTCGCTGTTTTCTAATATTCCATATTTTTCTTTAACATTTATGATTCTTTCAAGATTTAAGCAATTTTTAAAATGATTAGTTCCTGCAAGATGAATTGTATAGACATTGTTATGGTTAATTTTTTTATTATATTTTATTAAATCGCTTTTTGTAGCCTTGGAAACGGTAAATATGTTAATTTTTTCATCCAAAGAATCAATCATTGCATTGAATTTCTGATTTTCAGAATATTCAGGAAATAAAATAGGGATAATATCGTGAACTATTAGAAATGTTTTAAGATTTTTAGAGTTTCTCACTTCTTCAGGAATTGAATCAAATGGAGAAAAATAAATATCAGAGTCTTCTGCAACATATTTTGGAATAAATTTTTTTGTTGAAAACATCTCTAATGCAAAAAAAAGAAAACGACAAGTTTTTCTTGCAACGCGATAGAGAAAGCTTTTTATAACAATCGGATTTTTGTCTATTTCAGAACTTGATTTTTCAATGCATTTTTGAACAAGATAGTAAAAATAACTTTTATTTGGAAAACAGATATTTATGCGTAAGTTATTATGAAAATTTTTCTCCACATATTTTCTACATAAATAATAATTTTTTTTCGAACTAACTAGATTTAAAAATATGTTTTCATCTTTTGCTAAATACAGGAGCACTTGTTCCGCGACTCTTGAGAGTCCTGTTTTTGGATGCATGGCAACATACGCCATATCGTAAATTATTTTTATTGGTTTGTTTTTTTTCATGTGGAATATCCTTTAATTTTATACGACTAGTGAGATTTAGCTCTATACATAAATAATAAATTTCGTAATTTAGCTTTTCTATAAAAACAAAAACTCGTTTTTGTTTCCCATGTTTGATTACACCAAACAAAACTGAATTAATATAGGCGTTTTTGTTCATTTTAAGCAAAAAAACATTCGGAATAGTTTCGCAACAAATCTTTTTAACGATATTTTTTTGTAATTAATTTTTTTCTGATAATCATCAAATATCTGTTTTTCAAAGCCCTCAATTTCTTCTTTAGAAAAATTTTTCTTTATATGTATTTCTCTTTCTCTCTTATGTGTTTCATTGTCTCTCGAGCTTATTCCATCTAAAGAATAGATAGAAATCACCATGTCAAGATGTTTTTTCAATACCGAAGAATTGCAAAAGACCTTAAGGTTAAAACACCAATCAGAAACTATCTTAAAACTTTCATCATATAGCCCGTAATCATCAAAAAGCTCTTTTTTATAAAAAACAGATTGATGAGGCAAGCTGGATATGTAAAAGAAATATTTGTCTGGATTTTCTGGAGCAATCCAAATATTTCCTAGTCCTGTAAAAGGATTTATTGAAAAACAATTCCCATAAATAACATCTAATCCTTCATCCAAATTATTTTCCACCAACCCCAGCACATTATAATGAACAAAATAATCACCAGCATTCAGAAAATTCAAAAAATCCCCAGTCGCCATCCTAATTCCCTTATTCATTGCCTGATAAATTCCTGTATCAGGTTCGCTTATCCATTTTATAAAAGAATATTTTCCAGCATATCTTTTTATAATTTCAACCGTGCCATCAGTCGATGCACCATCAACAATAATATATTCAATATTTTGATATGTTTGAGTTACAACGCTGAGCATCGTTCGCTCAATAGATTTTTCCGCATTTTTACAAACTGTGATTATGGAGAATTTGGTTTCTTTTTGTAGGGGCAATGGTATGCCTTGCCCGTTTTCATTTTTATTTTGAATAGAATTCATATTAGTGTACAACTCTTTTTCTCCAAGCATCCAAATCCGTATGTATCATCTCGCCTCACCATTCAGTAGCGGCGTAGCATGCTACGCCGCTACACCGCTACACCGCTAACGATTCACCACTTCCCAATGACCTGATTTTCGTCCCCCAATTCTTTTAACTATTCCTTTTTCTTTCATATTTTGAAGTTGCCATTCAACTCCTCGTCTTGTCAAACCTGTTTGCTCCTGAATCTCTTTCTGCGTTATTCTAGAATTTTTCTTAATCAGCAATATTATCTTTTCCACAGTGTTTTCCACAGTGTTTTCCACAGTGTTTTCCACAGTGTTTTCCACAGTGTTTTCTTTTTCGGAGGATTTCTCAGTTAGATTAAAAAGAATATTTACGCTCTCATCTATGTTTTTGAAAAAAGTTATCACAAAAGCTCCTGTTTTTTCTTCAAATTCAGGTTTTCTATTTCCATTTTTCATATTTGCTGCCAGAATTCTTTGAAAACCTGTTCCCCAATTTTCAATTAAATTTGCTTTGTAAAAAATTTTAGCAATTATCTTGTTTCTTGGAATAGATCTTGTTTCTTGACCTATCTCTTTAACTGATATTTCTTTTGGCAAAAGTCCAGGACTCCAGATTTGAATAAAATCATCAAAAATTCTTATCTGAATATTTCCGGAATCATTATAATCTCTATGCACAATGGCGTTTATTACAGCTTCTCTTAGAGCTTCAATAGAATATTCCCACTTTTCTGCTCTTTGTACTTTATCTTTAATTTCAACACTCATAGAAATATGTCTTTTTATAAATTCAATAACATCTTCACTTGCAGAAATAAGACCAGAATCAAAATCTTTCATGTCAATAAAAGATGTTGTGTCGTTTCCCTTAAATCTTGCAGCTTTAATAACAGCATTTTGAAATTTCACATTTTTTTTCACAAAACAAAGATATATAGCGTTGTTAATTTTATTCTCTTTTGTCACCAAATCTAATTTTTCTAAATAGTTAGAAGCAGTGGCGTTTGTTTCCGTAAAAAATCTGTCAAGCAATAAATCATCAAAAAGATTTTCAAATACATCCTTGTGAGAAACAGCAGAACCGATAGTTGTCACTATTCCTTCTCCGACACGGGCGACAATTGTTGCTTCTCCGGCGCCGCCGACAAGACGTTCAATATTTGCCCGGACAGTAACACGAGCCATTGCCTGCACCTGGATTCCGTCCATTGCCACAGCAACAATTTTCGGAGTCTGGATTACTTTCGGGTTT
>CAZISX010000034.1:9379-9855 GCA_964542005.1 uncultured Spirochaetales bacterium
AAGATTTTCAAATACATCCTTGTTATCTAAACAATTTTGAATATCAAAATCTGGTAAAGAGTATTTTTTTATAAGATTTTTTATTTCTGCCGAAGTTAATTTTTGAGTTGTCTTGCCTGTTCTGACATAAGCTCTTTCAAATGCAAAGACAGGTTTGTTATCAGATTCCATAACAGTTATTTCTGCAATTTCTCCCAATCCAAAAGTTTTTATATTTATTGAAGGATATAAAACAGGGTCTGTATTTTGCTTGATTTTGTTGGCAAAGTCTTCTATCGCTCCTTTTCCAAATTCCAAACCAAGAGGCTGCCCATTGTCATTAACCCCAACAACTACAGTTCCGCCATGCCTGTTTGCAAAGCCGGCAAGAGTAATTATTATTTCTTTCCATTCTCCAAAGCTTGATTTGAGGTCAAGTTTTTCTGATTCTTTAAAATCTATCAAAAAAAATCTCCGTTTAAGATTTTTTGAAAAAC
>CAZISX010000034.1:9865-15512 GCA_964542005.1 uncultured Spirochaetales bacterium
CTGCTTTTACATCTTTTTTATAATCATCTTGGGATTTTGAAAAACTTTTTTTCCGTCAATAGTTTTGACTTTTCCTGACTTGATATCTTCGACTCTTTTTTCGGCCTCTTCAGCCCACAACTTATCAATATCATCATTTGTTGGATTTATGGTTTTAATTGCTTTTTCTTTCATTTAATTAACCTCATCCTTAAAATTGCACTCCTCACGACACGCCAAAACTGCGTATCAAGTTCGGTGCTGCAGATGGCAGGGAAAGCCCCGCACTACTACTCACCACTATTTTCTAACAAAATCAGTTTTGTTAAAAAAGAATATATTCATTTTTTTAAAATATCCAATTTTATAAAAAAATATGAAAAAATCTCAGAATTTACTTATTTGACATCGCAAATCAAACAACATAAAATAACGCAGCAATTTTTGGAGAAAAATTATGAAAAAAATACCCTACGGCATAGCAAACTTTGAAAAAATAAAAGAAAACAACAACTTTTATTATATTGATAAGACAAAATATATAGAAGAGCTCGAAAATCTGGGCTCTCAATACCATTTTTTTCTCCGTCCGCGAAGATTTGGGAAATCTCTTTTTATTTCAATGCTTGAGCATTATTACGATATGAACAGAAAACATCAATTTGATGAACTTTTTGGAGATACTTATATTGGCAAAAATCCGACACCGCTAAAAAACTCCTTTCCTGTTCTGAAACTCAACTTTTCAGCAATTCCGACAGATGGAGATATGGAGTCAATTCAAAAATCGTTTGATTTAAAAATCAGGGGAAATATTCACTCGTTTTATGTTTTTTATCCAACATTGACAGGCGGAGACGAACAGTTCCAAAAAGATTTTAATTCCATAAAAAGTGCGACAGATGTGTTAAACGAGTTTATTAGAATAATGCATGAATGCAATGTTAAATACCTTATGCTGATTGATGAATACGACAATTTTGCGAACAATATTTTGATGCATCATGGTCGTGACAAATACAAAACTTTAACCCACGATGTCGGATTTTTGCGCAGCTTTTTTGCAGCAATAAAAAACGCAACAGAATCAAGAACTGTTGAGCGGATGTTTGCAACCGGTGTTTCGCCGCTGGTTTTAAGCGATGTTACAAGCGGCATGAATATTGGTGACAACATTTCAAACAAAAATCTTTTCAATTCAATGATTGGTTTTAATCAGGCAGAAGTTGAAGAGATGCTTGATTATTACATTTCTGAAAAAGCTGTAAAAAAAGAGGAACGCTCTGAAATCCTTGAAATCTTTAAGATAAATTACAACAACTACTGTTTTTCCGAAAAAATAGATGAAAAGGTTTACAACTCTGATATGATTCTCTACTTTTTTAACAACTATCTTCAGTCAGGCAAAATTCCAGCCAATCTGATAGATGAAAATGTCAGGACAGATTACAGCAAGCTGAAATTTCTTATTCTTGAAAGTGAAAAGTTGAACGGAAACTTCAATCTTTTGTCAGACTTATTAAAAAACCATGAAATTTCATCAGAGCTTGTCCACAGCTTTGCAGTTAAGGATTTAACCAGAAACGAAAATTTTATATCACTGCTCTACTATCTTGGACTTTTAACAATAAAAGAGCAGTTCTTTGGTTCCCAGTTTATTCTTCAGATTCCGAACAAAGTAATAAAAACAATGCATTACGACTACATCAGACAGTCTCTCCGTGATAGCTATGATTTAAAAATCAATATTGATTTTCTCAAAAATGAATTTATAGAAACAGCATTTAAAGGCAGCTGGGAAAAACTTCTCAGTTATATTTTAGAAAAGTTTTATGAAGCATCGTCAATCAGAGATTTTATTTATCGCGAAGAGGGAATAAAATCGTTTATGATGGCTTATCTCAATGTTACACCGCTCTATTTTGTAGAGAGTGAGCCAGAGATGAATAACGGCTATTCTGATATTTTTCTAAGGAAGAATTATTTCACGACTGACAAGACAAAATATGAGTATATTCTGGAGCTTAAATACATTTCAAACACAGAAAAAAAGAAGAAAAAATCTCTTGAATGTTACAAAAACGAGGCGAAAGAACAGCTCGAAAATTATGCTAAATCGCAAAAAATAACCTGCCCTCTGAAAAAAATCGCAATTATCTGTGATTCTAAAAAAGTTAAGTTTCTGGGCGAGGTTTAGCCTGGTTTTTTTTGATGCTGTTGAACAAGAATATAAAACAAAAAAACAATGATTCTTTATAAATTTTTGGGGAATTAATTGAAGAATCAAACAAATTAGGTTATATTCCCGTAAAGTTTTTAAGATTGTGAAAAAACAATGAATTTATTAATAATTTCAGCTATATTTAAAAAATGGAAAATTACGACATAATAATTGCACCAAAGAACTCTATTGCCCACTACTGGAAAGAGCTTTGGAAATACCGTGAACTTTTCTTTTTTCTTGCAGTCAGAGACATAAAAGTTCAATACAAACAAACTGTTATAGGGATACTCTGGGCTGTTGTGCGGCCACTTCTAACAATGATTGTATTTACAATTGTTTTTGGCAAAATCGCAAAACTTCCCTCAGACGGAGTGCCTTACCCTATTCTTGTTTTTTCGGGACTCCTTCCTTGGCAACTTTTTGCGACAGCACTTCAATCATCAAGCAACAGCGTTATTGGCAGCTCCCACATAATTTCAAAGGTTTATTTCCCACGGATAATAATTCCATCAAGTGCGATACTGACCAGTCTGGTTGATTTTCTATTCTCAATAACAATACTTGCCGGAATAATGATTTTTTATGGACATTTCCCTGGCATAAAAATCCTACTCCTTCCATTTTTTATTTTACCAGCATTATTCGCAGCATTAGGGGCAGGCTTATGGCTTTCATCTTTGATTGTAAAATACAGAGATTTCAAATACATAATTCCTTTTCTCCTTCAGTTTGGGCTTTATATTTCACCAGTGGGGTTCTCAAGCACAATAGTTCCGGAAAAATACCAAACACTATATTTTTTAAACCCGATGGCTGGCATAATCGAAGGTTTCCGCTGGGTAATATGCGGAAAATCTGATTTTCCATATATGGAAGGATTTGCAATATCAATACTTTTAACTACAATCCTCATGGTTTCAGGTTTCTGGTATTTTAGAAAAACAGAAAAATCATTTGCAGATGAGATTTAACAGAATCTACCCTGATTTATAAAAGGTTTAAGCTTTGGAAAATATTGTGACAGAGAAAAAAATAGTGAAAATTATACCGAGCCGATTTCAAAACTATTTTCCGTCGAAATTCTCAGATAAGTATTGAAAATCATTGAAAATAATTTTGGAAAAATCTTCAAAAAAATGTAGGCGACTTAAATAAATATGTCGGGAAAATAAAATTGCTGCCTATAGATCCTCTAAAATATCAGCAAAAAATCCGTGAAGAGTGGGCCTAACTATCTTTTTGACACAAATACTGTTCTTTATCGAATTACTTTTATAATTGTCATCTCCATGACGGCGTAAAATTCCTCTTACCTTTTTTACAATTAAGCTAAACTGCTTTTCATATTTTCCGTAACAGAAGAAGATTTTGTTCTTTTTTTATAGCCGGATTAGTGATTTCATCATGAGTTGTCATCTCCGCGAAGGCGGAGATCCATATATTATTTGGTTTTTGCTGAAGATGGATTCCCGTCTTCACGGGAATGACACAGTGAAAAATCACGGGAATGACACTGTAAGTAGACGATAAAACGAGATAGATTTATCCGGCAAACTACATTTATATAAAAAAAAACCTTCGGTCTTGTTTTGTTTGTAATTTATTTTGCAGTAATTTCAGGCTGTTAAGGGTTTTTTACAAAAAAAATCATTTTTTCCTAAACTCCCTCGAACTATATCCGTAACTATTTGGGTAACCGGACTGGCTGCTGCGGTCTGGAAGTTAAGGCGGCAAGGATGCTGCTTTTTCCTTTTACAAACGCAACTCAGGGAGGAGTAACATGAGTCTTTTTCTTAATACAAATATTGACGCGTTAAACGCTCACAGAAATCTTTCATCAGCTGACTCTCTTCTTTCAAAATCAATTAAGAGATTGTCTTCCGGTTTAAGAATAAATTCTGCTGCTGATGATCCGTCAGGACTCGCTATCTCCCAGAGACTTACAACCCAGTTCAGAGGTCTTGAACGAGCTTCGATGAATGCTCAGGATGCTATCAGCTATCTTCAGACAGCTGAGTCATCACTCGGTGAAACTCACGAAATTCTTCAAAGAATGAGAGAGCTTACAATTCAGGGTTCAAACGGAACGCTAACAGCGTCCGACCGCCAGGAAATCCAGAAAGAGGTGGATCAGCTTAAAGAAGAGGTAGAGAGAATTGCAAATTCCGCAGAATTTAATACCAAAAAACTTCTTGACGGTTCAGGCTCGGCTCTCTGGTCAACCGGTTCAGACAATGTAAGCTGCATTATTCGCGGTCAGGTTGAAGAAGGAAATTATGAGCTTGAAATAAATACAACTCCGGTTCCAAACCATGTTCTCAAATCAGATATTTTCAAGGTTAAAGATGCAGCTCAAGGTGTTGATAATGTTGATCTTAATGCAATAAATGCTTCAACAACTCTTACTTTTGACGGCACAACAAATGCAAATGCTGGAACTCTTAATTTTGATTTTGGTAACGGAACTGTTTATGAACTTGATGTTCCAGCAAATTCAACAGCTTCCCAGGTTGCTGCTCTTATTAATCAGGATAACACTTTGAATAGATATGTTGTTGCAACTTCAAACACAAGCGGCGCAAATGACACTCTAACAATCGAAGCAAGAGCTGAAGGTGAAGAGGGGAACGCTTACACAATTACTCCAAGTGCTTCAAATGTTGCAGGTTTTCCGACAAATTCAGTTTCTTCTCTTACTGGCGGCGTTGATTATCCATCCGGTATTGAATCTGTTTCAAATCCAGAGAATCTTCCCGATTCAATGGAAGCTCAGGGCGATTTCACAGTTTTTGGCGACAATCAGGTTGCTGCTGGAACAGATACAGCTCATGCTTCCGCAGCTTTTGAACAGCCAATTGGCGGCGATATCACAGCTGCAACAACTGCGGGAAGTCTTTCAAATCATATCAGTGCGGTAGCAGGCGACACAGTTGCTCCGTCCGGCAGCGGATATGCGATTTTAGAAGTTACAACAGGCGGACCTGCTGATGGTGCGGGTGCAGGCGCAATTTATGGAAGAGTAAGTTTTGATAATGGCAGAACATGGTACAACACAACAAACCTTGACACAGGTGCAAATGTAACAATTAGCGATGGAACTTCACAGTTTGTTCTCACTGCTCTTACCGCAGGAAATATGATTAATACTGGCGACAAACTTCTTGTTGCTTTAAATGACAGAAATTTTAACGGCGGAGCACACGCAGAAATTCAGGTTGATGCACCTTTTAACAATGGAATGGGGGCGACAGCACAAAGAGGCCCAAGCTACTCATATCCTTCAAACAGCCTCAACAACTCGACAACAACTGTTACAAACGCTTACCTCAACACAGAATCAGGCGACATAGTTTTTGGCTCCATTGATATTGGAATCGGAACGCTAGCTTCAACCGGTGCGGTAAATACTGATGTAAGAGCTGAAAATAATTCAATATTATTTTT
>CAZISX010000034.1:15522-27752 GCA_964542005.1 uncultured Spirochaetales bacterium
GCAAGCGGCCCTGCTTACGGCTCAACAAAACTGTGGCAGATTGACAAATTCTACAACGCTGACGGAAAATTTATACTTGGCGAATCTGGAAAAACAATCACAATATACAACGCAGAAGGAAGCAAAGCTGATATTTTTATTGATCCTGAAGATTCAATTGACGAAGTTGCAGAGAAAATTGCAGACGCTGTTGCAAAACCTGTTACTGAAGGCGGACTTGGAATGAGCTCCGGCGACTCAACAGTTGACAGCCATATTTGTGATTTTGTAACAACTGCAACCCCAGAAAGCGATGAAGCACTCAGAGGAACACTTGTAATCCGTTCACCGTGGATGGGTGAAAGAGGAAAACTCTATTTTTCAGCAGAAGAGGGAATTTTGAACGCGTTATCACTCGCAACAATTAACGATCCAGGCAAAGATCCGATGACAGTTACAGTCCGCGATGCTCACACTGGCGACATAATCGGGCAGGAAACAACAGCTGATTCAGTTCTTCACAATGTTATTAAGGGCGTTGATGTAGTTATGAATCCAAACCTTGATGTTACAATCAACTGGGACGCTGGAACAAGAGAATTTACATTCAATTCAACAAATGGAACTTCGACAGAATTTGTTCATATTGTTGATAATGCTCAGTCTTTTCAGGTTGGTGCATACGAAGGTCAGACAATTGAAAGCTACATTGGCGAGATGACTGCTGATGCGCTTGGAATAAATAAGGTAATAGTTGTTGACCCTGAACTTGCACAAAAATCAATGACTTACCTTGAAGACGCAATCAATCTTGTTTCAAGCGAAAGAGCAAGAATCGGCGCAATAATGAACAGACTTGAGCACACTGTAAAAAATATTTCAAATCAGGCAGAAACAGCAAATTCAGCAAACTCCAGAATCAGAGATCTTGATATTGCATCTGAATCAGCAGAATTTGCAAAATTTCAGATGATGACTCAGGCAGCTCAGTCAATGCTTCAGCAGGCAAACAAAATGCCTCAGAATCTTCTCCAGCTTCTCAGAGGGTAGGTGAGGTCGCGAACAGCTTGATAACGGTGCTGGTTTTTGAAACAAACGGATTTGGATAATATTTTTTGCTAATTATCTTTCTCCGTGTTAATATTTCCCGCCCTTGGTTTAACAATGTTTTTTTTGCAGGGAGGAGGTTTTTCTGCTTAAAAATTTAATTATAACATTTAGTTACACTAGGGAGCGAAACTATGCAGAAATCAATTCTTTTTTGTGCGTTAGCACTTTTTCTGGTTTCAATTATTTCCGGATGCGGGGATAAAAAAAAATCCGACAGCTCAAATCAGCCTCTCAACGATCAGGATGCGGCAATTACTGATGCCGATACTCTCTTAAACGATCCTGATAACTTTATCTCTTCTGATGCAGATTTGGATGATAATAATATTGTGCCTGTCGTAGATTCTGAGCCGGATTTAGATATAGATTCCGCCGAAGATGATGCAAGCGTAAACATGGACGATGATGTTATTCAAAATGATGCCGATGCTGTCGTGAATCTGCCGGACAACGACAAACCATCAGAATGCAGTGTTGCTGAATATAAAATCTCAGGAACAGTAACAAATAAAGTTGGCGGTAAAATCATAAAGGGGATTGAGGTTTCATATTACGAAACTGGCAGTTCCGCAAGTGATAAGAAGATTTTTTCCAAAGAGGACGGCTCTTTTTCTGTTAAGTTATTAACCTCTTCCTGCAAAAAACCGGATGGCAAAATTTCTCTTAAATTCAGAGATATTGACAGCAGTGCAAATAATGGTGCTTTTGTTGCTGTTGTTTTGGATGAAACTCTTACAAAGACAAATAATAGCAGCGAAAACGCGCCTGATGGAGTATATGAAAAGAAGGATGTTTCTGTCACAATGATGCCGACAGATGGTGTTGGTGCTCCTGACAAAGGCTGTCTTGCGCTCCACTGTGCTGGTACGGCCGCAAAATGTGCTCTGGACAAGGAATGTAAGGCTGCTCTTGATTGCACAAGTAATTGCCCAACAGAAAATCCTGAGGAAAATCAAAGATGTAACATTGTCTGCCTCGGCTCGAATGCAAATCCTAAATTTGACGAGGTTTCAAAGTGTATTGTTGAAAATAAATGTTTTTCCGAGCCACAATCTGAGTGCCCTGTTCCGTCAAATGCTGTTAAACTTTCAGAAATTACCCTTCCAGATCTTGATGGTGCTTGGTGGGTTGTCCGAGGTCTTAGCCGTGCTTATGACTGCTGGTCATGCCAGAAAATGAGCTTTTCTTCAATTGATGAAAATACCTCAAAATATGATTATGACTATATTGTAACTCCCCCGAACGGCAGTTATATCAGCTGTGATGTTAAAATGGCGGAGCCGTACAAGGCTGGGCACATGACTGTCAGCTACAACGCTCACGGAATGCCTGGTGGAGATGATTGGTATTTTCTTTCAAGACCGTCTGATGACCAGATGCTTATTTATTACTGTGGTTCTACGCCGATTGCAAAATATAGAGGAGCGGTTGTTATTTCAAGAACGCCAGATATAAATCTGCCGGACGATGTTGCCGCAAAAATCAATCAGGCTCTTATTGATGCTGATATTGCAACGCCGGTAAAGCTGGATGATATGTGTGCACCTGACAATTCTTTCTGCATCGAATAATATATTCTGCTACTATTGATTTGATTTTTTCTGCGGGTAAAATCCTCCAGTTATTTTTCGGTGGAGGTACTTATGAAAAAAGCATTTTTTACAGTAACACTTGTTTTGGCTGTTATTAGTTTTATTTCTTGTGCATCGAGTGACTCAAAGAGTGCGCCTGATGCTCTGGCAGATTCTGACAAATTAATCTCTGATGGTGAAACAATTTATTTGGATAAAGATTCTTCAGATAAAGATGTTTCTCAGGGTGATTTGGACATAATTGTAAATGATGATGCGGATATTGCTTCTTCAGAAAATGATGATGCAACGCATGATGATGAAATTATTGATGATTTTGACAAGATTGATTCTGATGAAGAACGGGTTGATGAGGAGATTATTCCTGATGAATTTATTGCTCCTGATGGTGATAATAGTGCTCCCAATCCTGATTGTCCTATCCCTGAATTGCCGCTTGATACAAAAACTCTCTACTGCGAGCCAGGAACAGTCTCATTGTCTGGCGTTGTTGAGGGCAAATCTTTCTGTGAGTTGTTTCCGAGAGAGTTCTGGGAGGTAAATCAGGCTGATCTTCCATATTATCTTGAATCAACTTTCGGGACAGATGGAATTATAAGTGTTGATTGGAATTCTGACATCGGACATGATTCGGAAGGTTTGGTTGATAGTGCTGTTTTGGGCTTGCCAAAGGAGTCATCTCTTTCTTACGATCAAATTAGCGGTGGCGATACCTCTCTTTTGAGAATGCCTCCTTTTGAGAATGCTCTCTCCTATCGTCTGGTATTAAAGGGACTTAAAGATGGCTCAGAATCTGTTTTAAGTGGCGAAATCGGGATTTGTATTCATAGAAAGGATTGATTCCTTCCAAAATTATTTGACACTGCCCGCAGAGTCATATACCTTTTAATCATTGAAATTAATATCGTTTTTATTGTTGGCGCAATGAAACAAATCGGTAAAAAAGCCAAAAATATTACGATTAATACCGGAGAATTTAATGAATATAGATCTTCGCACAATAGCACTTCTCTTAAGCCTTACCTTATTTCTTCAGGTTATTGCTCTTTTTTCCCAGTATTTAATAGATAGAACCAAAAGAGGTGTTGGCTGGTGGCTGATTGGATCTTCTTTGGGAGCTGTTGCTGTTATAACATTTCTTTTTCGTGATATTAAAGCATTTGAACTTCCATCCATTATGATTGCAAACACTCTAATTGTCATCTCACACATATTTATATACATTGGAGTTATGCGGTTTCTTGGCAAAAAAGAAAATCGTCTGATTCTTTTTTCTTTTTTTACTATTTTTATTATTTCTTACTTTTATTTGACCTACATAAATAATAATATTTCATGGCGGTTTATCCTTGAATCTGTAATTGTCGCAACTATTTCAATTATGACAGGATTATCTCTTTTTATAAACAAGGAGCGCAGCATAATTGCTTCTGCCAACCTTACTGCCTCTGCTTTTCTGGGATATGGTTGTTTTTTGGTGCTGCGGGTTTTTCTGACACTTGTTTTTCCGCCTGTTAATAATTTTTTTGCTCCATCCTTGATTCAAATTGCTGCATTTATTGTTCCGTTAATTACAACAACGCTCTGGACTTTTGGATTTATTCTTATGGTTAATCAGAGGCTAAACGCCGAGAGCAGAGAAGAGAAAGAAAACCAGGAACTAATGTTCAACACAAGTCCTGATGCAGTTTTGATTACCCGAATATCTGATGGCTATTTAGTGAAATTCAATGATGAGTTCTCGGAACTAGCCGGATTTACCCGCGAAGAGTTGACAGGAAAAACAACTGCTGAGATAAATATCTGGAAAAATTATGAAGATCGTCAAAACTTTATTGACTCATTAAATAAGACAGGTTTTTGTAAAAACATGGAATTTGATTTTATGCGAAAAAACGGCTCTTTAATTGTTGGAATGATTTCGGCCAAGATATTCCTCCTCCATTCCGTGCCGCATATTATAAGTGTGACCCGCGACATTACAGAGCGAAAAATGGGCGAAAAACTGCAACAGGTTAATTCAGAAATATTAGCTGCTCTAAACAGTTCAATTGATTTTGAAGATGCTATAAATCGCGTTCTTTCAATCATTAAGGATAACATGAAATTTGACGCAGTTGGAGTAAGATTGAAAAATAAAGATGATTTTCCTTACTTTGCCAACAAAGGTTTTTCTTATGATTTTTTGCTTGTCGAAAACAGTATTGTTGCTAAAAATGAAAATGGCGGTGCGTGCAGAGATGCAAATGGGGAAATATGTTTGGAGTGTACCTGCGGTTTAGTGCTGTCAGAAAAAACAGATCCTGAGAATCCCCTTTTTACCGAAAAAGGAAGCTGCTGGACAAACAATTCTCTTCCAATTCTTGATTTGCCCGAGGCAGATGATCCTCGATTCCATCCCAGAAACACTTGTATTCATAAAGGGTATCTCTCTGTTGCGCTGATTCCAATTCGAGCAGACAAAAATGTGATAGGCCTGATTCAGCTAAATTCCAAAAAAGCAAATTGCTTTAGCCTTGATATGATTCATTTTTTTGAAGGACTTTGCGAAAGTATAGGTATTTCATTTCTCCGCAAACAGGCGGAATCTGCTCTTTTGCAAGCCAAGGAAAAAGCGGAAATGGCTAATCGTGCTAAAAGCGAATTCCTTGCAAATATGAGTCATGAAATCCGCACTCCGCTAAATGCTGTGACAGGGTTTAGCGAACTTTTGTCTGTTCTTCTTACAGATGAAAAACAAAAAAGTTTTGTTAATGCTATCAAAATTGCAGGCAAAAGTCTCCTGACATTAATAAACGATATTCTTGATCTTTCCAAAATAGAAGCAGGAATGCTGCAAATTGAATACAGACCAGTAAATTTGAGAGCTCTTTTTTCGGAAATACAAAACATTTTTGCATTGAAAGCTAGCGAGCGGAATCTTGATTTAACCATAAATATCTCTCCTTCAATCCCTGAATATCTTTATCTTGATGAGGTGCGAGTCAGGCAGATATTGATAAATTTAACAGGTAATGCTTTGAAATTTACAGAACACGGCTTTGTAAAACTAAACGCATTTGAAAGCAATTATCAAAACCATGAAAAAATAAATCTTGTGATTTCAGTGGAAGACAGCGGAATCGGAATTCCTGAGGCAGATCAGGAGATTGTCTTTGAATCATTCAGGCAGCAGACTGGACATGATTCCCGTAAATATGGTGGAACAGGCCTCGGATTGGCTATTACAAAAAAACTTGCTGAAATTATGAATGGAGCAATCTCGCTTCACAGTGAACCAAATAAAGGATCAATTTTTTCAGTTCTTTTAAAAGAGGTTAAGATTGCTAATGAGATTTTTGTCTCTGAAAAAAAGCATGTTGGTCTTAACTATTTTGACCTGGTTTTTGAAAACAGCTCTGTTTTAATTGTTGATGATGTCGAGTCAAATAGAAGCTTGTTGGCTGAATTATTTGCGGGGAAAGGGGTCTTAATAATTGAGGCAGCTAACGGGTTGGAAGCTATAAATATTGCCCGTATTCAAAAGCCGGACTTAATTATTATGGATATAAGAATGCCTGTGATGGGCGGAATGGAGGCTGCAATTGAATTGAAAAAAGATGAAAAAACTGCTGCAATTCCGATTATTGCTCTTACAGCCTCTGTAACAGAGCAGGATCTGAAAATGAGGGAAAAAACAAATATTATTAAGTATATAGCTAAGCCGATAAATGTCGAAGAATTGTTTTATGAAATGAAAGAATTACTTCCGCATAGTTTTTCCAAAGAACATAAATTACCGGAAAATATTTTTAAATTAGAATACTCAATAAGTGATTTTAAAAATCCGGAAAAAATACTTTTTGAACTTACTCAAAACATTATACCGACTTACCAGACCTTAATTAATGTCATAAAGCCTGATGAAATTGAAAAGTTTTCAAGAGAACTTCTTCGGATATCAGAATCAACAGGAGCTAAACCCTTGACAGAGATTGCTGAAAAACTTAATTTTTATGCTGAAACTTTTGATGTGATAAACATTAAAAGTGCTTTGAATTTATTCACAAAAATGGTCGATTTTTTGAAAATTAATATTGGAGAATAAGATGAGTCCTCTTAATGCCGGTTATGTTCTGGTTGTTGATGATAATCCAGCTAATGTTCAGATGCTGGGCTCGATTCTGAAAAATGAAAATTATAAGGTCGCAGTTGCTTTAAGTGGAGCGGAGGCGCTTCAGTTTCTTGCCAGAGAAAAGGTGGAAATCATACTTCTCGATGTTATGATGCCTGAGATGGACGGCTATGAAATTTGTTCTATTTTAAAAAAAGATGAGCAGCTGAAAAAAATTCCTGTGATTTTTCTGACAGCAAAAAGTGAGCATGAGGATATTATTAAGGGATTTAAGGCAGGAGCAGTTGATTACATAACCAAGCCTTTCAACTCAGAAGAACTTCTTGCCAGAGTCTCTGTTCATGTCGAATTAGTTCGCTCCAGAAATGAAATCCAAAAGCTCAAAACATTCCTGCCTATTTGTGCAAGTTGTAAAAGTATCCGTAATGATAAAGGATATTGGGATAATATAGAATCATATTTTGCGGAAAACACAGAAATAGCTCTTACTCACAGCATTTGTCCTGACTGCGCAAAAAAACTCTATCCCGAAGTGTTTGATGAGGACGGTAAGATGAAAAAGGTTGTCAAATAACTGTTTTTTGTGTTTTGATAACGCCAACTGCATCAAGATCAAAGCCTGCGCTTTCTTTTGTAGGGTAGGGGTCAAAAATAGTGTTCCCGAATGAATCTGATTCCTCTCCGTTGCCTGAAATGTCAATAATTTTAATGAAGTATATCTTTTGCAAATCAATCAGCCCTGCCGCAACCTCATTAGTGTTTTTCAGGTTTGATAAATCAAATGGAGAGCCGAATCCCTGTCTGTAGTTGCCGGCAAATCCGCCAACAAGTGTCGGATCAAGTGTGCCATAAGGAGAAATTTCATCTGTTCCCAAATATGAGGAGAAAAATCTGACAAAATCAGAACCGTTTGAACTCACCTCAACAAAAGCAAGCTCCAAAAACAAATCGCTGAAAGAGTTCTCAAAAACCGCAAAATCGTAACCATCATTGTCCGAAATAGGGTTTTTGAAGGAAAGAACAATTTCTCCTTTATCGCCAAGACTTACAATATCAAACGCATCATCGCTGGCTTTGCCAAGAGCTTTTTCTGGTGTTTTAAAATCGTCTGTTACGCTTTCTCCATAATTTATAGATTCAACTTTTTCAGCCCACGCGACAATTGCCGGATCATTTTTTGGAACAGCCGTTGTGCCGGCATCTCCAGCTTTCGGAGGATATGTTTCTCTTACTTCATAAACTGCACTGAAAACATCTAAGCATTTGTTATTGTTAAGCTTTGCAAAAACTGTGAATGTTCCTGTTTCTGAAAAAGTTACTGAAGATTTCTCTTCAAATTCTCCAAAAGTTTGCGCACTTCCTTTTGCAACTGAAACCGAAATGCTGCTATTTGTTTTTGTGGTAAAATTAAGAACTGCGCCTTTGTGAATAATTTCAAGAACTGGTGCCTGCGGCACATCACATTCAGGGACAATATCGGTGTCATTCTCTTTGTCTGTATCAGAAATAATTTCTGAATCGGTAGCTATTTCAATATCTTGAGTCAAATCGCTGTCAGAATAGTCATTCTCATAAAAATCTTCATCGTCAGCTATTTCGGAATCTGTCACAATATCTTTATCTTTTTCCTCTTTGCTGGAATTGCTTTCTCTACAACCTGCAAAAAAGGATAAAACCAGAATTGCTAATAATATTTTCATGTCGTACTCCATTTAAAAGATGTCCTGTTTTAGAAATTGAACCGTAAAATATATTTTAAAAAGAGAAAAAAATCAAAAATTATCATCTTGCAATTATTTAGGTTTACTTTTCTCTATGTATCTGGTATTATGTTGCCGTTTTCGGTTTTTAGGCTATTCTGGTCACACCGTTTATTTTATTTACTCTTTACAGAGGACTTTATGGAAAAATTACACAAATTTAAAATGTTAGGCTTATCAGACGACACCCTTTTAGCTCTTGAAAAGAAGGGTTTTGAGGAGCCGACTGCAATTCAGGAAAAAACAATTCCCCTGATGCTTAAATCTGAGAGTCATATCATTGGGCAGGCTCAAACAGGAACTGGTAAAACAGCTGCGTTTGGACTTCCACTTATAGATCGTCTCGAGGAAAATCAGGATTTTGTTCAGGCACTTGTTCTTGTTCCGACAAGAGAGCTTGCTCTCCAGGTTTCTGAGGAAATCATGTCGCTTAAGGGTTCAAAAAGACTTTACATTTCAGCTGTTTACGGCGGACAGTCTTTTCACGAGCAGTTAAGAAGACTTAGAAAAGGTGTTGATATTGTTGTTGGAACTCCAGGCAGAATTTTAGACCATCTTGAAAGAGAATCTCTCGATATCCGTAACATCAAATACCTTATTCTTGATGAGGCTGATGAAATGCTTAACATGGGTTTTCTTGAAGATGTTGAAAAGATTATGAATTTCTCCAATGAAGAGAAAAGAATTCTCCTTTTCAGCGCAACTATGCCAGACAGAATCAAGCATCTTGCAAGAAATTATATGGGTAACTATGAGCTGATTAAGATTGAGAATAAGCAGCTTACTGTTGAACTTACTGAGCAGATTTATTTTGAAGTAAACTCTTCCGATAAATTTGAAGCTCTTTGCAGAATTATTGATATTGAAGTTGATTTTTACGGTCTTATTTTCTGTAGAACAAAACTTGATGTAGACGAGCTTACCTCAAGACTCCAGAAAAGAGGATATGATGTAGATGGTATCCACGGTGATATTACTCAGAATATGAGAGAGAAGGTTTTAGAAAGATTCAAAGCAAAAACAATAAACATTCTTGTTGCGACTGATGTTGCGGCAAGAGGTATTGACATAAATAACCTGACACATGTTATCAACTTTTCACTTCCGCAGGATCCTGAAAGCTATGTCCACAGAATCGGAAGAACCGGAAGAGCGGGCAAAGAGGGAACTGCTATAACTTTTGTTACACCTGATGAATACAGAAAGCTGATTTTTATCCAGAGAATAGCAAAAACCACAATAAAAAGAGAAAAAGTTCCAGGAATTCAGGAAGTTATTGAGGTTAAAAGATCAAGAATCAAAGAGACTGTAGCGCGAATGATAAACAATGACGAAAATGTTGAAATGCTCAGCTTTGCCTATGATTTGGCGGAACAGCATGGCGCAGAAGCTGTTTCTGCAGCACTGCTCAACATTGCGTTCGGAAACGATCTTGATGAATCAAGATATGTTGAGATAAAAGATATTAACCGCGGCGGCGGCGGAGACAGATTTGTTGATGGAAGCAGCGGCAAAACAAGACTTTTTGTTGCACTTGGCAAAGAGGACGGCTACAACCCGAAAAAACTTATTGATCTTATTTCCGAAAAATGCGGCATTGATGAAAGAAGAATCCAGGGACTTACAATGTTCGACAGATTCAGCTTTGTCAATGTTCCTTTTGAAGATGCTGAAATTATTATCGAGCAGTTCAGAGCTAAAAATAAGGGTGAAAGAACAATAATCCGTAAAGCTGATGACAGATCTGACAAAAGATCTGATTCCTCTGACAACAGACGCAGCGGAAGTAGCGACGGCAGAAGAAGCGGCGGAAGCAGTGAAGGAAGAAGCGGAAGCGGTGATCGCAGCAGAAGAAGCAGCGGAGATAAATCTGATAAACCTAAATCTGACAAGCCAAAATCTGAAAGATGGGAAAAAAGACCTCGACGCAGCGATGACTCAAAACCTGCAGGCCAGGCTGAAAGAAAAAAATCTGACGACTCCAAGCCTCCAGTTAAAGATAAACCAGCCAGATCAAAAAAGAGTTCATAACCGGAGGGATTAATGGGTTTTGCGGAAATAATGGAAAAAGGCGGCATTTTAATGTGGCCGATACTTCTTTGTTCTGTTGTAAGCCTTACCGTGCTTTTAGAAAGAATCTGGGCATTCAGAAAAAAAACTGTTATGCCTGATTCTGATTTTATTTTCAGGCTGGCAAAAACAGCAGATGTAGCTGAATTTACTGCGGAAGTTAAAAAACGAAAGGACTATCTTTCCTCGATTCTACTCCTTGTTCACGAAGACGACACAAACGAAGATCCTGTAAAACTTACCGAAATGTATGGCAAACAGTTTTCAACAGTTGTCTACCGCTACACCACGATTCCTGGAATTATGGCCACAGTTTCGCCACTTCTTGGACTTTTGGGAACTGTTCTTGGAATGATTAAGATGTTTTCCGATTTTACCGCAGCTCAAGGAAATCCGATGATTCTTGCCGGCGGAATCTGGGAAGCGTTAATCACAACCGCTGCAGGTCTTTTTGTCGCAATTCCAAGCCTTGTTGTCTACCGTTATCTTTCCTACAGAGCGGGAAAAGTTCTCTCAGACATAGAATTTATGCTCGAAAAAATACTTCTTTACCGTTCAGGAAGAGTTAAGTCTCAATCATTTTGACAAACCCCATCAAATTGTATAAAATGAGAGCGCATTTTTACAATTAGAGGGGTTTTCATGTATAATTTCAGAGTTTCATTTCCTACCGAAATTTTTTTCGGAGATGGTCAGATTAAGGTTCTTGGAAAAGAAATCAAAAAGTATGGATCAAAAGTTCTTCTTGCCTATGGCGGCGGAAGTATTAAGAAAAACGGTGTTTATGACTC
The DNA here is from genome assembly GCA_964542005.1 of uncultured Spirochaetales bacterium. GTDB lineage: Bacteria > UBP6 > UBA1177 > UBA1177 > CALOFP01 > CAZISX01. The sequence goes on from CAZISX010000034.1 coordinate 26,939, forward strand.
TGTTGTAGCTCAGCTTAAAGAGGCTGGAATCTCTTTTGTTGAACTTTCCGGCATCAAGCCCAACCCAAGCATAAAAAGTGTGCGCGAAGGGGTGAATCTCTGCCATGAACACAAGATTGATTTTATTCTTGCAGTCGGAGCAGGCAGTGTTATTGACTGCTGCAAAGCAATTGCTGCCGGCCGTTACCACAATGGCGATCCGTGGGATTTTTTCATAAGAAAAACTTCTATCAAAAAAGCACTTCCGATTGGCGTTATTCTCACTCTCTCGGCAACAGGTTCCGAGACGAATGGCGGCACAGTTATCACAAACGAAGAGACTTCCCAGAAATATTCAACAGGCTCGATGAAGCTTAAGCCAGTATTTGCAATCTGCGACCCAAAATATACCTTTTCTGTTCCGAAAAATCAGACTGGAGCCGGAATTGCAGATATTATGAGCCATGTTTTTGAACAGTATTTTTCATATCCTGAATCATCATTCGTAGCAGATTCGATGTCTGAGGCAGTGCTGAAAAGCTGTTTAAAATACGGGCATTTAGCTTTTGCAGAGCCTGAAAATTACGAAGCCAGAGCAAACATAATGTGGGCTGGAACAGTCGCTCTCAATAACATTCTGGCTGTCGGCAAAGATGAAGACTGGATAACACATATTCTTGAACACGAGGTAAGTGCGATTTACGATCTTACCCACGGCTATGGACTGGCTATTTTAACACCGCACTATCTCCGCTACATTTCCAGAAAAAGCGGTGATGCAATGAAAAAAATTGCCCGCTATGGTCGAAATGTCTGGAATATTTTAGGCAAATCC
>CAZISX010000034.1:27762-34636 GCA_964542005.1 uncultured Spirochaetales bacterium
AATCCGATGAAGAAACCGCAGAAGAGGCAATCCGCAAAACTGCCGGTTTTTACAGGGAATTAGAAATTCCTTCAACTTTTAAAGAGGTGGGAATTCCTGGCGACAGATTTGAGGAAATGGCGGAAAAAGCTGCATCAATTCAGGGAGTTGGCAGCTATGTTAAATTTGACAGATTCGATATGCTTGCTATTTTAAAAGCAGCAGAGTGAGGTAATTATGGAAGAAAAAATATTATTTCAGGGACACCCGTCCCACATTCTTTTTGCCGGTCGCTACACAGTTAGTTTTATTATTTTTGCACTTGGCGTTGCTGCTTTTGCAGTACTCAAAAACTATCAACTCTATGTATTTACTGCATGTTTTGTTGTTTCAGACACTATTTTTCTTTCTGCTATTTTTAAAAGAATAGGTCTTAAATATAAAATTACCGATCAGCGGATTACACTCAGAGAAGGACTTCTTTCAATAAAAGAGAGTGATATTGAGCTTTACCGAGTCAAAGATATTATTGTTGAAATGCCTATTTCTTTAAGAGTTATGGGGCTTGGTCATATAAGTTTTGTCACAACCGACCGCTCAAACCCATCAATAAAACTTTGGGGAATCAAAAACCCGGCAGGGTTAAAAGAAGATATCAGAAAATTTGTTGAAGAAATTCGCAGAATCAAAGGCGTTAGAGAAATAGATTGAGAACAAAATGACACTACTTGAGATAATCTTTCTTATCGGTGCAGGATACGGCTTTTTACTCATAGCCACAATACTTTTAAAGAAAAATTCTCTGCCCGCGAATAAGTATCTTGCTATTTTGACAACCCTTTTCAGCTTGAACTTTATTCAGATTTATTTAGAAGATTCGGGGTTTTACAGGAGTTTTCCCCATATTTTATATGCGGATGCCAGTGTTGCGCTTCTTTACGGACCACTTATCTTTTTCTTTGTTTCATCGCTTGCCGGCAGGATGGAAAAATTCAAAATCATTCATCTTGCCCACTTTATTCCATTTGTTATTCATTTTTTGCTTATACTTCCTTTTTATATCAAAACAGGCGAGGCAAAAATTATTGCATTTGAACGATATACAGGCACGGGGCTTACCCATGGCTATAACGCTCTTTTGACCTATTTCCTCAAGCTAATCCAGTACTTCAGTTACATTGCAGTATCTTCTTTTATTGTAAAAAACTTTGTCAAAACAGAAAAAGGAGCTCGCTACAAATGGGTTTACCCAATGCTTCTTTTGAATGGATTTTTTGTCTTAATCCTTATTATATTAGTTACCGGACACATTTTTTATGTTTTTACGCTAACAATAGCGTACACAAGAATTTCTTATTTTTGGGCTGCACTTTGGATTTATGCAGTAACATATATGGCAATGAAGCACGGGGATGATTTTATCCGTAAAAAAGAGAATGCAGTTAGCCCGCAAGAAATTCATGATTTATCAGAAGATGCCTCAGAAGAAAAACAGGATGAAATAGGGAATGATGAAAATCAAAATGATGAAGATGAAACTGGACAGGAAAAATATGGCAAAAGCAAGATTCCCGATGATATGCTTTTTGTTTACAAAAGACAGATTGAAACCTACATAAACAACAAAAAGCCGTACCATAACAGCGACTTAAGCATAGGGCTTCTCGCCGATGAATTGGGGATTCCGCAAAACACACTTTCCCAGATTATAAACTCATGTTGGGGAACAAATTTCCAGAATTTCATAAACACATTCCGCATTGAAGAAGCAAAAGCTATCTTAAAGGATACAACAAAAGATCTCAACATAATTGAGGCTGCATTTCAGGCAGGTTTTAAAAGCAAATCAACCTTTAATACAATATTCAAAAAAGCAACAGGCATGACTCCGACCGAGTACAGAAGGCAATTCGAGAAATAGATATTACTTGGAAATTATCCTGAATCCCTCAAGCGTTTTATCTGATTCTTTTTCAGCTTCGGAGAGGATTTCAGCCGGATTTTTTTTCCACATCCCTAATATTACAGGGTAAAGTCTGATGTTGGGTCCGTCAGAGATAGCAAAAAAGTTGCTGTCAGATGTAAATAATGCACTGTATCCCGTGTAATCCATGTCAAGCTTTTGGAGGAGAGAAAAATCTGAGGCATCCCAAAGCATAGCTTCCTGCCCAATTGAAATAAGAAGATTTCCGTCAGCACTGAATGAAAGCGCGTGAACAGCTCCGGTGTGATTTGCGAGAGTTTTGTGCAGTTTTTTATTAGTAATATCCCATACTTTTATAACTTTGTCATCTCCGGCTGAGAGAAGATATTTGCCATTTCTTGAAAAATTAAGAGAAAGAACCGTTTCTTTGTGTCCAACAAGTGTAGTTATTATTTTTTTTGAAAATAAATCCCAAAGTATAATAGAGCCGTCTCGTCCTGCTGTTGCAATTATAGTTTCGTCGGGAGAAAGTGCGACTGTTCTCAAGCTGTTTTTGTGTCCAGTTAAAGCCGCTATTTCTTCTTTTGTGGAAATATCCCATATAATCAATGACTTGTCAACGCCGGCAATAAGAAGTGTATCGTTTTTCGCTGTCTGAATAGAATATACTACGGCCGGCACATTAATCACTTCAAGTGTTTTAAGATCAGGAATCTGGAGAATTCTGATTTTTTTGTCATTTCCGGCAGCTATCAATTTCCTGGAATCTTTAGTGAATTTAAGGCTATAGGCTGTGTCATCCACATTTATTGAAGTTAGAAGCTTCTCCTCAACCCTGTCCCAAAGTTTTATTGTTTTGTCCCAGCTTGATGATGCCATGTATTTGTTATCATTAGAAAAAACTACTGACGGAATATATGTTTTGTGTCCGTCAAAACTTAGAACTGTTTTTGAAACATTTATTTCCCATTCTTTCACTGTTTTGTCGCTGCTTGATGAGGCAAGCTTTGTCGAATCAGGCTTGAAAGCTACAGAAAGAACCTCGCTTTCATGTCCTCTAAGAACAAGAATTTCCTTTTCTTTTTCAATATCAATAATTTTTATAGTCCCGTCACGACCTGCTGCTGCGATTTTTTTCCCGTCAGAAGAGAGGTCTATATCATAAAAAACATCAAGACTTTGAACGCTAAATTTCATTCTGTCTGAGATTCCATCCCAAACTTTGACAAATCTGTCATATCCAGCAGAAACCAAATTTTTACCATCAGGGGTAAACTTTATAGAAACTGCAGTTGTGCTATGAGCCTGCCACGAGAAGGCTTTTGTATAATTTTCTGTTATATTCCAAACACTTATCTCGCCATCGACTGTCGCGGTCAGAAGGTATTTGCCATCAGGAGAAAAAACTATATCATTCACCGCTTTTTGAGAAACTTTGATTTTTGTAATAAGCGATTTTTTTTCAATATCCCATAAAATAACTTGGCCGTCCTCACTTCCTGTTGCTGCGGTTTTGCTGTCAGGACTAAATGCTGTTGATAAAACCTGATCTGTGTGATCCTTAAATACAGCAAGATTGTTGCCTGAAATATCCCATAATCTTACGCTCTTATCCCAACTTGCGGAAATCATGGTTTTGCTGTTTTTTGAAAAAGCAATGCTGCGAACCTCGTCTGTATGTCCACGGAGAACAGCTTCATTTTTTTTTGTTATCCTATTCCAAATTCTAATAAGATGATCTTTGGAGGCCATTGCAATATATTTTCCGTCAGAAGAATAGTCCATATCAATAATCAAAGAATCGTATTCAGCAATCTTGCCTATGTATGCATTGTTTTTATTGACAGTTGAGATGTAAAGGCTTGACTGGGCAAGCATAATTTGTTCGTCTGCTTCGGGATTTTTCCGTTTTTCAATATCGGGAAAGTGGTATGGGCTAAACGGATTAAACGGATTGTGGTAAAGTGCGGCTGCCGAAAAAATCCTTGCCTTATCGTATTTCATCTCTTTTATAAGTCTGTCAGCATTTTCCTGATAACCAAGAGCAAGATTCAAGTGTGCCATTCGTTCATTTTCAACTGAATCCCGGTATGCGCCATAAATAGCAACAGAGCTGAAAACAAAAACAAAAAGGAGAACTGCAATCGCGCTGGAAAGTGCTTTGTTCTGGTAAACAAACTTCTGGAAAAGCTCCAGAGAACTGTATTCATAAGCTGTAACTCGACCGCCAGCCATGTAGTTTTCAATCTCTCTGGCAACCTCAACCGCACTTGGATATCGCTCCAACTTATCTTTTTTCAACGATTTTTCAGCGACCGCACATAAATCAAGGGGCGCATCAGGGGTAATTGCCTGAATTTTTTGCTGAAATCCGTTTATTACCTTGCTGATTATCTCCGAAACCGTTGTCCCGTTAAACAATGTTTCTCCGGTAAGTATTTCAAAAAGAACAGCTCCAAGAGAATAGATATCGCTCCTTTCATCAATCAGATCAATCTCTCCTCTGGCTTGCTCGGGAGACATATAGGCTGGAGTTCCCATTGCCTTTCCTCTCAAAGTCTTGCCGATATCAAGTTTGCGCAACTCTTTTAATTCATTAGCTATATCCGAAGCTCTGTCATCTTTTTCTCCATGAATTTTAACAAGACCCCAGTCCAGAACCACAGTCTCTCCAAATTCCCCAATCATAATATTTTCAGGCTTGATATCACGATGAACAACGCCGCGGCTGTGAGCATAAGCAATCGTGTTGCATAAATCTCTAAAATGGGGAAGAAGCCGGAGCCTTTCCTTTAAACTTTTAGCGTTTTTTATAGCATTATATAAGGTGTTGCCTTTTACCAGGCGCATTGTGTAATAGATTGTTCCGTCTTCTCTTTTCCCGATTTCATAAACAGGAACAATTCCGGGATGTTCAAGCTGCCCAGTCACTTTTGCTTCTTTAAGAAAACGGGCTTCAGCTATTTTCATCCTGTCAAGTACGGGTTTTACACTGCTGTCGGAATCTTTTTTGTTCCATTTTTCAGTGAGGAGCTCTTTGACAGCAATTTGCCTGCCAATATATTGATCATAAGCAATAAGAACTTTTCCGATTCCCCCCCGCCCTTTTTCGCCGAGGAAGGAATATCTGTTACTATCTTCCTGTATAATTTTGGTCGTAGATTGTTCAGAAATATCTGATAATAAACAGGGTTCTGTTGGATCAACGGTTATAGTAACTGTTCCTTGCTGCTGGTTTTGTGTTTCATTTTTATGCATAATTCACCAAGCATGTGTATTAAATTCACAACGCCGATGGTATCATAAAAATATAATGAAGACAAGAAAAGAGGTTGTCAGCTGATAGATTTCAGGAACTCATCAAATGATTCAAATTCTTCCTCAACACCTTCTTTTGGAAGTTCGGCTTTGTTTTCCTGAAGATGGAGTGCTTTTGCAAGTGATATAACCCCGATTTCAAGGACGGCATCATCTGGTTCGCTGGTTGTAATTTTCTGAAACCAGAGTCCTGGCGCAATCATAAATCCCAATATTTTAGAGTTAGGAAATTTTGATGCAAGGCTTTGAAGTTCAAAGGAAATTCCGCCAATCGGAAAAACAAGTCCGATTTTGATGAATACATAAATAATATTATCGAGAATTTTGCTGCCTGTAATCGGCGGAACAAATGCAAAAAATGCTGTAAAAAGAAGAATACTTATCACAATAACAGTAATCATAAAACTTGTGCCGCAACGGGGATGAAGTGTTGTAAATTTTTTGGCATTTTCAAGGTTTAAAGGAAGTCCTTCTTCATAAGCATAAATTGCTTTATGCTCTGCACCGTGATATTCAAAAAGCCTTTTAACATCTTTCATTTTTGAGATAAGATAAAGATATAGTGTAAAAACTATAATTTTTATGATTCCATCAAGGGTATGAAAGATTATTGAATTTATTGAGCTTTCGCCTCTAGCCCACTGCTCCAGAAAATATGCGGCAATATGCGGAATTGCAACAAACAGAGTCATTGCAAAAAGAAAAGAGATGCCAATAGAAACAACTATCCCAAGTCCGGAAAGCTTTTCCTTTTCGTTTTCATCCTCGACAGACTCGTTGAATGAATATGTCAAAGCCTCAATTCCGTTAAACATTGCTTCGTACAGAACAAGACCGCCTCTAAGAAACGGTTTTTTGAAGAGTTTCGGGAAGATATTTGTCCATTTTTTGCTTCTGACTTTTATTTTTTTGTCCGGTTTTCTGACAGCTACAACAAAATAATCGGGCGTTCTCATCATTACGCCTTCAATTACAGCCTGACCGCCGGCTTTTGCAACTTTTTTAGACATAGGAACCTCCGAATTGACTAGGGCGATTTGCACAGAAGCTGATATCTCTTATGCAAGTCACTATTATGATTAGAGAAAAAACATTTATAAAACAACGCTGATTGTAAAAAACAAAAAAAGATGACAATAATTTGGAGAAGGGAAAAGAATCAGAATTCACTCGCAGAATATTATTTTTCTGCAGCGTGATTTGCTCTTTTGTATTTAGCGTTGAATTTCTCAATTCTACCAGCTGTATCCATAATTTTCTGTTTTCCAGTGAAAAAAGGATGACATGCAGAGCAGATTTCTGTTGAATAATCTTTACCTTTTACGGATGTAACGCTGTATACCGCACCGCATGAGCAGTTGATTGTTATTACTTTAGATTCAGGATGGATACCTTTTCTCATTGTTTTTCTCCCTAAATTTATATGAGCCCTAAAATTTATATGAACATTAAAAAAACGCTGACAAATAATACATGCCAAAAACGAAAAATCAAGGATTTTCTTGTTTTTTAATTGAAAAAGAGTTGAATCCCTTTTTTTATAAATTCTGTTACTTTTTCCTTCCAATTCAAAAATATTTTGATAATTTTGGTAATAGTTTGAAACTAAACAAGCTGAAAAAAGGTCTAACAGTTTTGTTTTTTACTATTTTA
>CAZISX010000035.1:0-7360 GCA_964542005.1 uncultured Spirochaetales bacterium
TTATTCAAGATCAGTCCCTTGGTTCTATTATTATGATTGTTGATTAGATGATTCGCTGTAAATTTTTGATGAAATCTAAAGTTTTTAAGCTGATTTTTTCTTTTCTTTTTTTTCTTCCATTAATTTTTTATTTCTACTTTTTCTCATTAGGAGAAATTTATCATTATGATATTGAAAAGATAGAAGATCAGATTAATAATAAAAATATTCCTGTAATATTTTATGGCAGCGAATCATTAAACAACCTTCTCCCAGATCTTAAAATTAAGGAGAAAAAAGCGCTGTTTATTCCGCTCAACAAAACGCCATTTATTGATGTCTCTATTTTTAAAAACAACAAAAATATCCTTTTTATTTATGAAAAAAGTGCTGAACTGCCTGAAAATATTAAGCTGTTAGCTTCCGAAAAACGCTATGCAGGTCATTCTTTAAATGGGGTTCTTCTTCAATTGCCATTTAAAACTATGGCTTCAGATTCTTCCGGCATAAAAATCAAAAATCTGATGAATGAATTTGAGTTGTTTGATGGTCAGAAAAATATTAAATACGGCGGAAAAGAATGGCAATACTTTGGATGGACAAATCTGAAAATAGAAGGCATTCCAAGCAGGTGCTTGTGGATTCATCCCGCAACAGAGTCGCCTATTGAAATAGTTTGGGAAAATATTGCAAGTAAAAATGGTAGAATATTTTTGGGAATTGGAGATAGCGCAGAGAAGAAAAATGTGCTGGAATTTAAGATTACTCAATATATTTCAGACAAGATTGTAAATGAAAATACCCAAAAAATCAGTGTTGCAAATTCCAAAGGATGGAAAATAATTCCTTTTGAAAAAAGTGATAAAATCCATCTCTCTATAAAATCTGAAAAAAATGGAAAAAATCATTACTGCATACTTGGAGAAGTTTATGAATAAGAAAACCTTTTTCGCAGTATCGGTGATCGTATATCTATTAATTATCTGGTATCATCCATACATAAAAGGAATATCAAATCCAAACGAGAGAATTCGCTTTTTTCTGGTTCATGCTGTTGTTTCAAGAGGTGAGTTGTCGGTCAACCATGAAATTAGAAAATTTGGCGACACAATAGATAAAGCTGAGGTTAACGGAAAATATTATTGCGACAAAGCACCTTTGATTAGTTTAATAAATGTCCCTTCATATTATCTTTATTACAAGCTGCACAACGGGAATGTGACGGAAAAGGATTCACTCTATTTCCTCAAAGCAACAAATCAGGCACTTTTTGCATTAATGCTTTTCTGGCTTTTTTTCTTTTACATACGAAAACACTCAAAAGATGAAAAGCTAAATCTTTTTTTCTCTGCTGCTCTAATCTTTGCAACACCAATATTTTCCTTTAGTGTCGCTTATTTTTCACACTCTGTAACTGCCTCACTTATCTTTTTGTTTTTTGTGCTTCTTGAAAAAGAGATTGAATCGCCACGATTTATATGGGGATATGGTGCTGGGTTTGTCGGAGGACTTGCTGTTCTTAACGAATATACCTCTGTGCCATTTTTAGTAGTTTTTTCATTTTTTGCATTAATCAGAATGCGTAAAAATCCTTCTTCGATAATCTATTTTATTTTAGGCGGCATGATTCCTGCTTTTGGTTTGGCAATCTTCAATAATGCTCAGTTTGGTTCTCCTTTCACTCTTGGCTACTCACATCTTTCCGATAAAACATTTGCTGTAGCACAAAGCAAAGGATTGTGGGGAATAACTTTTCCTTCGTGGAAAGCGTTTTATGAAACATTGTTTTCAATCAGGATTGGAGCCTTGACCTTATCTCCGTTTCTTATCCTTTCTGGTATAGGTTTTTATTATTCTCTAAAGAAAAGAGACCTCTCTTTAATTGGAGCTGCCGCAGCAATTGCAGCTCACTTCTACGCAGTTATATCATACTCTGTCTGGGATGGCGGCGGAACATTTGGTTCGCGTCATTTTGTCCCTGTGATTCCTCTTCTTATGGTTTTGTCAGTAAAAGGTACTCTTTGTGTGAAAGAGCAGCTTCCTATGGTTCTTACTTTTTTTAAAGTTACAGCGCTTTCTTCATTTTTGCTTTTTGCAGGAACAGTTGTCAATTTCTCGTTTTTTGCACCTCTTTTTTCAAATCCATTGCCGAATTTTACCTTAATCATGATTAGAGAAGGCTTTTATCCTTCGGGCTCGGTAGCTTCTCTTTTGGGAATAAAAGGGGGCTTAAGCTTTTTCCTTTGGATGATGCTTTGTTTCTTAATTGCAATTTATACCCTTTATAAATCATCAAATGAAAATAAAGGAGTTGCTGATTTCGTGAGTAATATCTTGCTTGCGTTCGGAATACTATCATTATATTTCATTCCATATTCTGGAAACTCCAAACAACTTAACGATGCTTATATGTCAATGCAGAAAGAAATTAAAAATCAGGATTGGCGCTTAAAAGAGCTGCTGATGGATGGTAATTACAAAGATGTTATTAAGCAGCTCGATTTATAAAGAATTAGCTGTTGTCTGCGGTCTCTTTTTTGATTTTATAAAGAATTTGAGCTGCTTTAAATGTGTCAACTTCTTCAAAGTGTTTGACTGTTTGCTTAAGAGCTTCAAAATCGCATTTTGCCCCATTTCTTGAAAGTCCAGGCCAGCTATCACAGAATGATTCAGAAAGAAAAAAGTGTTCTCCCAAATAATAATCAGCCTCAAGAATTGCTTTTCCAGGTTTTCTGAAAAACGGTGAATTTTCATTGAGAATTTTATCGGGCAAGTCATATATTTGTAGGTTGAAGTGTTCTTTTATAACAATATGTTGAGCCATTCTTGGCAAAGCCATAGCTATTTTGGAGCCTGGAGAAAGTTTTTCTGTAAGTCTTAGCGCAGATTCCATATCTTTGTATAAGTTAGAATCCCTAAGAAAAGGAAGTGTCTGCATAGAAAAAAAAGTGATAAAAATGGCAAAGAAAAGTGTGAAGATTTTTTTTCTGGATAAATATTCAGCAAGCGGGAAAAGAAGAAAAAGATAGACAAGGACAAGATAGTATGCGTGCTTTTTTGGAAAAACGGTGAAAAAAGGGATGAATATAGAAATTGTAAGAATCGAAAATTTTAAAAAAAATGAGGTTTTAATTCTTTCCAAGTTGAGAGAAAAAAGCGATAAAAATATAGTAAATATAGCAATATAATTAAAAACCAGTGCAAATCCTGGCTTGGGGAAAGTGGTTATTCCTATTACATTTGCGAGAAATAATAGCATAATGTCCGGGTTCATTGCAAAAAAGATTGAATCAACATTAATCTCATAAAACAGTCCAAACTGACTAGTATTTGAAATTGATTCAAAAAGTAATGGAGAAATAGACAAAAATAGCGTTGAGCCCCAAAGAAGCCCAGACCTGATTTCCTTTAGAAAGAAAAAGAGGAAAACCGGAATAAACCCGACAGCTGTTTCTTTTGTCCATATAGAAAATCCAAGCAATAGTGCTGATGCTATAATGAATTTCCTCTCTTTGTTTGATAAATAAAGCTGAAGAGTGTACGCCGCCGCCAGAATGAAGAAAATCATCATTGTTTCAACCATTCCAAGTACCGAAAGATAGGTGACATACGGGGAGATAAGCCAAAGAAGAACAGCTATATATGCGGTTTTTTGCGTGCTTCCCGATTTTTTTATGAGCAGATATAAAAGTGGAGATATTCCTGATGAAAAGATTAGCGAAACAATTCTTACAGAGATAATTCTTTCAAATCCAAGCCAGTTAAAAAAAGCACCTGCATAGTTAAAAAGAGGAGGGAAAAAGTAGATGTCTTTTGAGCCGTAAAGAAGTGTTTCCTGTCCTCGGGCAATCTTTTCTGCCACAAAAGCATAAGATGTCTCATCATAACTTGGAAAAAAAGAGAAGATAAATGGCAGGTGAATAAAAAATGTTGCAAAAAATAGAAGTCCGACTTTTTTCATTAATTTTACCGTGAGAAGATAATAACGCTAGTTAGACCTGTGTTGAGATAAAAAAGTTTCAGATAATATTTTGTAAAAAGAAAATTGGCAGATAAAAGTTATTTTTTAACAGGACCAATCGGCATAACAACTCTGCCGTAAAGCTCGTTAAGTACCTGAGCCATAGCTGTATAAAGCGCGCTTGCTCCACAGAAAATTCCTTCAATGCCCGCAAACTGTTTTATAGCAGCGTTTCCTGTAAAATCGCCAAGAGCAAGAGCAAAGAAAAGAATAATAAGTGATCCGAAAACAACCTGAAGAGCTTTGTTAAGTTTGAAAGTTCCAACAAACATAAATGTACTGTAAATTCCCCAAACAGTTAAAAAACAGCCCATTGAAAACGGGTCAGACGCCTCGCCCATTCCAAGTTTAGGCATAAGAATAAGAGCAACCAGCGTCATCCAGAAAAATCCGTAGGAAGTAAAAGCAGTTGTGCCAAAAGTGTTGTTCTTTTTCCATTCCATAATTCCGACAATAACCTGAGCCATTCCGCCAACAAAAATTCCCATAGCAAGAATCATTGTGTTCATTCCAAAAAGTCCGGCATTGTGAAGATTAAGAAGAATAGTTGTCATGCCAAAACCCAGAAGTCCCAGCGGAGCGGGATTTGCTGTTGTGTCTTTAATAATCATTGGTTCATTGTTTGTGCTCATAATTGACTCCATATTTTTAAAAAAATTAAACAAAAAGCTTGCATAACATAATGATAACTTTATGAAAAGCAAGTAAATGATTTTCTTCAAAAAGCAAAAAAAGAGTTGCTGTCAGAGTGGCTGTTTAACAAAGAGTTCAGAATGATTAGCTTTTTTGGCAAATAATAATTTGACATATTATTCTGGCGTGAATATTATTTCTGTTTTGTATGATTTCCGCACAGCGGTTTCATTGTTTTATTCAACAACATTTTTTATGGAGAATCAGATGAACGGGAAGAAAATTTTAAGCATTAACATTAACACAAATTCCACAGCTTCAACAAAAGAGTGTAGTTTTTTCAGAGGTCTTGCTGTAAGTACAGGTTCCAGGAAACCGACCGTCTTTCCTGTCGATCAAGACAGAGGTGGTGTCGGGAAGAAAACATCTGTAGGCGCGGCAACCTTGTTTTTGTGAACAATTGAAACGGAAAAAACACCCCGGGACATAACGCTCTAAACACAATTATATAGAGCGAAACAAAAAGGTTAGCGTGTTTCTTGTTGAAACATTAGTTAAAAAAACTGCTTAGCGGTGTACTATATAGTGCATTGACAGCAACAATAAAAAGGAGAAAACTATGTTTAGTCATATAGAAAATGAAAAAGATCGTAAAAAAGTAAAAAATTATATTAACAGCGAAGGGAAAGTTGCTTTCTGGCCAGCTAAAAGAAAGTTTCAGCTTATGCTGATTGATTATGTCAACAATCAGATTCCGTCTGATAAAACTTTCTCAGAAAAAGAGATAAACAGCTTACTAAAAGAATACCTTGCCATAGATGATTATGTTCTGATTCGCCGAGAGCTGATTGAACTTGGTTATTTGACAAGAAAAGCCGATGGCAGTTGTTACAGCAAAGTGTCTGCGTGAAAAAATGAGAGAATACAGGGAAAAGCGTGAGAAAAAAGAAAAAAGTTATAAGATTAAAACAGATTTTTCAAAAATTAATAAAAGGAGACAACCATGCTTAAAGGAAAAAATATCAATTTAAGACTTACAAAAGAATCAGATTTAGTAGTTATGGATGAACTTTACAGCGATATATTAAGCCGCGGAGATTATTACCCGATTGATCTTCTCCCTCTTCCGGAACAGAAGAAAAGGTTTGCTGAAAACGGCTTCTGGACAGAACATGGCGGCAGAATGGTTATTACTGATAAAAATGATGCGGTGCTCGGCATTATCGGTTTTTTCAAAACCATGCATTATTCCAACAGCTACGAACTTGGCGCAATTCTTTACAAGCCGGAAAGCCGCGGCAAAGGAATAATGGGCGAAGCATTAAGGATTTTCTGCGCATACTTGTTTGAACTTAAAAATATAGAGAGACTGCAGGCAACCTGCGATGTTGACAACAAGGCAAGTTTCGGTGTTCTTACCAAATGCGGCTTTAAACAGGAAGGTATTATGCGCAAGGCAATATTCAATAAAGGGAGACATGAGGATTTGATTCTTCTTTCGCTGATGAGAGAAGATTGCAAAAGATTGAAAGAAACTATTGAAAATTTATGAATTTTGTAGACAAAAATTGGAGTAAATACAATGACATACTTTAAAAAAATAATCGGCGAGAAATGTTATCTTTCACCAATAAGAATGGAAGATGCTGAGAAATATACTGCGTGGCTGAATGATTTTGATATTGAAAAATCGCTCTTTTTAACACCAATGATGATCACCCTTGAAGGGGAAAAAGAGATGTTGAAAAAGCTCGCCACCGGCAGCGACCCTAATTTTGCAATTATTAATAAAAATGACGATTCTTTACTTGGAAACTGCGGCCTAAAAAATGTTGACAATGTAAACAGGACAGCCGAAATTGGTGTTTTCATCGGCGACAAAACTATGTGGAATAAAGGTTTTGCGGCAGAAGCAATGAGGCTTATGCTTGACTATGGGTTTAATCTGTTAAATCTGCAAAACATTATGCTTACCGTGTATGCCTTTAATAAAAACGGGATTGCCTGTTATAAAAAAATCGGATTTAAAGAAATCGGCAGAAGAAGAGGTGCCAAATGTATAGCTGGCAAAGCGCATGATATAGTCTATATGGATATTCTTTCGACCGAGTTTGAAAGTCCGTTTGTGAAGAAGTTTTTTGACTAGGAGACATTGATGCAGCAGCAAAAATCTGAGATAATTTTTTATCAGGCTGAAGATGAGAATACAAAAATTGAAGTTCATTTTGATAAAGAAACTGTATGGCTAAATCAATATCAGCTCGCAGAGCTTTTTCAAACAGATAGAACTTCTATCGCAAAACATATTAAAAACATTTATAACACTCAGGAATTACTGGAAGAATTAACTTGTGCAAAAATTGCACAAGTTCAAAATGAGGGGTCTCGTCAGGTAACAAGAAATATTCAATGGATTGTAGATTCTGGGTTGTCAAGAAACAGGAGCAATAAATGAAAAAAGATGACAAGCGGAAAACAAATCAAATCGCAAGAGATAAAAGCGGCGTTGTTCTGCCTGTTTCACCACAATTATATGATATGCCTGATGATTACTCCTCTTTTATCGCGGAACTGAAAAATCGGATAAAACATGAACGATTGAAAACTGTATTAGCTGCTAACAGCGCTCTGGTGATGATGTATTGGGAGATAGGGTCATCAATTATTTCTAAGCAGGAAAATAGCGGCTGGGGAGCAAAGGTTATTGACCGCTTGTCTCATGACTTA
>CAZISX010000035.1:7370-13835 GCA_964542005.1 uncultured Spirochaetales bacterium
CTGAGATGAGTGGGTTTTCGCCAAGAAACCTTAAATACATGAGTAAATTCGCTAAGATATGGAAGGATCGGCAAATTGTGCAAGAGGTGCTTGCACAATTAAGCTGGTATCACAATATTGCACTTCTTGAAAAACTTCAAGACAATGAATTGCGCCTTTGGTATGCACAGAGGTCAATAGAAAATGGATGGAGCCGCAATATTCTGGCTTTTCAAATTGAATTGCAGCTTCATAATCGAATTGGAAAAACAGCAAACAATTTTGATTCAACCTTGCCTCCGCCTGATTCTGACATGGCAAATCAGATTTTTAAAGATCCCTATATTTTTGATTTTCTCGGTACTGCAGATACCAGAAAAGAATCTGAGTTAGAAAACAAGCTAATAGAGCATCTGGAGAAATTTCTGCTTGAGCTTGGTCAAGGTTTTGCCTTTGTGGGAAGACAGGTGCATGTGGAATTCAGTGATACAGATTTTTATATTGATCTACTTTTTTATCATTTGAAATTGCGCTGCTTCGTTGTAATCGAGCTCAAATCAGGAAAATTTGAGCCAGGGCACGCAAGTCAGCTCAACATGTACATGAATATTGTTGACGATTTAATGCGCCATTCGACTGATAATAAGACAATTGGACTTTTGCTGGTTAAAGAAAAAAATCATACTCTTGCAAAATATGCCCTCGCCGGCTATAAAAATCCCATAGGAGTTGCTGAATGGGAAAAACAGATAACAGAGTCTCTTCCTGAGAATTTAAAATCAAGTCTTCCAACAATTGAAGAACTGGAAAAAGCACTTGAAATTGAAGAGAAATCTGAAAAATTAAGGGGGGAAAATGGGCTTTAAACACTACCAGACAGATACTTTCTGGGAACTGGAAATTAAATAGGAGATACCAATGACATACTTTAAGAAAATAATTGGCGAGAAATGCAAAGCGCATGACATAATTATAATGGATATTCTTTCGACCGAGTTTGAAAGTCCTTTTGTGAAGAAGTTTTTTGAGTAGGAGGAGAAAAATGACTGATCTTATTCCGAAATACAGCGGTTACCGAAGGCTTAAAAGAATAAAAACAATGAAATATTTCAGAAGGATATAATGATTAAAAAATTAAAACTGCTCTGGCAATTTATGAAAGGTGCCAGAGCAATATATTTAGGGGCAATTGCCTCTGTTGCGGCGGGTGCATTTTTTGCTTTTTCTGCGCCGCTTGTTATCAGGTATGCGATAGATAATGTGATTGGCAAAAAAGAGGTTTCTGATACTTTTTTTACCGGACCATTTTTAAGAGATTTGCTTTCCGGTCTGGATGTTGCGGGCAGCCTTTTTCTGTGCAGCGTTATTTTTCTGATTGCCAGTTTTTTCAGGGGTGTTTGTATTTTTCTCAAAGAAAGATTGTCATCGCAAGCTGCTGAAAAGACTGCTAAAAACATAAAAGAAACGCTCTACAACCACATTCAGCGGCTCTACTTTGATGAACATTCAAGGTTTGAAACCGGCGACATGGTTCAGCGGTGCACTTCTGATGTTGAAACTGTAAGACATTTTCTTGCCATGCAGTTTGTCGAGGTAGGAAGAGCTCTTTTTTCTGTTGCGATTTCAATTCTAATAATGGTTTTTCTTGATCTCAGGATGGCGTTTATTTCAATTGGTGTGATTCCGTTGATTTTCGGATTTTCATTTATCTTTTTTGTAAAGATAAAACAGGTCTTCAAGGATTCTGACGAGGCTGAAGGGAAACTGACAACTGTTTTGCAGGAAAATCTGACAGGTGTAAGGGTTGTCCGGGCTTTTGCCAGACAATCTTACGAAACTGTTAAATTTAATGAAAAAAACAGGGAACATGCTGAATTAACTTACAAATTGATTAAGCTTCTTGGCTGGTACTGGTCTATTTCAGATTTTTTGTGTCTTATTCAGATTTTTGCTGTTCTGATTTCAGGCATTTATTTTGTAGCCTCAGGCACTCTTTCTATCGGAACACTGGTTGTTTTCATGTCGTTTGTTTCGATGCTTCTTTGGCCGGTGCGTCAGATGGGAAGAATTCTGACAGATATGGGAAAAGCGATAATCTCTCTTGGCAGGATTGAGGAGATTCTTGATAAACCTGTTGAAGATGATGAGTCTGGTCAAAAGCCTAAAATAATTGGCGAAATAGAATTTAAAAACCTCTCTTTCGGCTATGGAAATGAGAGCAATGTTCTGAAAAACATCTCTTTTAAGGTGAGTGCCGGCGAAACTGTCGCAATTCTTGGCGCAACCGGTTCAGGCAAAAGTTCGATAATGCATCTTTTGCCAAGGCTTTACGAATATGAGAAAGGCTCAATCACAATTGACGGCATTGAGCTTAAAAATATTGATAAAAAATGGATACGGCAGCATATCGGTATTGTTCTGCAGGAGCCGTTCCTTTTTTCCAAAACCATAAAGGAGAATATTGCGTTAGCGGCTGATAATATTGATGATTCAACTGTTTTTGAGGCAGCATCAACAGCAGCACTTCACGATGTTATTGAGAGTTTTGAGAAGGGTTATGAAACTTTTGTGGGCGAAAAAGGTGTTACTCTTTCGGGCGGCCAGAAACAGCGCCTTGCAATAGCCAGAACAATTATCAACAATCCGCCAATTCTGATTTTTGATGATTCGTTAAGTGCGGTTGATGCTTCAACAGATGCGCAGATTAGAGAATCGCTTCAGAAAAGGTCAGGTAAAACAACAACTTTTATTATATCCCACAGGATAAATACACTTTCGGCAGCAGACAGAATTTTTGTAATTGATGGCGGCGAAATTGTTCAGTCGGGAACCCACAGCGAGCTTATTTTAACTGCCGGACTTTACAAAAGAATCTACGAACTGCAACGGGAAGTTGAGTAATGGGAGCAACAAATGACACAAAATAAAGAAACAGAATTTAAAAGCAGCATTGACTTTAACCTTTTGAAAGGTTTATCTAAATTTATGCTGCCATATAAGAAAAATTTCGCACTTCTCGCGGTTTACCTTATTGTTCTTGCCGGAGTTGATGCCGCATTTCCGCTCATGACAAAATATTGCATAGATTCGTTTATAAGTGAGAAAAGTTTGGAAAAACTTCCTCTTTTTGCAGCAGTTTACTTTGTGATAATTATTCTTCAGGTTGTTGTAGTAAAGCTTTTTATTGATTATGCCGGCTATATCAACACAAATCTGGTGCGCGATATCCGTCAGGCAGGTTTTGATAAACTACAGAAACTCAGTTTTTCCTACTACGACAAAACACCTGTCGGCTGGATGATGGCGAGAATGACGAGCGATTCCAGGAAGATAGCAGATGTTATGGCGTGGGGGCTTGTTGATGGTGTCTGGGGAATTTCTCTTCTGATTGTCATTTCAGGAGCAATGCTTTACATGAACTGGAAACTTGCCCTCATATCTCTTGTTTCTGTCCCTTTTCTTTTTCTGGTAAGCATCTATTTTCAGAAAAAAATGTTGAAAGGTCACAGAAGTGTCAGAAAAATCAACAGCCAGATTACAGCCTCTTTCAACGAAGGAATAATGGGGGCAAAAACCACAAAAACACTGGTGAGAGAAGAGAAAAACTTCAGCGAATTTAAAGAGTTGACAGATGAAATGTATGTAAGTTCAGTTAGAACCGCTCTTTTTTCAGCTTTGTATCTTCCTTCGATACTTTTTCTCACAAGTGTCGGAACTGCGCTTGCAATGTATGCTGGCGGCAAATCTGTTTTAATGGAAACAATAAGTTATGGAACACTTGTCGCTTTTATCTCATACACCATACAGTTTTTTGAGCCTGTTTTCAGTCTTGGCCGGATTATGGGCGAAATCCTTAATGCACAGGCTGCAGCAGAGCGAGTTTTTTCAATGATAGAAACACCAGAAGAGATAAAAGATAATAGCTTAGCTGAGGAAAAATACGGCAGTTTTGACAATCCTAAAAAGGAAAACTGGCCTGAAATTAAAGGGGAAATTGAGTTTCGCAGCGTTACATTTTTCTATAACAAAGGTGAAAATATTATTGAGAATTTCAACCTCAAAGTAAAAGCAGGCCAGAAAATTGCCCTTGTCGGAGAAACCGGCGCAGGCAAAAGCACAATAGTCAACCTGCTTTGCCGTTTTTATGAACCGTCCGAGGGAGAAATCCTTATTGACGGCACAGATTACAGAGAGCGGTCGCTTGTCTGGCTTCAAAGCTCGCTCGGATATGTTCTCCAGACACCGCATCTTTTCAGCGGAACAATTATGGAAAATATCCGCTACGGCAGAATTAACGCAACTGATGACGAGGTGATAAATAGTGCAAAACTCGTGAATGCCCATGAATTTATTGAGAAACTTGAGCGCAAATATGAAACCGAAGTAGGCGAAGGCGGCAGCCGTCTTTCTACCGGAGAAAAACAGCTCTTAAGTTTTGCAAGAGCACTTCTGGCTAATCCGCGGATTTTTATACTTGATGAAGCAACCTCATCAGTTGACACCGAAACCGAGATGAAAATTCAGGATGCAATTTACAAAGTGCTTGAAAACAGGACAAGTTTTATCATAGCTCACAGACTCTCAACAATCCGTTCCGCAGACAGGATACTTGTTTTAAAAGATGGAAAAATAGTAGAAGACGGTACTCACCGCGAACTTATGAAAAAGAAAGGATACTACTATCAAATGTACACAAATCAGTTTTTAAGTGAAGAAGAGGAGAAGGTTTTAAATGAATTTCATAAACAGCGGGCAGCTGAGCTGAAAATTTGAGGAAATAGAGTGAGTAAAGCGACCGAAAAATCCGGTAGTCAAGAATTAATAATTGTGAGGAAAAAATAGGAGAAAAAATGATGAAATTCCTTATTGTACTGATGCTTTTTTGCAGTGTCCTTTTTGGAAAAGAACAGAACTACAAACTTGAAGAGGGAAAACTTGAAGGCTCTCTCTATAAAATTGCGCTTCCGCAAAAGTGGAATAAAAAGCTGCTTCTTTATGCGCACGGCGGAAGACCTGAAAATGCGCCGCTTTCAGCCGATTTTAAGATTGAACAGGCAGAAGAAAATCTGCTTAAAGAGGGCTGGATAATTGCTGAAACAAGCTATCGCAGAAACGGAATTTTTGTAAAAGACGGAATTGATGATCTTAAAAAACTCTATGATTTTATTGTTAAAAAACACGGTAAGCCTGATAAAACATTTGTTTCCGGCTGGTCTATGGGCGGGCAGATTGTTGTGAAAATTGCTGAAGAAAAAAAAGAGCGGTTTGACGGAGTGCTGGCAATTGGCGCAGCGCTTCTGTGTGAAGATAATGACACAACTATGTGCGAAAATAAGGAAAACTTTAAGAAACACACTTTCAAGCCTCAGATTCCGATATTATTTTTCAGCAATATCAATGAAATAGCTGAGGTGAAAGATTATATTTCGCTGACTGGTGACAAAAAATCAAATACAGCACTTTGGACTTCAACGCGGCGCGGTCACTGCAACATTAATTCAATTGAAGAGGACAACGCTCTGAAAACACTTGCAAGCTGGGTTGAAAACAGTAAAAAGCCGGCTGATGAAAATGTTCTTACTGATATTCGCAGAAAAGATTCAAAAGCACGCCACGAAAGCGGCAGAGTTTATGGCAAAGTTACTAATATTCATCCGGTTTATTTCAATATGGAAGCCGATTTTTCAAGAAGTGATCTGGAAAAAGCAGGAATTAAACAGGATTCCTATTTTTATGTCGGATTTAAGGATAAAAAGTTCAAGATTTTCTTAGGTTATCACTACGGTGAAGTTAAAGAAGGCGAATGGATTTCATTTATCACTGCAGAAGATTATTTGAAAGTTGCAAGAAACTGGGCAAATGCGCAGAAAGAACTGGGCTGTAAAGTTGGAGATGAGATATTTATTGAAAAGATAGAAAAGGGGAAAAAAGAGATGAACAAACAAGCATGTGAGCTAATAAATACAACATTTAAACCGCTTGTGGAGCAGGGAATCATTCCGGGATATGCAGTGCAGATTAAGCATAAAGGCAATCTGCTCTGTAACGAAGTTTTTGGTTTTTCAGATATTGCTTCCAAAAAACCGCTGAAAGAAGATTCGATCTACCGCATTTATTCCATGACAAAAATGATAACGACGGCTGCAATAATGATGCTTGTTGAAGAGGGAAAACTTTCTCTTGATGACAAACTATCAAAATTTATTCCCGCTTTTGCAAAAATGAAAGTTGCTTCTGTAAAAAATGGGAAAGAGCTGCTGGAGCCGGCAGCAAGAGAGATAACAATCACCGATTTGCTGACACATACTTCTGGATTTGGTTATTCCAGCAATGAAGCTACAATTAAATTGCTTGCCGCATTTGATGAGAAATTTGAAAACAATCCTGATGCAACTTTGGCTCAGCTAGTTAATGAGGCTGCAAAACTGCCGCTCTCTTTTCATCCTGGTGAAGGATTTTCTTACTATATTTCTACAGATATTTTAG
>CAZISX010000035.1:13885-34152 GCA_964542005.1 uncultured Spirochaetales bacterium
CTCTGGCTGGGATTACGGCATATCAACAGATATTTTAGGGCGTGTTGTTGAGATAGTTTCAGGCAAATCGTTAGACCGATTTTTTGCAGAACGAATTTTCCAGCCGCTTGAGATGAAAGATACTGCTTTTTTTGTGGAAAAAGAAAAAATAGCCCGATTTACCTCAGTTTATAAAAGAACTGATGATGGCAAAATGATATTGCGGGAAACTGCTGAAAAATCAAAATTTACAGAAAAACCGGCAATGTTTTCAGCTGGCGGCGGCCTTGTTTCAACAACTGAGGATTACATGAAGTTTGCAGAAATGCTGATGAACAATGGAAGCTATAACAGCAAAAAAGTTTTAAAAGAATCTTCTGTTAAAGCTATGTATAAAAATTATCTTAAAAAAGAGATACATCCGTTTGACAACAAATCTTTTGGCTTCGGATTTAATGTGCAGATTCTTATTAATCCGCAGGCGCAGCAACTTCCCGGCTCTATTGGCACTTATGACTGGGGCGGTTCGGCCGGCACCCGGTTTATAATTGACCCGCAGCAGGAGCTTGTTGGCATTTTTATGACACAACTGCTTGACAACAGACCTTTAAAACTTGATGCAAAATTAAGAGAAGTAATGTACAAAGTTGTTGGAGATAAAAAATAAATTAAAGGAGAAAATACAATGACCTACTTTAAAAAAATTATCGGTGAAAAATGTTATCTGTCGCCAATAAGAATGGAAGATGCTGAGAAATATACTGCGTGGCTGAATGATTTTGTAAAAAAGTTTTTTGGGAAGGAGACAACCTGATGCTTGAAAATAAATCTGAGATAATTTTTTATCAGTCTGAAGATGGAAAAAACAATATTGAAATCAGGCTTGAAAAAGAAACAGTGTGGCTGACTCAGGAGCAGCTCGCAAAGATTTTTGAGAAAGAACGTTCTGTTATTACTAAGCATATCAAAAATATTTTTGAATCCGGTGAGCTTGAAGAAAAAAGCAATGTGCAAAAAATGCACATTCCAAATTCTGATAAGCCTGTAAAGTTCTTCAATCTTGATGTTGCAATCTCTGTCGGCTACCGCGTAAATTCAAAGCGCGGAACACAGTTTCGTATTTGGGCATCTCAGGTTTTGAAAGATCACCTGATAAACGGCTATTCAATCAACGAAAAAAAGCTGAAGGAAGAGTCCCAAAAACTTGTTGAACTGCAAAAAACCGTGGCTTTGCTTGAGAAAACAGTGCAAAATCAGGTGATAGCTTTTGATGAAACAAAAGAGTTGATAAAGATTGTTGCTGATTATGCTTATGCATTGGCGATTCTCGACCAGTACGATCATCAGTCGCTAAAAACAGGGGAACTCAGCAAAAAGCATAGTGTCGGACTTGAGTATGATGAATGTATGCGCCTGATTAAAAGCATGAAAAGCGATTTCGGAACAACGCTGTTTGGTCGCGAAAAAGATGAATCATTCAGAGGAGTCATTGGCACAATTTATCAGACTTTTGGCGGAGTCGAGCTTTATCCAAGTATTGAGGAAAAGGCGGCTCACCTTCTTTATTTTATTGTAAAAGACCACTCTTTTTCTGATGGAAACAAGAGAATTGCTGCTGCTGTTTTTATCTATTTTCTGGCAAAAAACAAAGTGCTTTATAATGCTGATGGCTCAAAACGAATTGCAGACAATGCGCTTGTGGCTTTAACGCTGATGATTGCGGAAAGCAGGCCGGAAGAGAAGGATATTATTGTAAAAGTTGTGGTAAATTTAATAAACGGGAAAAATAAATAGGAGTCTGCTTATGTACACAAAAAAAGCTGAAATAGATTTGGTAAAATATGAGTTCAGTCTGGATGTTACGATTGCTGAATATGAAGGTTATGCACGCGAAATCGGACTCTGGAAAAGTGAAAGAGTAATGCTTGATAAGTTTGTGGATAAATCAGCAAAAATTCTTGATCTTGGCTGCGGTACGGGCAGGACAACTATCGCACTTGTTGAAAACGGCTGGAGCAATATTATTGGCGTTGATCTGTCTGAAAGGATGATTGAATCAGCGAGTAAAATCAGCAAGGAACGCGGATTAAACATTGCTTTTGAAGCAGGGGATGCGACTGATTTAAGATTTGCTGAAAATGAGTTTGATGCAGTGCTTTTTTCATTCAACGGTTTGATGACAATTCCTCAGCGGAAAAACAGATTGAACGCAATGGTGGAAATTCATCGAGTGCTGAAAACTGGTGGAATTTTTATATTTACGACACATGACAGGGATTTGTCGCCGGAGCCATTTAAACAGCAGTGGATTGATGAAAAAATCCGCTGGGAAAACGGTACGCAGGACAAAAGGCTGCATGATTTCGGCGATATTATTTCGGAAAAAAACGGCAGAGCAATATTTGTTCACATTGCGGCACCTGATGATATAAAAAAGATGTTTGAGGAGACAGGTTTTGAACTTGTTGAAACAAAAATGCGCTCAGAAATTTCAGAAGAAAATGAGGCTGTTAAAGGCTATTCAATGGATTGCAGATTCTGGGTTGTTAGAAAATTATAGGAGCAAAAAATGATAGATATAAAAGAATTCTTTCCGGAAAATGCAACCATGGATGAGTGGCTTGATTATCATAAAGTTTGGAAAAACTACTATTCTGAGCTGCGACCTGATGATGAGCCTGTCGAACTGGATGCTTTTATTGATTCTACAAAAGCAAAATGCAACCGAAACTACACAAAAGGAATTGAAATAACTGCGTTTGTGGATGGTGAAATTGCAGGAACCGGTTCGCTATATAAATTTCAGGGCGATGAAAAGGTTCATGCAGATATTATTGTCCTTCATAAACAAAGAAGAAAGGGTGTTGGAAGCGCTGTTTTGAAAAAAATCAGTGAAATAGCAAGACTATCAGGATTTGAAAGACTTTTTCTTTTTTCTGCTGACACAATACCCTCAGGAGAACTTTTTCTTATAAAAGCAGGAGCTAAATTAGGACTTGTTCAGAAAGGAAACCAGCTGAAAATGAATGAACTGGACACTGAACTGATGAAAAGGTGGATACAAAATGGGTATAATCCCGATTTTGAATGCGGAGTGTGGATTAATGAGTTCCCTGAAAAATATATTGATGAGCTTGTTAATGCACTAAATTTTATAAACGATGCCCCGCACGGAGAAATGCAGAATATGGCTTTAAAAATGACGCCTGAAATATTAAAAGCACACCTTGAATCTTATAAAAAGGCTGGAAGTGAGTATGTTGTCTCATGGGTCAGAAACATAAAAACCGGTGAATTTGCAGCTGTATCAGAGCTGATTTTAAGAAAAACAAGACCATCTGTTGCTTCACAAATGGAAACAGTTACAGTGCCTAAATACCGGGGCAATGGCTTTGGCAAACTGGTAAAAGCACTGAATGCTCTTTTTCTTGCAGAAGAAAGACCGCAAATCAGATTTATACGGACTTCAAACGCAGAAGTAAACGGTGCGATGCTTGCAATCAATGAAAAAATGGGATTTAAGCACTACCAGACACACAGTTTCTGGGAACTGGAATTAAAATAGGAGTAAACACTATAACATACTTTAAAAATTTGTTGGTGAATTATCAATCTGCACAGTATTGATCTCCATGTTTATGCTTACAACGAGCAGGCAATTGCGTGCTATAAAAAGGTTGGTTTTCATCTTTCTGAAGAGTAATCAAATTTGCTTTTTGGAGACTAATTAGCTACAACTTTTAAGCAACATAGAAATCATGAGGACCAAAGTGAAAAAAGCAATTGTAATCGGTGCGACATCGGGAATCGGGAGAGAATTTTCAAAATTGCTTGCTGATGATGGGTATATTGTAGGGATTACAGGAAGACGAACTGAATTACTTAACACGCTGAAACAGCAAAAGCCTGAAAATTTTATCTGCAAAACATTTGATATCACTGACACAGAAAAAAGTGTAACAGCCCTAAATGAACTTGTTTCAGAGCTGGGGCATATAGATTTGATTTTAATAAGCTCGGGAATTGGTGATATAAATCATCTCCTTGATTATTCTATTGAAAAGCGGACTATAGATACTAATGTTCTTGGATTTACCTGTGTTGCAGATTGGGCTTATAACTTTTTTGAAAAACAGAAAAGCGGCCATCTTGCAGCAGTCAGCTCTATCGGCGGCATTCGCGGTACAAGAGAAGCTCCTGCATATAATGCGTCAAAGGCGTATCAGATAAATTATCTTGAAGCATTGCGTCAAAAAGCGGCAAAATCAAAGCAGCCGATTTATGTTACTGATCTGCAGGCTGGATTGATTAATACTGCGATGGCTAAGGGTGATGGCCTCTTCTGGGTTGAACCTCTGGATAAGGCGGTGAAACAAATGTATCGCGCCGTGATGAAGCGGAAAAAAGTTGCCTACATCACAAAACGATGGGGAATTATTGCGGTACTGTTAAAAATTATTCCCAAATTTATTTATGACAGGATGTAGGCGTTTTAAAATAAGATTACTGGAGGGAGTTATGCTTATCAGGTTACTTATTGTGCTTTTTTTTATTTTTTCTGTTTCATGTCAGACAACCTCAACTAATGTTCAAAAATCTGAAAAGAAAGAACAATCAGAACAAATTGGTGCAGAACATGCAAAGTTTATAGATCTACTCGTAAAAGAGTTCAACAATAACCATTTTAACGCTTTTTTTGAAAATTATGATTCAAAAATGAGAGAAGCTTTTCCGGCAGACAAATCAAGTGCTTTTTTGAGTTCTGTTTTTGAAAAAACAGGTAAGATTGTTGAGATTGAAAGACTTTATCAGCAATCAGAGTCTACCTACAACTATTTTGCAAGATGCCAAAATGCTTATCTAATTTTAACAGTAAGCTTTCTGGGAGATAAAATTCAGGGACTCTGGATAAATATTGCGCCGCTGAAGTTGACTGAATACAGGAAAATTGCGGAATATATGGTTGATGCATACAACAAAAAGAATTATTCCGATTTTATGAAGTTCTATAATTCTGAAGTTGGAAAAGCACTTCCTTTGGAAAAGACAAAAGAGTTAATTGAAAGTTTTCATACGCAGCTGGGTGCTGCAAAAAATATAAATGCTGAAAAATTTGTTGGCGAAAGAAATTTTGTATATCCCGTAAAGTTTGAAAAAATTGAGATGAATTTGAATCTTAGTTTTGATAAAGATGATAAAATTCAAGGCATTGAGATTACAGAAGTAATTAAACCTGTCAAATATCCTGAAATAACTGAGAAAGCGACAGTTCAGGAAATCGGCGAAGCTTATATAAAATCAAAAGGAGCTGCCGGAGTCGCAATTGGTATCTATCAGAACGGGAAAACTAAGTTTTTTCTGTTTGGCGAGAAGGTTCGGGGAAGCGGCGATAAAATAGATGAAAACTCTCTTTTTGAAATCGGGTCAATAACAAAAACTTTTACTGGTGCAATGCTTTATCAGATGGTTAATGAAGGTAAAATAAAACTGGAAGACCAACTTCAGAAATATTTTGCTGATAGTGTAAAAATCCCGAAATTTGAAGGAAGCAGCAAGGAAATCAAAATAATTGATCTGGCAACACACACCTCTTCGCTTCCGCGAATGCCGCTTAATTTTGATAAATATGTAAAAGATCCGAGTAATCCTTATAAAGATTACAGGGTTAAACATATTAACGAATTTATGAACAGCTATAAACTTGAAAGAGAGATAGGCTCCAAGTATGAATATTCAAATCTAGGGCTTGCAATTCTCGGAAATGTGCTTGCTGATCTTGATAAAAAATCATACGACCAAATGGTTTTTGACAGAATCTTAAAACCTCTGGGTATGACAAATACTTTTATTGATGTTGCTCCAGAAAATAAGGCGTTGGCAAGAGGACACGATCTCAAAGGAACCCCAGTTTCAAACTGGGATCTGCCGGCATTTAAAGGCGCTGGCGCTATAGAATCATCTGTAAAAGATATGCTGAAATACCTTGAAGCAGACATAAATGCTGTTGACTCTAACGGGTTGATTTCAAAGGAGATTTTTTCAACAAGGTTTGAGATAGATAAAGGATTAAATATTGGTCTTACATGGTTTGAGTTTACAGATAAGAATAATCAGAAAGTATATCAACACGGCGGCGGAACAGGCGGATATTCAAGTTTTATAAAGTTCAGCAGAGAGAAAAAAATTGGAGTTATTGTCCTCTCCAATTCAACTTTACCTGCTGATCCTTTGGCTGAGGCTGTGTTTCAACTGCTTGAGATTAAGAATATAAATAATTAGAAGCCAAACATGCTTAACGGAAAAAATATCAACTTAAAGTATTCAGCAATAATAATGGTGCTATTGCATTCTGTAAAAAAATATGGATTCAAAGAAATTGGCCGGCAAAGGGAAGCAAAATTTATAGCTGGAAAAGCTCACGACATAGTTATAATGGACATTCTTGCGACTGAATTTGAAAGCCCGTTTGTGAAGAGGTTTTTTGAGTAGGAGACAACACATGAATAAAGTTATTAGCCACTACGAAACTTCAAAAAGAAAAGAAAGCGACAGACTTTCGCAGAGCAACTGTCACAGAATTGAATATCTGACAACAGTTTTTCTGCTTGAGAAATATCTGCCGGAATCGGGAAAACTGTTGGATCTTGGCGCGGGGGGCGGTGTCTATTCATTCCATTTTGCTGAGAAAGGATATGAAGTGACAGCGACCGATTTTGTCCCGAAACATGTTGAGGAAATAAAGCAAAACATTGAAGCAAAAGAGCTTGAAAACATTAGTGCAGCTGTAGTTGACGCGACAGATTTATCGGCTTTTTCAGAGAATGAATTTGATATTGTGCTCAATCTCGGACCGATGTATCATCTGATTGATTTTGAAAAGCAGAAAAAATGTGTCAGCGAAACGCTGCGTGTCTTAAAACCAGGCGGAACTGCGGCTTTTGCTTATATCAACAAACATTTCATGTATTCGTTTATGCTGAAAGATGATGCGGCAATGACTGAGAAAAAATATGTTGAAAAGTTCATTGCAAAAGGCTTTTTGGTTGAAGAGGATGAAATCTGGACTGAAGCAAATTTTTTTACACCATCGGAATTTGAAGATTTATTTAATGATTGCGGTGCAGAAATAATTACTCACGCTGGAGTTGACGGCGCAGCGCGGCTGATTTCTGAACGGATAAACAGCCTGACAGAGAGTGAACTGCTAAGTTATCTTGAAAACTATCATTTCAAATACTGCACCGAAAAATCAATTCTCGGTCTCAGCAATCACGGATTAATAATTGTGAGGAAAAAAGAGGAGTTGCCATGTCTGAAATTAAAATAATTGATCTAACGCCCGAAAATATTGCAGATTATGGCGTGTGCGGCTACAAGGATGTCTCAAAACACCTTGAGCTGAGACGGAAAATTGAATGGTTTAAAAACTATTATCCGTTTGGGCTTCGTATTAAGGCGCTAATCACAGAAAAGGATGAATATCAGGGAATGCTTGAATATATTCCGGGAAAATACGCCCACCGTCCTGTTGATGCGGACGGTTATATGTTTATCCACTGTGTTTTCATGGGCTTAAAGAAAGAAGCTAAAGGAAAAGGGTATGGCTCGCTGCTGATTGAGAGTTGTATTGAAGATGCAAAAAGTCAGGGAATGAGCGGTGTTGCGGTTGTCACCAGAAAAGGATCGTTTATGGCAAAAAATGATATTTTCCTGAAAAAAGGATTTGTTTCTGTTGATAAGGCAAAGCCGGATTTTGAGCTGCTGGTACTTAAATTTAATGAGAGTGCAAAAAATCCGTCATTTAGAAAATCTCTCGGCAAAGTTTCTGCAAACTATAGTGAAGGCTTGACTATTCTCCGGTCTCCGCAATGTCCCTACTCTGTTAAAAATGTTGAGGAAATAATAAAAACTGCAAAGAAACTTAAGCTCACACCAAATCTTGTTGAGCTTGACACTGCTGAAAAAGCGCAGGAAAACCCAAGTCCTTTCGGCACTTTTGGTATTATCCTGAATGGAGAAATCATTACCCACCATCCAATCAGCAACACACGGTTTGAGAATATTATCAAAGGTAAGGAGTAAATCTAAAATGAAACAATGGTATGAAAAGTTATTTGAAAATTATGCAAATAAATATGACAGCGAATGTTTTACACAGGGAACAATTGGCGAGTGTGATTTTTTGGAAGAGGAGTTCAATAAAGATAAGTCTTTAAAAATTCTGGACATTGGTTGCGGCACAGGCAGACACGCTATCGAGCTGACAAAACGCGGCTACAATATTACAGGTATTGATTTATCTGAAAATCAGCTGAGTAAAGCTAAACAAAAAGCAGCGGCAGAAAATCTCTCCATAAATTTTATGCAAGGTGATGCCAGAAACCTGCCATTTCAACACGAATTTGATGCTGCAATTATGCTGTGTGAAGGAGGATTTCCGCTGATGGAAACAGATGAGATGAATTTTGAGATTTTAAAATCAGCAGCAAACTCGCTTAAGCAACACGGAAAACTGATTTTTACAACACTTAACGGGCTTTTTCCTCTTTATCATTCTGTTGAAGAGTTTACTGCCAAAAATTCGCAGGAGGGAAACGCAACCTATCACAGCAACACCTTTGATTTAATGACATTTCGGGATCACAACATAACTGAACTTGAAGATGATGATGGAAATTTGGTTAAACTTGAAAGCAATGAAAGATACTATGTGCCAAGCGAAATTACTTGGCTTTTGAAATCGCTCGGCTTTAAGAAAATTGAAATTTTCGGGGCAAAACTTGGGGCTTTTTCAAGAAACGATAAGCTGACAACAGAAGATTTTGAAATGCTTGTTGTAGCTAAAAAGGAGGAAATATAAATAACTGAATCGAACGATTTTCCAATTAATTCTTGAAAAGTTTTGTTTACAAGAGCTTACAAAAGTTATCGAAATACTGCTCGGTATTCCTCAAATTTTTCCAAACTGGTGTAATGCTTGAAATTTATGAATATTATCAGCCATATCCTTGATCGGCTCTCGTTTTTTTCTGCCTTTTCACAAAGACAAAAAACTTGATTGTAGAATTTTTTTAAACTATATTCTTGTGCCTGTATTAAAGAAAGGTTTGAATGAGCGGGATTTTGACAGTTGCAGGTATAGGGAAGATATATACGCTATGCGTGAAACATGCTGATTTGGCCAATTAAAAAAAGACGATGCTAACAATTAATCAGATACTAAAACTTCAGACTGATTTTCCCTCAGACATGATTATTGAAGGGAAAAATAGAAACACAAAATTAATGTTTCATAAGGTCGACCCTAAGCGTATTGACATTAATCCACATTTTCATTTGAATGGTTTTCAAGACTTTCAAAAAGAACATCACAATACCTTTTTTGCAAATACTTCATATATCTTGTCTTTTTGGTATGAGGGTAAAGTCGCTGAATTTATTGGTGCTTACAGATTAGGTCTGCCAACAATAGATAAAGTACAAGACTCAAAGACTGGAAAACTACGTGACAGATATTTCTTTCATCAAATGGACGAAATAGACTTTTTGAGTGAATTTAAGAACAGACTAATTATTAAATGGACAAATCCATCAGCAAATTATGGTAGGTGGATTGACGATGAGAAATTTGAAGTTTACTCGATAAAATTGAAAAGCGACAACAATATCGGGAAATTGCCAAAAAATTATTTCGAGATTAATTTAAATTTTCGAGAACTACAAAGACTTTTTGATTACTCTATTGACAACTCCGAATGGCATGATTACTTGACAAATCGCTCAGGAGTTTATCTCATTTTGGACAAATCAGATGGACAACAATACATAGGTTCGGCTTATGGTGTTCAAGGATTTTGGGGCCGTTGGCAAGATTATGCAACGACTGGCGATGGCGGTAATAAAGGACTTAAAAATAAGGATTTTAATAATTTTCAATTTTCAATATTATTTGAGACTTTAAATACTATTGACAAAGAAAAGATTATAGACATTGAGTCAAAATTTAAAAACAATTTAGGTACGAGAAATTCACTAAACAACAATTAACTGGCCATAACATATGGTATAGTGCATGCGGGTTTCAGCGGTTTTTGAGCGTTTGTGGCTCGTAAAAAAAGGTCGGTATATACTGATAAGTTTTCGCTTCGTAATCCCGCACGACACCATACCATCACCGTTATCCAAAAACCATTCCCCTCTCTTTCAACCCTTTCCCACCACAATATCCACATTATTTTTCCTTTCTCAAAATTCCTTCAATGCCGTAAAATGGAGCTGAGAAAATATTGTCAGAAAAGGAATAGTTAAAGCCTGAGATTTTAAGGCCATAGCTGCTTTTTTTGCTTTCCAGAAAAATCTTCATGCTTTTCATTGAGCCGGTCGCACCGCTTTTAACTTCAACTGGAACAATTTTGCTGTCAAAAATTTGCAGGAAATAGACCGCTTATAATTCCCGCTGCAGCAATTACTGTCACAATTCTTGACCAGCAGATTTTGTTCAAGTATATTCTTTTGTCTGTTGGAAAGGGATAGTTAATGAGCAAGCGGTTGTTGGAAATATCCCAAAATGATGACGCAAATATCATTTTAAGCAATAAAGCGGAGTCAGCATTATGGTTAAAAGCAAGTCAGGCTATATTCCTCCATTTTCCATAACATCACAATCAATCAATCTGATATCTGAAATTAGTGAAATTCTTGGCAGATTATCTGCCATAAATCGGCTTGAATCTACACCCATGCTTAGGCGCGGCAATCGCATTAAAAGCATACAGGCTTCTCTTGCAATAGAAAACAATACTCTTTCCCTTGAACAGGTTACAGCTATTATTGAAGGACGGCGGGTACTTGGTCATCCGCGTGAAATTCAGGAAGTAAAAAATGCTTTTGCTGCTTATGATATGCTTGAAACTTTGGATCCATTTTCAACCACTGATTTATTAAAAACTCATGCGGTGTTAATGTCTGTTCTTGTAGACGAAGCAGGCTGTTACCGATCAGGCAGTGTCGGAATAATGAAGGGAAAAAGTGTTGTTCATATTGCTCCTCCGGCTGACCGGGTTTATGCTTTGGTGCTTGATCTTTTCAAATGGCTTGAAACCACCGATACGCATCCTCTTATCGCAAGCTCAGTTTTTCACTATGAATTTGAATTTATTCATCCTTTTTCTGATGGCAACGGAAGGATGGAGCGGCTGTGGCAAACTCTCATACTAAGCAGATGGAATTCACTTCTGGCTTTTCTTCCTGTCGAAACCATTATTCGTGACCGGCAGATTGAGTATTACGAAGTACTGGAAGCTGCTGACCATCATGGTGATTCTACTGTTTTTATTGAGTTTATCCTTTCTGCAATAAAAGAAGCTCTTCTTGAATCTATGGAAAACGACCAAGTTAGCGACCAAGTTAGCGACCAAGTAAAAAAACTACTAAACCTCTTTACAAACAAATCGTGTTCAGCATCACAGCTTATGCAACAGCTTGGGCTGTCTCACAAACCAACCTTTAGAAAAAATTATCTTAATCCCGCAATAGAAGGTGGTTTTATTGAAATGACAATCCCTGACAAACCAAACAGCCGTGTGCAGGAATACAAAATTACGCTAAAAGGAAAAACACTTCTCAAAGAGGGTGGTTAATGAGTGAAATGTTGGATTTTGATTCTGCTGAAATTTCGTATCAGGCTGAAATCTTTGATGTTATTGTTGCAAATCACATGCTTTATCATGTTTCTGATATTGATAAAACACTTTTAGAAATCAGAAGAGTTCTCAAAAATGGCGGCAGGTTTTACGCTTCAACAATGGGTAATGCAAACATGAAAGAACTACACGAAATTATTGTAGAATTTGATGACAGAATTGTCCCGCCAAATCAGGTTCTTACCTCATTTTCTCTTGAAAATGTGTTTGTTAAATCTCTTTCCCCGGAAAACCACCCAAATAAATTGCAATAGCTCTTTTTTTTGGGTATATTTGGGTATGTCTGTGGATGTGAGGATAATTTATGATTGAATTAGAATTTTTGTTATCGCATGAAATGATTTCACTTATTGGCGAAATTGATGAGTTCAAAGGAAGCTGGAAGGCTTTGAAAAATTTAAAACCCGAAGCTCTTAACTCTCTTAAACATGTGGCAACTATTGAATCAATTGGTTCTTCCACTCGAATTGAAGGTGTCAAGCTAAGTGATTCTGAGATTGAAAAATTACTTAAAGGAATAAAAACCCATTCATTTTCCTCGCGGGATGAAGAAGAAGTCGCAGGTTATTCAGAAGTTATGGAACTGATTTTTTCATCTTTTAATGAGCTTGAATTTTCAGAAAATCATATAAAACAGCTTCATCAGATTCTATTAAAATTTAGCTCAAAAGATATTAGGCATCGCGGCGAATATAAAAAATTATCTAATAATGTTGAAGCTTTTGATTTAGAAGGAAAAAGTCTTGGCATAATTTTTAAAACCGCTACACCATTTGAAACTCCTGCAAAAATGGAAGAACTTTTAAACTGGGTTAATGAAACCTTGAAATCAAAAACAATTCATCCAATAATTGTGCTGTCAATTTTTGCAGTTCAATTTCTTGCAATTCATCCATTTCAGGATGGCAACGGCAGGCTTTCAAGAATTTTAACTACACTTTTTATGTTGAAAACCGGCTATGAATATGTTCCGTACAGCTCACTTGAGAAAGTTGTAGAAGAGAATAAAACAGAATATTATCTTTCACTTAGGCAGGCACAAACAAAACCGGAAATAGATATGGGTATTTGGGTTCTTTTTTTCCTGAAAATGCTGAAAAAACAAAAAGATAACCTTGCAATAAAACTAAATAAAGAACACTTTTTAATGCGTTTGCCGCAACTGTCAGAAGCTATTTTAAAAGAAATTAAAGAGCGCGGTTTTATCACCATAAGTGAGATTGAGCTAATCACCAAAGCTAACCGCAACACCATAAAACTTAGATTGAAAGAACTTGTTCGCAGCGGGCTGATTGAGCTTTCAGGAAAAGGAAAAAGTGCAAAATATATTAGTAGATAAACTAAAAGAAAGGACGCTAGGCGGGAGTTTTGCTTGAGTAATTTTGACATGAAAAACATAACCACCACAAAGAATTTAGAACACATCGGTTTCAACGATTATTTTGCAGCACTTGTTGCTGAGTTTTCAGATACGGATTTGCAGCCTGCCCGCATAATCAACGAGCAGAAAGAGCTTTATAAGGTGGTCTGCGCCTTGGGAGAAATATCTGCCGAGGTTTCGGGTAAATTCATGTTTGAAGCAAAGTCAAAGGCTGATTATCCTGCGGTTGGTGACTGGGTTATGTTAAAAATAGAGCAGGGGACAGCCATTATTCATCATGTGCTGCAACGGAAAAGCTGCTTTTCGCGCAATGTCGCCGGCTTGAACAAGCGGTTGTCCGGCGGAATAACCGATGAACAGGTTGTTGCCGCAAATATTGACACGATTTTTATTATTACCGGACTTGACAGCAACTATAATCTGCGAAGAATTGAGCGCTATCTCACTGTTGCGTGGTCAAGCGGCGCAATGCCGGTTGTGGTGCTTAACAAGGCTGATCTGTGCAAAAATATTGAGAATGTTTTACTTGAAGTTGAATCTGTTGCGCCTGGTGTGCCGGTGCATGCGGTTTCTGCTCTGCAGCATGAAATCGAGATGTTGCAGCAATATATAAAACCGGGGAAAACTGTTGCTTTTATCGGCTCGTCCGGTGTCGGAAAATCTTCAATAATAAATGCACTTATCGGGTTTGAGCGGCAAAAAGTTGCCAGCATAAGCGATGCGGTACAGAAAGGACGACACACAACCAGCTCTCGCCAGCTTATTGTTCTGGATAACGGTGGACTTCTGCTTGATACGCCCGGGATGAGAGAATTACAGCTTTGGAGTGATGAAGAAAGTCTTGATGCAAACTTTGACGACATAAAAAAACTGTCTGAAAATTGCAGGTTTTGCGACTGCACACATACTGAAGAGCCGGGTTGCGCAGTGCTTGAGGCTATCAAAAACGGCACGCTGGATGAGGGGAGGCTTCGAAATTATCTGAGCATGAACCGCGAGATAAGGTTTCACGAGCAACGCAACACCATGAATTTGGAACGGATCGAAAAAGAGCATTGGAAAAGCATCTCAAAATTAGTAAAACAGATGAAAAAGAATGGGAAAATTTAGGAAAATTAAGGAGTAGACCCAATGATAGATATAGTTTCACACAATAGAAAAGCATGGAATAATGAGGCTGATGTAAAAAATGAGTGGACAATCCCGGTAAGTCACGAGGTAATTGAAAAAGCTAGAAACGGCGAGTGGCATTTGCTGCTCACGCCAACAAAACCAATGCCGCGTGAGTGGTTTCCTGAAAATATGCAGGGAGTTAAGATTCTTTGCCTTGCTTCAGGCGGCGGTCAGCAGGGGCCGATTTTAGCTGCATCGGGAGCTGTCGTAACGGTTTTTGATAATTCAGATAATCAGCTCGCGGCAGACAGAATGGTTGCTGAGAGGGAAGGGCTTAAAATTACTACAGTTCAGGGCGATATGAGAGATTTGTCATGCTTTCCTGATGAAAGTTTTGACCTGATTTTTCATCCTGTTTCAAACTGTTTTGTTGATAATATTCAGCCAGTTTGGAATGAGTGTTTCAGAGTGCTGAAAAAAGGGGGGAAAATAAGAGCAGGCTTTAATAATCCTGCAATTTATATGTTTGACATGGACCTGCGTGCGCAGGGAATTTTACAGGTGAAATATCCGATACCATACTCTGACACTGAGCATCTTGAAAAAGACAAACTGGCTAAAATGATTGAAGAATCACAGCCGCTCGAATTTGGTCACTCGCTTGAACAGCAAATTGGCGGAATCTGCAAAGCAGGTTTTTTGATTGACGGTTTTTGGGAAGATAGATGGAACGGGAAATTGCTTGAAGATAAATATTTTGCCTCATTTTACGCTGTTTCAGCAGTTAAACCGTGAGGAGAAATGAAATTATGATAGAATATAAAAAACTGCTTAAACCTGAAAAATCTGTTCTTGAATTTTTAAGCAGGATTCATCTTGAAATGCCCGTTTTATGGATGTCTGATTACACTTTTTCTGAAGAAGAGCTGACAGAACAGATTAATGATTTCACTGAAAAATTTGAAAAAAATTTGTTGCTAATCTTTATGGCAACAGAAAAAGGAGAAATCACTGGTTTTATTATAAATGAAATTAAGCCTGAGCAACCTGAAACACTTCATATTATTTCACTTTGGACAGCACCGGCTTATCGCGGAAAAGGTGTTGCCAAAACACTTAAAATTATGACGGAGGCTGAATGCAAAAAAAGAGCAATAAAAGAGCAATAAAAGAAATTTCAACAACAGTTAACGCTAAAAATAATGTTATGATTCAGCTAAACAACCAACTTGGATATGAAGCTCAATACTTAAAAATGGTAAAAAAAATAAATTTTTCCGGAAATCATGATAATCAGGCAGAATTTTATGATGCAAAGGTAAATATTGATGCTCTCAATCAGTTTGATTATATTCGTGAAAAATATTTTGAAATTCATGATGAAGTGCTCAAATCTGCTGAGTTAAGACTGAATGAAGAAGTGCTTGATATTGGCATAGGCACTGCTCTCCTGGAGGAAAAGATTGATCAAAATCTCAAAATATACGGGATTGATATCTCCTCAGAAATGATTAGAAAAGCTAAAGAAAAAGAACTGAATATTGAATTAAAAAAAGGATCGTTCACCAATATTCCCTATGAAGCATCAAGGTTTGATAAAATTATCAGCTGCTTTGCATTTCATCATCTTAGTGATAGTGAAAAGATTGAAGCAATATATGAAATGAGTCGGGTTTTAAAGAAATCAGGCAAAATAATTATTGCAGATTTCATGTGTTTTGATGAGTTGCAACGGCTTGATTTGATAGAGAAATTCAAAGAGGAAAATCGCATGGATATGATAGAAGAAATGGATGACGAAAACTTTACTCATATTGAAAAGTTTTTAAAAGAAATTGAACCAATCGGGTTTAAATCAGAATTTCGACAACTTTCAACAATCAGCTGGATTTTATCTTTATTTAAGGAGTTGTAATTTTTATAAACAAGAGTAAATACAAGGAATAATATCAAAAAATGAAGAATTGTGCATTTATAACAGAAACTTTCTTAGCGAAAGAAATTCCTGACAACTTGTGGGAAAAATTTACAGAGCTTATTAACACTATTCAAAAAGAATCCGCGCCGGATGATCCGCCGGAAACTGTAAAAAAAAATAAAAGAGTGGTTTATCAATTTTCCTGAATATTTTGAGCTTAAAATTGTGATTGCAAATACAATTCTTGTATTATCATTTTGTAGAAGTATAATATTCACGATATTGTCATCCTTGGGAGTGATGTTTTTATGGTTGAAATAAAAAGCTTAATTGTTGAAATGCAGGAATCTCTTCTTAAAACTAGCGGAGTAACACGATATTGCGAGGAAGCTGTTTTTGCTTCTATGAACTCTAAACCAATTAAAATAATTACAGGTTTCAGGCGGTGCGGCAAATCATTTCTTGTAAAACAAATTGCAAAAAGACTTGTTGATGCAAAGGTTTATATGCTCGAAAATATTTTATATCTCAACTTTGAGCATTACAGGCTGCGAGAAATAAATTCTCCGCAAGCACTTGATCAGGTCTTCAAGCTTTTCAAAAGAGAAATTGCTGGAGAGGGAAAAGTGCTTCTTATTTTTGATGAAATTCAAAATGTTAAAGATTGGGACGCTTTTATAAGAACTGTTTATGAGGTTTATGGTGAAGAGCTTGAAATTATTCTTACAGGCTCTAATTCAGAGCTTCTTTCTGTTGAGCTTGGTTCTAATCTTGCCGGTCGTTTTATTGAGTTTTCTCTGCTCCCTTTCAGTTTCCGTGAGTATCTGAAATTTTTTGATATTGAGATGAAATCTGAAAAAGATTTTTTGAGAAAAAAAGAGCAAATACTTAAATATTTCAGCAACTTTAAGTTAACAGGCTCACTGCCGGAAATTTGCAGCGTGAATGATAATTCAGCACGATATTCGTATCTTCAGGGAATTATCAGCAAAGTTATTCTTGATGATATTATTGAAAGGTTCAGGATTAAAAATGTTGATACTATTGAGAAAATACTATATTTTTTGAATTTAAATGTTGGAAATATTGTTTCATTTGCAAATATGGCACGGTATATAAAAAACACCGGAACATCCATAAATAATGACACAACAATTGCCTATGTTAATTCAATTTTGAAAACATTTTCACTTTATGAAATATGCAGGTTTGACTGGAAAGCTGGAAGAGTTTTTGAAACATCAAAAAAATATTATTCTGTTGACACCGGCGTTGTAAATTCTTTTGATCACACAGTAAAAATCAGCTCCAAACTCCTTGAAAACATTGTATTTCTTGAGCTGAAACGAAGAGGAAATACAGTATATTTTGGCGGATTAAACACTGGAAAAGAAATTGACTTTATTTCAAAATCTAAAGAGAACAATATTTTTACAAAATATCAGGTAACTCAAGAGCTTACAGAAGAAAACAAAAAACGGGAACTTGAGAATTTTATAATAACAGATGAACACCTTAAAAAAGGTGAAAATTATCTCTTAATTCTTGATGGAGAAGAGGGGGAAATTGATCTGAGCGGCCATCATATTATTAAGAAAAACCTTGTGAAATGGCTGCTTGGAGTTTGATGGAGTGAAAAAATGAGAGAGAGAAAAATTTTGCAGGAGCAAAAATGCTGAAACATAAAAATATACTTCTTCAGCTTAACTGGGAACGGGAAGATAGAGCTAAAACACTTCACTATGCTAAAGAAAATGGCTATGGTGTTGAAATTACTTCATTTAGCTGGCCGCCGCTGATTAATGATGAGCAAAACGGACTGGCTAAAGAACTTGAGGTTTTTCGTGAAGAACTGGCTGATTTTACTGGAATAAAAACATTTCACGGCCCTTTTGACGGACTTATCCCTCACAGCATGGATAATGATGTAAGAGCTCTTGCAAAAAAACGGTTTTGTGATGCTATAAATCAGGCAAAATATCTCGGCGCGCAGAAGATAATATTTCATACCGGCATTAATGTTTCAGGTAAATCTCCGGGCTATTATGAAAATATTATCAAAAAGCAGGCTGAATTCTGGAATGAAATTCTTAAAGAAACCGCCGGAATTCAAATCTGTCTTGAAAATATGAATGAAAAAACGCCCGCAATTTTCAAAAATATTATTGAGGCAGTTGATTCAAATCGCTTAAAATGCTGCATTGATATTGGTCATGCTAATGTCTGGGGAGAAGCGCCTGTTGCTGATTGGATTTCAGAGCTTGGCGAATATGCCGGACACTTTCATTTTTCAGATAATTTTGGAAAATGGGATGAGCATCTTGCTGTCGGCGATGGCGCTATTGACTGGGATTTAGTCCTAAAAACAATTGCTGAAATAAATAGCGGGCAGACAGCAACGCTTGAAGTTGTAACCAGTGAAAATAATATAAAAAGTATTGAATATATTATGAAATTAATCAATGAAAATTTTACATTGCCTGAAAAATTAGAGGAAAAATAAATTCAAAAAAGAGAAAAACTTCAAGAGCTGTGCTGATAAATAATGTGGCGGTTGAAATTATAATGACAAAAAAATCCTTCGCTTCTTGAACATACCGGCTCAAGACAAACAGCCTTGTAAAATGTAAAAAAAAATTTCAAAACAACCTTGAAAATTGTAAAAATGCTGATAAGGTAGTTTCTGCCACTTTATTATGCCGGTAATTTGAGAAATGTTTTTATATAAAAACAGGCGGAAAAAATTATAACCATGTGCACAAAAAAAGCTGAAATAGATTTGGTAAAATATGAGCTCAGTCAGGATATTACGATTGCTGAATACGAAGGTTATGCGCGCGAAATCGGACTCTGGAAAAGTGAACGGGCAATGTTTGATAAGTTTGTGGATAAATCAGCAAAAATTCTTGATCTTGGCTGCGGTGCGGGAAGGACAACTGTTGCACTTGTAGAAAACGGCTGGAGCAATATTATTGGCGTTGATTTGTCTGAACGGATGATTGAATCTGCAAGTAAAATCAGCAAGGAACACGGCTTAAACATAGCTTTTGAAGCAGGGGATGCGACGGATTTAAGATTTGCTGAAAATGAGTTTGATGCAGTGCTTTTTTCTTATAACGGTCTTATGTGTATTCCCAAGCGCGAAAACAGAGTAAAAGCAATGATGGAAATATTTAGAGTTCTGAAAAAAGATGGCCTTTTTATTTTCACAACTCATGATAACGATATTGTGCCGGAGCAGTTCAGACAGTTTTGGATTGATGAAAAAATCCGCTGGGAAAATGGAACTCAGGACAAAAAACTGTATGAATTCGGCGATATAATTACCTCGGAAAAAGAAGGAGATGTATTTATAATGCACATCGCATTGCCAAAAGATGTTAACCAGATGTTTAAAGAGACTGGCTTTAACCTTCTCGAAACTGCTATGCGCTCGGAAATTGCTGAGGAAAATGAGGCTGTTAAAGGCTGTTCCGGTGAGTGCAGATTCTGGGTTGTGAGAAAATTATAGGAATCAAAAATGAGTGGCATAAAAATTCCTGGAACTGAATGTGCAACCTTTAATTTGAGGAGAAGGCAAAATGTTTAACCTGAAGATTTTGTTAGCACTTGTTTTGTGTTTTTCTATAATGTTTACAGATTGTTATGCAGAAGAAGAACCGAAAGAAAATACAAAAACAAGAGAACTGTCATCAACAGAAGCGACCTTATTCTTGAGTGGCGTATTTCTATTTCATGAAGCAATAAACTATG
The DNA here is from genome assembly GCA_964542005.1 of uncultured Spirochaetales bacterium. Classification (GTDB taxonomy): domain Bacteria; phylum UBP6; class UBA1177; order UBA1177; family CALOFP01; genus CAZISX01. The sequence continues at coordinate 33,732 of CAZISX010000035.1, forward strand.
GTTCCGCCTATATTGCATATAAAAATAAAACAGGAGCACCTTATTATGTAAATGCAGGTTTTTATTCAACAATTGGTCTGATTGCCGGCCCTGAATCGCTGATAGCTTCATCAGTTTTTCTTGCCCAAGGCCTGTATAATTCTCTATATTTATTAAGAAAAGATACTAATGCATCCAAAACAAGAGTTTATGTTGAAAATATGATTTACTACCATGTCGTCTTTTTATCAGCAGGATTGTATAAACTATTAACTGGAAAAGACGAAGATAAAGCCAAGGAAAAAAACAAAAACTTGGCTTTTAATGTCGGTTATATGCCGAAAGGCATAACATTTCAATTTTATTTGATATTTTAGGCGAGCGCAGGGAAGCTGTCTCAAAACCCTTTTTTACTTGATATTTAAGAGGAGATGTGATATAA
>CAZISX010000036.1:0-1559 GCA_964542005.1 uncultured Spirochaetales bacterium
ATAAAAGGTTCGTGAAAATATAGTTAAATCAGCTGGTTTTGTCAATGAATTATTGCCGCATCCACTGATAGAAAATCTGCCCAAATTCTTTTTCAGTTCTTCAGTTTTGCTAATTTTTACCTTGAAATTTTTCCCGATTCTGATAACATCTCTTACCTTTGGGGTGGTTTTGTAGATTACATTATATTCAACAGGTTGTTTTTCTTGAGTTTTTTCTGTTGAGAAATAGAGCGATTCCTGTGACAATTAAATATGGTAGCCATAAATATAAGTCATGAGTCTGATTAGATTTTTTTACATTATTGGAGGTCAAATTATGGGATTTAGAAAAGTACTGGTGGTTTTAGCTTTTTGTTTTTTAGCGGTTGCCTGCGGCGATGACAAAGATGCCGCTTCTATTTCGTCAGACTTAGAAGGTATTTACAAAATTTCTCACGCGACACAAAATTCAGAATCTTGTGATGCGGAAGGGAAGTCAATTATAGAATCCATCTCTGAAAAATATTTTATTTTTGTATCTTATAAATCTTATGGCGTAGATTATCTAACCTTTGTTTCGTGTGAAAATCCTGAAAAATGCAAAGAAATTGCAAAGACAGCAAAATCTGGTGAAATGGGTTTTGGCGGTGAGTTTTTAGACAACCTTACATCAGGCGATGACAGCAAAGGATACAATAGCAAAATAATTACAACAGGTTACAATAGTGATGGCATCTGTACAAAGTCTGGAGTAAAAGAAGGCAATCTTATTAAAATTGATGCTTCAACCTTAAAATGGACTTTGAAGTTTTCAGCAGGAAAAGACTACGAGGCAAAGGATGACACATGCTCTACAGAAGCAGCGAAGGAAGCTGTTAAAGGGAGACCTTGTTCTGAATACACTGTGATTCAAGGCACTTTTGTTGAAAAGCTTGATTAGTTGACATATAATCCGTTCAATCTTACCTGCTCACTTTTTACTCTTTTTCGGTTTAGGCTCTGCCGCTGGGCATCGACTTTATAAAAACATGATTGTCACAAATAAGAGCAACAACTTTAGTTACAATTATCTAAAGGATTCTATTGTCGGGAACGATAGTTTTAACCTTGAATTAAAATTGAAAAGTTTTGATATGCTCTTATGTTGGTTATTGCTGTTTTGACTGCTCAATTCTTTTGATTGCTGAATCCATGATCTCTTTTATCAGGGTTTGAAAACAAATCCCGTGAAGTCTTGCAAGAATAGGAAGGTCAGAATCAATCGGGTGAAGTCCGGCAAGGGGGTTTACTTCAATAAAATTAGGAATTCCTTCTGCATCGTTTCTTAAATCAACGCGACCACCATCTCTGCAGCCAAGAACTTTCCAGGCATTTAATGCTGTATTTGCGCATTTGTCATAGATTTCTTTTTCAGGAATAGTGTAGTTGATTATTTCTTTGTAATTTTTTTTGTTGGTATTGGTTCTGCTATTACTTCAACAATTTCTTCTTTTTTATTCTTATCATAAATATCTAATAAATTATAATATACTGACTGTAAACAAGTTGTGCAAGAACTACCTGTTCTGTTTTTTGAATAT
>CAZISX010000036.1:1569-12247 GCA_964542005.1 uncultured Spirochaetales bacterium
TAATTTTTTTTGTTGAACAGTCCATAAGCCTCTTTTTCCGCTTTTTCTGTAAACTGAACTTCCATAACGCCAACAACAATAGACTCATCTCCAGTGCCTGTTATTCCAACTGTAAACTCTCTGCCCGGAAGAAATTCCTCAATAATTACAGGCTGTGAATGCTTTTTTACAAGGTGGAGCGATTTCTCTTTGAGTTGTTCAATAGTTGTTACTTTTGAATCTGCGGTAATGCCTTTGCCTGTTCCTTCAGAAACAGGTTTCACAAAAAGCGGGTATTTAAGGTTTATTTTATCTATATCTGACTCGTTTTCAGCCACAGCAAACTTGGCTGTTGCTATGCCGGAATCTCTTATAACCTGTTTGGTAAGTCCTTTGTGAAGCGTAAGTGAGAGAACTAAAGGATCTGAAAAAACATAGGGAATTGTGTAGGCATCTAAAATCGCTGGAACCTGAGCTTCTCTTCCAATTCCAAACATTCCTTCAGCAATGTTAAAAACCAAGTCCCATTTTTTGCCCTCGACAAGTGCTTGTGCCAAGGTTTTTACTGAGCCTATTCTTTCAACCTCGTGCCCCAGATTTTTTAGCGCATTTTCAATTCCTTCAATAGTTTCAAGTGAATCAAATTCCGCAGCTTCTTCTTCGGAATACCCCATTTTTAAATAATCATCCTTCAAGTCGTAGGTAAATCCTATTTTCAAGCAAGCCTCCTTAGATTTTATCGGGATATTTGAAGGTTTTATTTTCGTAGTTTTTAAGATAGACAAAGTTGTCGTCGCGACCTGTAAAATAATCGGGAAGAACAGGAATTTTTCCGCCGCCGCCAGGTGCATCTATAACATAATGAGGCACGGCATAGCCTGATGTGTGGCCTCTTATTCCTTTAATAATATCAAGCCCTTCCTGAACAGATGTTCTGAAGTGATGAGAGCCTGAAACAGGGTCGCACTGGTAAAGATAGTATGGGCGAACCCTGATTTTCAGCAAATTTTGAAAAAGAGAGGTCATGGTTTTAATGTTGTTGTTGATTCCTTTTAAAAGAACAGTCTGGCTTCCCAGAGGAATACCAGCATCTGCAAGTCTTTTGCATGCAAGCTTTGTTTCAGGTGTAATTTCGTCAGGATGGGTAAAGTGGAGGCTTAAAAACAGCGGGTGATATTTTTTTAAAATATTTACAAGTTTTGGTGTAATTCTTTGAGGTAGAACTGCCGGGACTTTCGAGCCTATTCTTATTATTTCGATATGCGGAATTGCACGAAGTCTTCCAAGAAGATAGTCAAGCTGAGAATCGGTCATTGTAAGCGGATCTCCTCCAGAGAGAAGAACATCTCGTATTGCAGGTGTTCTTTCGATGTAAGAAAGAGCATCTTCCCATGTTTTCGGCTTGAAGTTGTGAAGTTTATTGTCGCCAACCATTCTTGAGCGGGTACAGTATCTGCAGTAGGTTGAGCAAAATCCTGTTGCCAGGAAAAGAACTCTGTCGGGATAGCGGTGAATAATTCCAGGTACAGGAGAAACAGAGTCTTCACTTAGCGGGTCATCATCTTCGCCGCTGTTTTTCATAGTTTCTTCAATAACAGGAATTACGCTTCTTCGCAAAGAATCGTTCTCTTTGTTTTGATAAAGAAGCTTTATATAATAAGGTGTTATTCTAAGCGGCAGTGCAGTTTCTTCTCCAGAGAGAGCTCTTCGCTCGCTTTCGTTTAACTCAATAATTTCGGATAGTTTGCTGATGTTTGTGATGCTGTTTGTTAGCTGCCATCTCCAGTCATCCCAGTTTTTAAGGGTTGCTTCAGGAAAGAATCTCTCCATAAAAGAGAGGGTTTCATTCATGTCTGAATGGAATAAATTTTTTTCAGAAGACTCTCTTAGATTAGAAATAAACAGCAAATCTCTGGAATCAAATTCATCGCTCGTGGCCTCAGAAAGGGGCACATCATCTTCGGTAATCAAAAGCTCTTTTTTCATACTAAATCTCTCCTCTTTTATAAGAAAACAATCGGTTGTCTGATTTTCAAGTTACAAAACTTTTTTAGCACTATTTGAATTAATTGCAAATAATATTTTAGGTGTCTTTTTTTGTTAATAATATCAGCTGCTTGTAAAACAGAAAAAGAGCAATTTATTCGAGAAAAATGTTATTGGTAAATTGCAATATAATTCTCTTTTTGATATATTCATCGGGACACTCATTTTATTGGAGGAATTAATGGCTTATTTTTCATTTATCATCTTACTTTTCGGGGCTTTTTTTCTTCTGGCCGAAGAGCCTGCCGTGCCTGCTTCGGAGGGAAAAGCAAAAGATGCCAAACAGGCTGAATCTGTTATTGTTATTGAACAAAAAAAAGAGCCGGCACAGGAGGTTTCAGCTCTTCCTTCAGAAAGCGAGGTTAAGGGTCTGATTCTCGAAAAAGGAACCCGCCGTCCGCTTGAGCAGATTTCATTTTATATTAAAGAGAAAAATCTTGAGGTGCAGACAAATAAATCTGGTGAATTCAGTTTTATGCTGGAGCCTGGCAATTATACTTTAATAGTTCCGGTTCTTGGTTACGAAAAGCTTGAAACAAAAATTGAGGTTAAAAAAAACGAAAGACTCGAGCTTGTTGTAAGAATGGATCCTCTTGTAATTAATCCTTACCAAATTGTTGTCAGGGATAAAAAAATAAAATCAGAAGTTTCTGCTCAGAGCATAAGTGTTCAGGAAGCTGTTTCAACGCCTGGAACAAACAGGGATGTTTTGAAAGTTATAACAAATATGCCGGGGGTTAATTCTGTTTCTGTTTTTAATGGAATTGGAAGCGGGCTTGTAATTCGCGGTTCTTCGCCGGAAGACAGCGCATATCATGTTGATGATCAGTGGCTTCCGATGCTTTATCACTTTTTTGGGTTTGAAAGTATTATTGAGCCGGAACTTGTTGAATCTATTGATTATCATGCAGGCGGTTTCAGTCCTGAATATATTGAAGCTATGGGCGGAGTTATCACTGTCAACATGAGAGATCCAAGAACCGACAGGTTGGGCGGATATGTTAATTTAAGTTTGCTTTCTTCTTCTTTTATGGTTGAAACTCCAATTACAGAAAAAGACAGTGTTGCTTTTGGTATGAAACGAGGCTTTCTTGATGTTTATACTAGAATGATTATGGAAAATTCAGATCTTGGTGATGAAATTCAATTTGCCCAATATCCTCTTTATTATGACGGAATTGCGATGTATACCCACAGATTCAGCAAAAACAACAAGTATAAGTTGATTGGAGTCGCTTCTTTTGATACGGTAAAAGTCGCAACAGACAACGAAGCGGAATCATCGAGATTTTCAAACACAATGTCAACCGATACAACTTTCGGCAACCTTATCGGAGAATGGAATTATAAAGATGGTGCTTTCAAATCTGCTTTTTCACAGATGTTTGGTGCTACAAAATTTGGTTTTGACATGGGAAAAAGAGCCTACTTTAATGTAACAGAAAAAATGGTCAGCCTTTCCGAAAAAGCCGAATACAAGATTAATGACTCGAACACAATTCGTTTTGGAGGTCGGTTTGTTCTTGGTTTTTACAGCATAGATACAAGTCTTTTTGCGCCGCCGAAAGAGGGCGAAATTGCCTATAATCCTTACAGCACAGAGATAAATGACAAAAGAACTGCAAAATATTATGGGGCATCTCTTTATGTTGCTGACAATATAAAGATTGGAGATCTAACTCTTTTTCCAGGGTTTTCAACATTTTATTTAAATCCTGCATTCATGTATTATGTTGATCCGAGATTTGCGGCAAAATACGCATTAAATCAAATGATTGCCCTTAAATTTGCGACAGGTGTTTACTCGAAGATGCCTGGCACTGATGAATATATGGAGCCTTGGGGCGATGCAAACGAACCGGAGCATTCTATTCATTATATTGGCGGGTTTGAAACAAAATTCACAGACACAATTACTCTGGACACGCAGGGTTATTACAAAAATTTCTATAACATGGTTGTGAGAGCGGATTCTGGTGATCCAACAGACTATGAAAATAATGGGAAAGGAAAGGCTTATGGCGTTGAATTTTTATTGCGTCACGCTATGACAGATAATTTTTTTGGCTGGCTTTCCTACTCTTACGGTGTTTCAAAAAGAAAAGATGGAGAAAACAAAGCATGGCGTTATTTTGATATGGATGTAACTCATAATGTGACAGCGGTGGCAAGCTATAAAATCAATAAATACTGGCAGTTTGGTGCCAGATTTAACTATTCGACAGGACTTCCATATACTGATCTGGAAGATGTTCCAACTTTGTACGATACAGACAATGATGAGTACACCCCTATTTATTCAGGTTCGATTAATAGCGACAGAATGCCGGATAGACATCAGCTTGATATAAGAATTGATAAATACTGGCTTTTTAATAACTGGATATTATCAACCTATCTTGATGTTCAGAATGTTTATATGAAGAAAAATCCGATTGGATACAGTTACCAGAAAGATTACAGCGAAAAGGAGAAGGTTACATTGATTCCTATTCTTGTGTTTTTGGGTATGAAGGGGGATTTCTAATGAGAAATAACATAATAAAATTAATATCTTTTATGTTTTTAACACTAACTGTAGGGTGTGCTGACGAGATGCTGCCGGCATATATGATTGATACACCAAGAGTTTTGGCTCTTCAGATTGATGACCCCGAGGTTGCGCCGGGGAAAAACACAAACCTTTCTGCAAAACTTCTTGTTGCCGGAAAGAATGTTGATCAGAACAAACCTTATCCTGTTTTTTATCTGGTTGGTGAAAATTTTCCTGAAAATATGGATAAGATGACTGAAGCTGATATAGCTGCGATGGCTGAAAAAAATGTTGCGTTCAGCTTCAATTCAATTTACACCGAGCCTTTTGAGTTTCCTTTTACAGAACAGGAATTTAATAAAATTTCTGAAGCAAGGCGCAATTTCTACAATAAAAACGGATGGTTTAACCTTCCTGCGTTTGCGGGAACAGAAATAGATGGCAATGTTTATATAGCAACAAAAACAATAAGGGTAACAAAAACACCGCTTCACAAAAACCCTAAAATCAAAAATATACTTTATAGGCTTGATGGGTTTCAGTATTTTAGTTCAATAGTTAAAAAAGGAGAGGTTGTTGATGTGTGGTGCGATGCCGGGGAACATTCTTCAGATATTGCTTTGTCGGCAGTTACAGAAAATATTGAACTTACTGGAAATGACAAGCAGATTTACCGATGGTTTGTGACTCTTTCTAAAACCACAGAAAACAAGCTTTATGCAAATTATGATAAGGATAAGATGGCAGCATATTTTGGAAAAGATATTGAAGCAAGTGAAAGAGATGCCAGCGTTCTTTTTAAATTGGAAGAGGGTGTTTATGATGTTTTTGTTGTTGTAAGAGACAAGAGCAGCAGCTCCGATGAACAGTCTGAAGACAGGGTCGGCCAGGAATTTTTCAATTTTACACTCTCTTTAAAGTGTGATTAATATATAAGAGCTGATTTCAAAACTTCCCAATTATTTGTAAAAAAAACAGTTATTTGTTGACATTTCAGCTCCCCTGAATAATATTTAGCAGCATTTTATGAATCACTTCTGCGGTTTGCTCTGTGCCTGTCCTCCTTTGAGGGGTGAGCAGGGCGGCGGAAGCGGGTTTAAACAGGTAAACTTTTTGGAGGAAAAAATGATTGACATTAGAGAGCTTCTTAAGTCCGGCGCTCATTTCGGCCATCAGAAACAGAAATGGAATCCTAAAATGGCTCCGTTTATTTTTACAGAAAGAAACGGAATTCACATTATTGATCTTCAGAAAACTGTTACTTTGGCAGAAGACGGAAGAAATTTTGTAAAGAAACTTGCTATGAATGGTGATTCTGTATTTCTTGTTGGTACAAAACGACAGGCTCAGGATGTTGTAAAGGCTGAGGCTGACAGAGCTGACCTTCCTTATGTAAATTACAGATGGCTGGGTGGTATGCTTACAAATTTCCAGACTATTAATCAGTCTGTTAAAAAGCTTAAAAAATTTGAAGGTATGCTTTCTGAAGAAAGAAGAGCTACTTACACAAAAAAAGAACTTATTCAGTTTGAAAAAGAGAAAGGTAAACTTGAAAGAAACCTTTCCGGTATCACAAGAATGGATAAAACTCCAGGCGCAATCATCATTGTTGATCCAATGAAAGAGCACCTTGCAGTTAAAGAAGCTGTTAAACTTGGAATTCCTGTAATATCAATTATTGATACCAACGGAGATCCTGATGCTATTGATTTTCCAATTCCAGCAAATGATGATGGAATGAGAACTATCAGCCTTATCCTTTCTGACATTATTGATGGCTATATCGAAGGATATGATATTTACAGACAGAAAGTAGTTACAGAAGACAAAGAGAAAAAAGAGAAAGGCGCAGCAAGAGGCGCAGAAACCAGACAGGTTGCTGGAAGAAAAGTAAAGGTTAAAAGAGTTGTTACTTCAGAAAACCTTGAAGATAAATACGGCGCTTCTGATGATGATTTAGACGAAGAATAATTCGGAGGAATAACAATATGGAAATTAGTGCATCCCTCGTAAAAGAGCTAAGAGACAGAAGCGGCGCAGGAATGATGGACTGCAAAAAAGTTCTTGCTGAAGCTAATGGTGATATAGAAGCTGCTATTCAGCTTCTTAAAGAAAAAGGTCTTGCAAAAGCTGCTAAAAAAGCTGGAAACATTGCTGCCGAAGGTCTTGTTCTTATTAATATAGATGCGGATAACAAAAACGGTCTTATGCTTGAGCTTAACTGTGAAACAGATTTCGCAGCAAAAAGCCCTGATTTTAAAGCACTTTCCGCTATAGTTGTTGATTATTTCGTAAAAAACGGCAAAGAAGTTGGAACTGCTGTTGATATGCAGGAAAAATTTTATGACGCTGCAATAGAAGAAATCACAACCACAGCGATTGCTAAAATAGGTGAAAATATCAAGCCTAGAAGATTTGTAAAATATGCTGTAAATGCTAATGGTTACATTCACTCCTATGTTCATCTTGGCGGAAAAATCGGCGTTATGATTGAAATAGAAGCAGATAAACCTGAAGCTACAGCAAATCCAGAGCTTCACGAAATGGCAGATTCTCTTTGTATGCAGATTGCTTCTATGAAGCCTGAATGTGTAAATCCAGATGAATTCCCTACTTCTCTTATTGAGTCTGAAAGAGCTGCGTACCGTGTGCAGGTTCTTGAGCTGGGAAAACCTGAGAATATGGTTGACAAAATTGTTGATGGAAAAATTAAAAAATATATATCCGACAACACACTTTTAGAGCAGGTTTTTGTTATGAATAATGACCTTGTAATTAAAGATTACATAAAAGGCATTGGCAATAAAATCGGCGCAGCTATAAAAGTTAAAAGATTCAGCCGTTTTGAAATGGGTGAAGGCATTGCAAAAAAGCAGGACAATTTTGCAGAAGAAGTTGCTGCTCAGGTAAAAAACAGTTAATGTGTTGAGAATATGATCAGATTTTCTGACAGTTTGAATAGAGCACCCCGAAAAGGGGTGCTTTTTTTGTTTTTATTTCTATGCTTTTTTTTCATAACTGCCGAGGAGCCAAAAGCTCTTCTTGACAAAACATCCTTTGTTTCAATGTTTGTAAACAATAGCGATGCGATAAAATCATACAAAGAAAAAGTATTTCAGGCAGAAGCAGATTATGATAAAGCCTCTTCTCAGATGTTCCCTAAGATAAAGGTGGTGTTAGGCACAGGCCCGCATCCCCGATATGTTTATGATGATGAGTCTAATTCATGGCACAAATCAGAGAATCTAAATGATGCGGATGAATGGGGTTTAGCAATAAGAGCAAAAGGCGAAATTACCCAGCCGCTCTATACTTTCGGGAAGATTTCAAATGCTCAGGATGCCGCTCTTTCCGGGATTGAGGTTGTGAAGGCTCAAAAAGAGATTGCTGCTCTTAAAATGAAAAAAGAGGCGGCTTCATTTTATTATTCCTATCTGATGTCTATAGAAATGAAGGAGAAGCTTGAGGGAATTATCAGTGATTTAAACGATGCAGAAACAAAACTGAATGAATGGCTTTATGAAGAGAAAGAAGATGTTTCTCAGAAAGATTTGATAAAGCTTAAGCTTGAAAAAGAGAAAATTCTTTATGAGTACGATAAGCTTAATTACTCAATCGAAACATTGAAAGAAGTTGTTGCTGCGGTTGCGGGGAACAACTGGGAAATAAAGGAAACTTCTCTTCAAATGGTTGATTTTTCTTATACTTTTGATGAGCTCTTGGCGCATCTTGTTGGCAGAAGTGCTTATGAAAAATATATGAAAAATGGAGTTTTGGCATTAACCTCTCTCTATGAGCTGGAAAAAAGCAAGATGTTTCCAGACCTTGGAATTTCTGGTTTTTATGAGTACAAATACACATCAAGTGTTTCTAATGATACAGCAACACCTTATGCTGATTCGCCATACAACGGAACTACCGGTGAAATCGGCTTAGGATTGCAGATTAATCTTAATTTTGTTGAGCAGTGGAGCAGGGTTAAAAAAGCCAAGGCAGAACTCCGGTCTGCCGAATATGAAGCAGGTTTTGCTAAAACAAGTGCTGTAATAAAACTTCGGGAAAAATTCAACGCTGTTTTTATTGCGAAGTCTCAGATAGAACATCTTAAAAAATCTTACAAACTTTCAAAAGGGTGGATGACGGTCGAGCTTGCTAATTATAAAAGCGGTTTTGGCAAGTCTACAGACCTTATTGAGGCGGTTAAAAAATTCTCGGAAAATGACTTTGCTCTTTTGAATGCTTATTATGATTACAATATGAAGGTTGAAGAAATTAAACTTTTTACAGGTCTTGAGTGAGGTTTTTTATGAAGATATTTATGGCTTTTTCTATCTTATTCCTTTGTTTTTCTCTTTATTCACAGCAGAAACCAGCTGTTGCAGAGGCAAAAAAGCTTGATCCTGTCCAGGCAGTAAAATATCTTGAAAAAAAGGAGCAGGAGCTTGAAAAATGGACAAAGGTAGCTGCAGAAAAAGGGAGCGATCTTTTAACTAAAAAGAACAATGCTATGAGCGAAATTCTTAATAATATTATGGATTATGATTTCATAGCCAGGTTCACAATCGGATTGTCTTTTGAAACTGCTTCCGAGGCTAAAAAAAAGGAGCTTTTTAACAAACTTCGTGAGCTTGTAACAGAGTTTTATCTCGAGGAAATTTTCTACAATAAAGGGTATGAAAAGAAATACATTGAACGGGGTCTTGAAAAAATGTATATAAAAGGGGTTGATCAAAGCATTGCTATAACAACAGAGATTCAGGTTTTTATCAAAAAGAAGCCTGTTGTTTATGAGGTTGTTTATCACCTTTACATGCCTGAAAAGATTAAAGAATATAGAGTTTTCGATATAGAGCTTGATGGTGTTAGTCTTATAAGAAACTACAAGACTCAGTTTCAGAAAACGATTAAAGACGGCGGTGTTGATGAGCTTATCAAGAAAATTGATAAAAAAATAAAAACAAAAAACACAAAATAACATTGATGTCTACCTCAGGAAAAGTTCTGCTTCATGTCTGCTGTGCCCCCTGTGCAACAAGCTGCTTAGAAAAGCTATCTGAAAAATTTTCTGAAATAATTTTGTTTTACTATAATCCAAACATTTTTCCATACGATGAAAACCTGAAGAGACTTGAAGAAACAAGAAAGCTTTCCTCCTCTTTTAATCAATTAATTCCTTTGATTGAGGGCGAATATGATGCTGATTTTTGGGGGAAAATGATTTCGCCTCTTTCTCATACAGGAGAAAAAGGGATGCGCTGCTGGCTTTGCTATTATTTAAGACTTTTGAAAAGCTTTGAAATTGCTAAAGAAAATGGCTGTTCATTTGTTGCAACCTCTCTTTCCATATCTCCGCACAAGAATAATGATTGGATAAAAGAGATATCTTTTGCTTTAGGCCAAAAATTTGGAATCAGTTTTCTTGACGAAAAATGGAATTATAATCGTTCGGTAGAGCTGTCAAAGAAGTTTGATTTTTACAGACAGGATTATTGCGGATGTGTTTTTAGTGCTAATGAGCGGGATGCGAGAATAAACAAAACCAAAAAAGGAGCTTGATCTTGAAAAAAATAATTTTTTGTTGCGCTGCACTTTTTCTTCTTGTTTCTTGTGGAGATAAGGAAGGATACAAAACTCCGATGGTGGCGGCAGGCGATATTTACCAAACCGCTTGCAGAGCTGATGGTGGTGAGGAAAAAATTTCTTACAAGATTGACGGAAAAACTATTGTAGTTAAGCATGAAAACATTTATATGCCTGAAGGAACAATTGCCGGAATTGAAGATAATCAGGGTGTTTTTAGCTATGAGTCCGGTGCAGCCTATTTTCTTCTTGATGGCGATGAAGAAAACATAAATTTGAAAGAAAAATTCAAAAAAGCAGGGAATGCTTACTGTTATTTTGACTTAACAATGACAGTCACAAATATTTCTGGTGGAGAGTATGGCTTTTCTGTCTGGGGCGATGATGGAAGAGAGATTGCTTTTTGGGAAGATGTCAGAATCCGATGAAAGAAATTGTTATGAATAATATAATTGTTCTGAAGTTTGGTGGCTCTTCTCTTTCTGACCGAGTCAAAATAGACTTTGTTGCAGACCTTATTTTAAAGAAAAAACAAGAGGG
>CAZISX010000036.1:12257-13667 GCA_964542005.1 uncultured Spirochaetales bacterium
GGTAGTTGTTGTTGTTTCTGCAATGGGAAAAACAACAGATTCTCTTTTAAATGATGCGAGCCATTTTTCTCCAGAGAAGAATCTTCGTGAGCTTGACATGCTTTTAACAAGCGGTGAAAGAATTTCTGCTGCTCTTACTGCAATGGCAATTAATTCAAAAGGTGGAAAAGCTCTTTCTCTGACAGGCTCTCAGGCTGGAATAATTACAGATGACAATCATACAAATGCAAGAATTATAGAAATCAGACCTTACAGGGTTTTTAAAGCACTTGAAGAAGATTTTGTGGTAGTGGTCAGTGGTTTCCAGGGGGTAAGTTTTACCAAAGAGGTTACGACCTTAGGCAGAGGCGGCAGTGATGTTTCTGCTGTTGCTCTGGCAAGTGCGCTTGATGCTCTGAAATGTGAGATTTATTCTGATGTTGATGGTGTTTTTGCCGCAGATCCGCGAATTATTGATAATCCTAAAAAACTTGATTCTATGAGTTATGAAGAGATGCAGGAGATGGCGGAGGCTGGCGCAAAAGTTCTTCATCCAAAAGCAATGGAATTTGGTAAAATCAAAAACACACCAATTTATAGTAAAAGTTCGTTTGAGCCAGAAAAAGAGGGGACTTTAATCACAAATCTTGAAGGCAGAATTAAGCCTAGAATTGTTGGAATTGCATCTGAAGAAAAGGTTACACTAATCTCTTTCTCATTGAAATCTTTAAATAATTTGCACGAAGCAATTTCTTTTGCCAATGAAAAATCTCTCAAAGTAAAACAAATCAGTTTCAGGAAAGAGCATTCCGGTTTTTCAGGAAGTTTTATTGTTCCGGAAAAAGAGAATTATCACTTGGAATCGGTTTTAAGTGAGATGGAAAAAAGATTTGGCATGATGCTTGAAATAGTCTCTGATTATGCTGCGGTCTCTCTTGTCGGTGCTGGGATAAATGAGCGATATGACTATCTTTTATCCGCACTATCGCTTCTTGAGAAAAACAATGTTTCACTTGGAAGTATCCATACAACCTCGTTTAGAATAAGTTTTTTGGTAAAAAGAGAGAAAATGAGCGATGCTGTAAAATGTTTGTATCAGGCATTTATAACACCCGATTTAACATAGGTAAATAACTTTTTTCAGGAGAATATTATGCAAAAAAATCAAATAGTTGAGCTTGCGGTAAATTCTATCCGGATGCTCTCTGTAGATGCTATCGAAAAATCAAAATCAGGACACCCCGGTCTTCCTATGGGCGCGGCTCCAATGGGTTTTACACTTTTTGCAGAACAGATGAAGCACTATCCGGCAGATTCATCATGGAAAAACCGTGACAGATTTATTCTTTCAGCAGGTCACGGCTCAATGCTTTTATACTCACTTCTTCACCTTTGCGGCTACAAGGTTTCTATTGAAGATATTAAGAATTT